>NZ_JBJIAB010000001.1:0-413988 GCF_045310795.1 Candidatus Clostridium helianthi
GCTTCGCTATCGGCTTTTTTTAAAAATTTCTAAAAGTTATCCACAGATTCGGATATTTTAATTATGAAATATCCTCAAATATAAGAATTGCTCCTATAAAATACGAAATTATATCATAAAAATCAAAAGTTGATCCAATAATTATCTTAGCTATTTTAAAATCTTCCATGTGCAAAAGAGAAGCCAAATTAAAATACTGGCCAATCTCAATTAAGCAAGCAAATATGAAAACCTGTATTGGTGAAACCTTCTTAGTAAACACTCCAATAAAAAAATAAATTAAACATACAACTAATACATCTCCAATAAAAGGTCTAATTATATTATCATGTATGAAAACTCCAATATATACTTCAGTTAAAAATAAAGCTATGAAAATATATAAATATTTGTAGTCTATTCTCATATAAATCCCTCCAATTAATCTGACTTAAATATGTAATTTTTATGCAGTTATTTCAATAATGCATATTAGTATAAAAAAATCACAGGCGACTGTGGTTAAGTTACGTATTGTGCTTTCCAATATTCTCAGTATACTTTGTTAAGGCTTTGCCGTCATGAGCAGTTCCTATAGAATAAAAAACAATAAGGATAGAATCACTAAGTTTCTATCCTTATCATATATTCTAAATTGATTTATGTTTTATATTATACTCTAATCCAATATAAAAGCTTTTTTAAAGTATTCTTCTTGCTGCGTAAAAGTTATATACTGGACCAACCTTAACAACATCACCTGTTTGTGGCGCATGAATCATTTGTCCATTTCCAACATATATTCCAACATGTCCAGCATGAGGGAACACTAAGTCTCCAGGTTGAAGTTGATCCTCACTAACAGGTCGTCCAACATCAATCTGTGTATAAGTTGTTCTTGAAATATCTATCCCTGTAGCATGCTCATAAACATATTCTGTAAATCCTGAACAATCAAATGTACTTGGCCCTGTTGCTCCCCATACATAAGATGCTCCTAAATGCTTATATGCCTCATTAAGAACTGCTTGTGCACTACCTCCAGATGGCGCAGCTACAGATGAACTTGATTTCTGACTACTCTTTGATTTGACGCTTGATTGTACATTTGAAGCTACTACTGATTGCTTTACACTTTCTGCAGCAATCCTATCTTCCTCTTGCTTCTTTTTAGCCGCGGCTGCCTTTCCTTTTTCTATTTTATCATTAATTTCCTTAGTAACAATTGGGCTCTTAATTTGACTATCCCTAATACTAATTAACTGGTTCACTGCTCCTTGAATCTCTGTTGATGAACTATTTGAACTATCAATTACATCAAATTGATACTTTACAGCTTCTCTTTCAAGTTGTGATAAATACTGTTCATCAAATTTACTTTTTTCTGCCTTAGCCTGATTAGCTAATTGTTCTTCTTCTTTCTTTTTTTGCGATAGCTGATTTAAATTATCTTGTGTCTCTTTGTTAAGCTTGCTAATTTCTGCTTTTTTATCGTCTAATGACTTTATTTTAGCATTTAATTCATTTTTCTTGTTATTGATATCTTCTATGTAAGACTTGTCTTTCCCTACAATTTTACTAACTGCTTGTAGTCTTGAGAAAAATTCAGTTGTTGAATCAGAGTTAACAACAAAATTTAAGTAATTAAATTCCAAATCTCCTGATGCATACATAACTTTAACTCTTTGTCCTAAAGCTAGATCTAAATCATTGATGTCTTTTTTGTATTGCTCAATATCCTTTTTTGTCTTCTCAGTAATTTTATTAATATTATCTATCTCTATTTTATTTTTATCCACAGTTGCTTGTAATGGCTCCATCTGAGTATCTAAATCATAAATTTTATTTTCAATATCTTTTATGTTATTTTCTATTTCAGCATATTTCTGTCTTGAAGCATCCAACTGTGCATTATCAGGTGCTGCAAAAGCAGCTATTGAACTACTTGTAGTGATTACTGTTGCTAATATAAGTGCTAAAACCTTATTTTTCATAATACCGTCGGTTGTTACAACCCTTTCCCCCTTTGTCATCCCCTGTTATACATAATTATAGCACTTTTAGTAACCGTCAACAAACCTCATATATGCTGTGATGATACATTAAATTAGTTTTTCTTCCCCATTCTCTTATTCTCCTTAAAAATTTGGTAAAATCTTCACATTTACTTAAGTTAAGGTTTATAAATATTTTTATATACGTTGGCATATTTTATATAAGAATGCAGACTTTTACGATAAGAATATTTTTTGATCCGCCACTACTTTTTCTATAATTTCACTATTAAATTTATTACTCAAAAAACTACTCCATTAATATTATTTTGATTTTTCACCTTTATGTTTTCCTAGTTAACAAAGTATTTATATTTATTAGATTTTAGTCTCATAAAAGAAAAAAAGCACTAACTTCCATATAAAGAACAGTTGTGCTTTCATTAAAATACTTCACAATTTATGACAAATACTATTTTAAACTAATTTGGGAAGTGTAGTCGCTCCATGAGTCATAAGGTTAATCGTAAGATTTTTATTTTCATCATTATTATAAGAAATTTTAAGTGCCTCCTCTAACGTTCTAACAACAATAATTTTTGTATTCTTCAGCAAATCAGGATCAATTTCTGAAACCAAAATTAACCTATACTTTTCTCCTGTTTCGCAGAAGAAGTACCCTACATATTTTGAGATAGTATAATTCTCTCTAAGATCTCTTTCTCTATCAAGCATATTGTCAAAATTTAATATCATATCATTAATATCTTTAATTTCTCCAATTCCCTCACTGCACTCAGCAAGTATTATAATGGTACCTCCTTCTACAACTGCTTCTTTGGCATTTATCAAAGTTTTTATTGATTGATAAAGATTTATGTCTTTTGGTGCCCCTCCCGCACTTGCAATAACTATATCTGATTTACTTCTTATATTGACACCGTCAATACTATCCACCAATTTTCTTCCTGCCTCATGAGCTGTTATATAGTCTCCAGCAACCGCCCCCGCTATATTTCCATCAGGTCCCATGACTACATTAAACATAAATGCAGGTTTCACCATTGCAGCTGCTTGCATCATATCATCATGTACAGGATTTTCTATAATATTTCCTGAGCACACACTCTCTCTTGTCCCGCTTCCAAATCCATCATTTAAGGAAAGTGAATGGTTTGCTGATATTGTTTTAAATGATGCAATACCAGGAAGTATAGATTTTTTTCCTCCTGACCAGCCTACAAGAAAATGATAAACTATAGCTCCTGTAATAACTATATGATCACATTCAATAGCTTTTTTATTTAACATAACAGGAGTGCCATAGCTTGTATCCCCTAGATATATCATGTTTTCTTCATCGAAGCAATCATGATCGTAAACTTCAAATCTTTTTGATAGCTTTTCTCCAAGAAGTATTTGATGTTCTTCTCTTGTCTGTTTCCTATGAGTTCCCTGAGCAGATAAAAATATAATATCTTCGTCTTTAACTCCGCCTTCATTTAGTTCCTCTACGATTTTATATAAAAATTTATATGGCTTTTGCCAACTTCTTGTAATATCTGAAATTATTATACAAACTTTTTCACCTTCATGTACAATATCTTTAAGTCTTTCGCTGTCAATAGGATTATACAATGCCTCAGCTATAATTTCATCTTCTGTCTTACTCTTCTTAAAATCGTTGCTTTCAATTATCTCCAAAAGATTTTTTTCTTCAATAAAAGCCTTCATTTTATCTCTTCCATATTTCATATTAATTTCTTTCACTTATAGCCCCCCAATAACGAATTCGTTAACACTTTTGAATTTTTATTACCAATTTATTAAAGTTTTCCATCTACTTTTAATATAATACAAATTTTAACTGCAGTCAAATTAGAATTTAGAAATAGTCTTTTATTCTAACACATCTCTTTAGAGTCAAACACATTAAATTTTATATTAACAATTAAGAAACAGAATTGCTTGATATCACTAAAATAAAAAATCCACTATTCATTGAGGCATAGTCACATTATATAATGATAATCGTGGACTTTATAATAATATTCAAAATATTTACTTAGCTCTTTCTAGGATGTATACAAAAAATTAAAACCATAGAGAAACTCAAATCTCTATGGCTTTAGCTTTATATATTATAATTTATGACAAGTATAATAAAATATCATATTTAATTTTGAAAATTCACTTTTTCTATATAGTGACAATTAACATCAATATGATTTAAAAATAATAATAATCTCTCATAAAGCGGATGAACCTTATCACCATATTTTGCTTCTAGACTTTCTCCTATGTCTTTCACATTTTTCTTTCCATCTATCTGCAATAATATCCAGCTTCCATATTCATCTAAAGTAATCTTTTTATACTCTGGAATTCTGAATTTAAGTTTTCTAAAGAACCTTTGGACCTTATGGTCTTGTTTTAAAAGTATAGTCACAATATTATCTTTATCCACTTCATACTCTAAATCATCAGATATCTTATATACTAACTCTAAAACATCTTTATTACTTTCCAGCATTTTTTATCTTACTCTTTAGAATTGGTACTGCAGTTGCTATTACTAAAACTATTAGTAATATGAACGCCATTCCATTAGAAGCAGCAAATCCACTTGGCTCAGCTCCACCTACAAGACCTGATATTTGGAATATTATGCCTACAAGTCCAAGAATGGAACCTCCAGCAACTAGTCCAGAAGATAAGCTTATACCATTTGAAACTTTAGCTTCTTTTTCCTTTTCAGATTTAGAATTCTTTTCTATAAATAGACGTACTAGCGCTCCTGCCAATATTATAGTAGTTGTAGATATAGGTAAATAGAATCCTATAGCAACTGCCATTATAGGAAGGTTTAACATAAATAAAACAAGTCCCATAACAACACCAGCAATTACCATTACCCAAGGTAATTGGCCTGACATTATTCCAGCAGTTAGTGTAGACATTAAATTAGCTTGTGGTAATGCAAACGGAACATTATCACCAGTAATTGCAAGTTGATCTGAAAGTAATAATATAGTACCAACAACTACTGCAACACCTAGAATTCCAGCTATTGCAAAGTACTTTTCCATTTCTCTTTTGTCTCCACCTATTACAAAAGTAACCTTTTGAGATTGTGAGTACCCTCCAGCTACTGATATAGCAGTAACAATAAATGTTCCAAATAAAAGTAGTGATTTGTTGCTTTCAGGGCTCTTCCATCCCATTACAACAAATAATGATGTCACAATAACTATAGAAGCTATAGTCATACCTGATACAGGAAGATTTGAGGTTCCTATAGTACCAGTCAAACGACCAGAAACTATAACAAATAATAATGATAAGAATAATGATAAAATAGAAGCAAGTATTGCCATTACTATATTACCATTAGATGCTACAAAACCACCTACAAATCCTAATATTATACCACCAAGTAATATCATATTTTCAACAGATGAACTCTTTCCACTATTTGAAGCTTTAGCATTAAGAGTTTCTTTTATAGAAGATATTATAGTCGGAATAAGTTTTATAGCGCCTATTAAACCACCAGAAAGCATCATTCCTGCCCCTATATATTTTACATAGCTACCAGCTATATCTTTAACTTGCATAGCATTTATAGCAACATTAGGATTATTCCATACAGATCCTCCATCTCTTCCAAGACTTGAGAAGTAACCTATTAATGGCATAATTCCAAAGTTAGCTAGTATGGCTCCAGCAAACATGGTTAAAGAAACCTCCATACCAACTATGAATCCTATTCCTAATAGTAACGGATTAACTTCAACTTCGAATTTCCACTTATAAAACGACTCATTTACATAACTTATAACATTGTTAACTAAATTCAAAAATGAACTTGTTATAACAGTTATAATACCGCCTATTCCAAAACCAATTCCCATGAACTTCATTGATTCTCCAGCACCTTCTGAAGCAACAAGTGTTTCAGATATAGCCATTGATTCTGGATACATTAATTTTCCATGTTCTTCAACAATTAAGTAATTGTAAACAAGAGAAGCTATTCCTATACCAAATAAAACTCCAGCTGCTCCAACAGAAAAACCTTCTATGAAACTAACTTTAGAGCCGATTAAAAGAATTGCTGGTAATACGAATATTACACCACTAGCAACAGATTCTCCACCACTTGACATACCTTGAACTAAATTTTTACCAAGTATACCTTTTTGCTTTGCAAATACAGCTATAAACCCAGACCCTATTATAGATCCTGGTATACCAGCAGCAACTGTAAGTCCTGATTTCATTCCCGAGTAGGCCGTTGATGCTGCAAATAGAACAGCCAATATAATACCAATAATTAAAACCGAAACGTTTCCACCCGACTTAGAACCATTAGAAATGTATGGAACATAGTTCTTACCAGCCACACCGCCATATGCATCTTTGGACAATTTATTATTCATAAGGGCACCTCCTTTTATATTTCACAAGCAATATTATAACACGATTTTCATATAATACTATATTTTTTGTCTTTAATCGCCTATATTTTTTTAAATATTCTTATTAAAATATTTAATTTTTGAATATCCTCGCATATAATGGCTCATCTTAAAAATATAAAACCATTCCTCTACCCTTAAATTACCTATATTTAGAGCTTAGTATTTCAATAAAATTATGTTTTCCTATGATAAGCTAGAATATTCTAAACATAAAAATATACAATATATTGGTTTAACATTCAAAATATATTGTATACTCTACATTAACTCTAACTACTATAAATTATTCCATTAAAGAATTATTTTAAGATTATTCGAATAATCAATTGCCTGAGGATAAAAACATTTAAAGTCATTTTCAAGACCTTCGTAATTATTAATTAACTCTTCTATAGGATTTACTAATGGGTGCTTTGTATTAGCAAATCTTGTAGCAATCCTATCAACTGCTGTTTGGATGCCATGTATATCTCTGTAAGAAAGGAGCCAGTTTTCTTCTATAATATAATTCATCCTTCTTAATAATTTATCTGGCAGACAGTAAGAAAACTTTCTAAGTATTCTATAAAAATTATCAGCATATTCTTCTAAAGGCATTGTTGAATAATCCTTCCAATTTTTAGCTAAGAAATGATCATAAAATATATCAATCAATACCCCTGCCAAGCGTCTATTACTTTTTGAAATTCTTTTTCTACTCCTTAGAAAGTCTGGATGTGAATCAGTGAAAGTATCAAGCTTTTTATGCATAATAATCCCTTGCCTTATGGATTGTTCAAATTCATTTTCCAAAGACTTATTTACAAAGTCCCCTAGGAAATTTCCCAACATATTTTCTTCGCTACTATCTGCGAGATATATGTGCGCTAAATAATTCATTTTTTCTCCTTTCAAATTCATACAAACTATATTCTAAATTTATAATTTCTATCTCCTATTGTTTTTAATTCTTTATAAAAATAATATCACTGATATGTTCTTTGGTCATTTAAAAGTATCATCTTTTTCTCTATTAATTATAAATTCTTTTTCATATAATATATTTTATGGTTTTCTGGATAATTATCTAATATGTAAGCATGTTATTGATAATAGAAATTACAAGTGTTAAAATTTAATAGAAACAAATTTAAATAAGGTTCTAATAGATGTAACTATTATAGTATATTATTGAGCATTTATTCTAAATTATATTAAGGAGTGACGTTAATGGAGAAGATAGCAAGTTTTACAATTAATCACCTAGAATTACTTCCTGGTGTATATGTCTCAAGACAAGATAAGTTTGGTGATACAGTTCTTACAACTTTTGATATTAGAATGACTAGACCAAACTTTGAGCCAACTATGAATACAGCAGAGATGCATGCAATTGAGCACTTAGCTGCTACATTCTTAAGAAATCATAAAGATTATGCAGATAAAACAGTTTACTTTGGACCAATGGGATGTAGGACAGGCTTTTATTTAATTTTACATGGTGATTATAAATCTAAAGATATAGTTCCTCTACTTACAGAACTATATAAATTTATGGCTGAATTTGAAGGAGATATTCCTGGTGCTTCTGCAAAAGATTGTGGAAACTATTTAGATATGAATTTACCAATGGCAAAATATTTAGCAAATAAATTTTTTAACGATATCTTATTAAATATAACTGAGAAAAATTTAGTTTATCCTAATTAATAAAATTATGATAAACTTATATGATACAAAAAATAGGATGCTTTTATGAGTATCCTATTTTTTCTTTACTTAATAGATATATACTTCTAGAATCTCTTAACCGATGTTTATCTAATAGATATTTTTCATTTATATAATTTATAACATTTTATAGATAAACCAACTAAGACCTGAACTTATGCATATAACTCGCCGAAATGAATAACATACTTTTGTTCCAGTTTCTAGTTGGGATATATTTCATAGTATAAATCTAACTTATAATTGGCTTATCTATATAGATAAACAGTTTAAGAATTCGATTTATTAGATTAACATATTTACAAAGTCGCTAAAAATTTAATTTCATATCTTCACTAGAAATCATAAATATATTTGTGTAGAAAACATTTGAAAATGAGCTGTTAAAGTTTCTTAGCTGTAGATTGTTCCATTTTAGCTTGTCAAACTGAAAGTTGGAGCATGCTAAGGTGCACACAACCAGCTGCTTAGAACCTTCAGCGATATTTTCATAGCTTTTCGGAATCAAAATATTTATGATTTCGGTGAGATATACTTATAGCTTGAAAAATCTGCTATATCAGAAAGGACAGGTACTCTTTTGTGCAGTGTTACATTAAAGAATATGTTGCAGGCATTTCTTCATCATAAGTTGTTCCATTTTTGCTTGTCACGAGCTTGTCTCGGGAGCATGCTGAAATGGTGCAACTTATGATGTTAGAAAGCCTCAACTTATTCTTAGTAACCGAAACAACAGAGTACCTGTCCTTTCGGTAAATTATTGCATAAGTCTAAGTTTTGTTTTGGATATCTATAGTTCCTATATGTGCGTATTATATTTTAGAAATTGTAAAACTATATTCTAAATCCTTACTTGAATCGATACAGAATTCAGGTAATACTGGCGCTCCCCAGCTGTCATCTCCGCCAACACCCATTTGTTTACCTATTATATTCACATGTGTAAAATTAACAGATGGTAATTCTTCTATATGAAGTGCGTTTTCTAATTCCATGTTGCTGTATGGTAAAACGCTAAATTCAAATTGAACTTTAACATAAGTAAATTTAAGACCTTCATTCTTATGATTTTTAACTACTACCCATCTAGTTCCTATCCTGTTACCACATTCTTGTGGTACTAAATACCTTGATAGATTTTCTATTGGTGTACTTTCATATATTCCAAGTTTTGCACCCTCACATCTGTCTATATAGTTTTCTTCTGGCCCCATTCCATACCAGCTAAATGAATTAAATTCGGCTAATAATTTAAAATTCATTCCTATTACAGGCATTTCAGATAATCCGCTAGCTCCTTTATACTTAACATTTACTTTAATTATTCCTTCTCCAGATACTTCATAAGTTATCTTAACATTAGTAGATGGCACTGTTGGCAATTGATAAGTATAATATAATGTAATCTTCTC
The DNA here is from genome assembly GCF_045310795.1 of Candidatus Clostridium helianthi. Taxonomy (NCBI): domain Bacteria; kingdom Bacillati; phylum Bacillota; class Clostridia; order Eubacteriales; family Clostridiaceae; genus Clostridium; species Candidatus Clostridium helianthi. Next base: position 9,580 of record NZ_JBJIAB010000001.1, read on the forward strand.
ATCAAATTCCTCAACTGAAAAATCCACATACTTCTGCCCCATAGTAGCAGCCAGCCATTGACTGCATCTAAATTCATGTCTATTTCCTCTATCATTATCTGTTGTTGCTCTCCAATAGAAAGTTTTTGGCGTTCTCGTTATAAACTCCTTATTATTATATCTCAAGGATACGATTCCTCCTTCTTGTTTAGAGAATATAGCCTTGAAATCTTTTCCGTGAACCCCTATGTTTACATCTCCATGAATGATCTTCATTTTAGACTCTGAATTATGATTATTCATATCTGATTTTTCTTTAATAACCTTTTGTCCAAATGCTATTTCATATCCTTTTTCTGCCCAAAGTGTAGCTTGTGCTAATCTTAATGAGGTTGTAAGTACAATTTCTTCAAGAAAATTATACTTTTCTATTGGAAGTTCTATATATTTTTCTTCACCTTGAGCTACAGATACATTTAGATAACCATCTTTTATTAGTTTTCCATCTCTTTCAACGATATAGTATAAATCATATTTATCAGTATTAACAAAAAGATTTTGATTCTTAATAGTCACCCCTTTTTCATCTGGTTCTAATTTTACGTTTTGATATAGATACTTAACTTCCTGTGCTTTAGGTGATATAGTTCTATCTGCATAAATCAAACCATTTCCAGAGAAATTATAGTCTGTTGGACGATCTGTAAAGTCTCCTCCATAAGCTAGAACTTCTTTTCCATCTGGAAGTTTTCTATACAACGCCTGATCGCCGTAATCCCAAATGAATCCACCTTGATACATCAAATATTTATCTTCAAGTTCTGTGTATTTCATCATTCCACCAGTTGAGTTACCCATTGAGTGCATGTATTCGCAGCTGATATAAGGTTTCTTCGGATTATCATTAAGATATTCTTCTATTTCTGCTGCCTTTGCATACATTCTACTTTCCATGTCGCTCGTGTCATCAAATTCTCTGCATCTAGTTACCCCTTCATAGTGCACTAAACGTGAAGGATCTTTTTTTCTAAAGTATTTAGACATCTGATAAATATCTTCACCCGCATAGGATTCATTACCACATGACCAAATAAGTACAGATGGATGATTTTTATCTCTTTCAACCATTGATGATGCTCGATCTAAAACTGCTGTCTGCCACTGTGGAAGACTTCCTGGCACATTCCATGATGGTTCAATCTGCCCCATCTTTTGCCATGAACCATGGCTTTCTAAATTTGCTTCATCTATTAAATATATTCCGTATTCGTCGCAAAGCCTGTACCATAAGCTTTGATTTGGATAATGTGATGTTCTAACAGCATTAATATTGTGTTGTTTCAAGAACTTAATATCCCACAACATGTCCTCTTTCGTAATTGAGCGTCCACGTCTTGCACTAAATTCGTGACGGTTTACGCCTTTAAAGATAATTCTCTTTCCATTTAGACACATAATTTTATCCTTCATTTCAAAGTGCCTAAAACCTATCTTTTGAGTTACAACCTCAACTAAAGTACCATCTTTTTTCTTTACTAAAATATAAAGTGTGTATAAGTTAGGCTCTTCTGCACTCCATAAGCTTATATTTTGCGCATCTAAATATAAAGTCAACTCATCAGAAAACGGAACTTTTTCAGATATAGCTATTTTATTCCCTTCTTTATCTTCTAAATATGTTTCAACTGTTGTTTCTGAATTTCCAATCATTTTAAGTTCAGCATTTAACTTTGCATTTTTGAAATCATCATATAAATCTGTTTTTATAAATATATCATTTACATGAGTTTCTGGAACTGCATATAAATATACATCTCTAAAGATGCCTGAAAATCTCCAGAAATCTTGATCTTCTATCCAACTTGCGCTACTCCTTTTATAAACCTCAACTGCAAGTTTATTTTCTCCCTCTCTTAAATAATCAGTAATATCAAATTCTGATGGTGTAAATGTATCTTCGCTATATCCTACAAATTCTCCATTTACCCATACGTAAAATGCTGTTTCAACACCTTGAAAAGAAATAAAAGTCTGCTTATTTTTGAGTTCATCTTTAACTTCAAAAAATGTCACATAGCTTCCCACCGGATTATATGTTTTTGAAATATGAGGTGGTCTTAATTCATCGTGACCTTCCCAAGGATACATAGTATTAATATATTGACATTTATCATATCCTTGAAGCTGAATATGACCTGGAACTTCAATATAATCAAATCCACTTACGTCAAACTCATCCTTATAAAACTCTTTAATTCTTAATGATGAATTTTCACTATATGAAAATCTCCATTTTCCATTTAAATTTTGCTTAAGAGGCATGGTGTCTTCTAATTTAACATCCTCAAATTTTTCATAAAACCAATGATCAGAATGAGCATCTATTCTATTAACTCTAAATATTTCCGGATTTTCTAGCCAATCTAATGACGGTTTATTATTAATCATATTTACCCCTCACTTTCACTTTGTAGAGTTATTGCTTTTTTAAATTAAAGTTGTTAATCGTATTAACTAAATGCAACCTTTTTATAAAGTCACATTTAATTAATACTTAAACATATATGAGAATAAAAAAATTATGGGCTAATATTAATATGAGATTTTGTTTCGTAATCAATTACATTACTTCTTTAATTTATCCTATCTTCTGATGTTAGATTTATGCTATTAACTAAATTTATAGTTTCATTTTATTATCTTTTTAGTAAAAAATCAATTATATTTTACTAAACTTTACTAAAGTAATTTATTGTTTAATTGAAAACCTTTAATTTATAATATATAATCAGTATTAAGCAATATTTATCTATCTTGTGGTAATTTTAGAATAGGGGTGCTAACTATTGAACGAATATAGTAAAATTTTAGTTGTTGATGATGAATTTATTATGCGGCAAGGCATAACTCATATGATTGATTGGGAAAAAGAAGGCTTTCAAATTATAGGACAGGCTTCTAATGGTCAAGAAGCTCTCGAAATGATAAAAAAGGATATTCCTGACATTATAATTTCTGATGTTGTAATGCCTCAAATAAATGGGGTTGAATTAGCTAAATTTGTGCAGGACAAATATCCTAAGATAAGAATTATCATCTTAAGTAGTTATAGCGATTTTGAGTATGTTAAATCATCTTTTCAAAATGGTGCTGTTGATTATATTTTAAAACCTTCTCTAAATCCTTCTGAGTTATTAAGTACTCTAAAAAAGATTTCAATTAAAATGAAAAGAAAGACTTTAGACGGAAACTCTTTAAGTCTCACTAATAGCGCCTTAAATCGCCTTATATCAGGTTTTGACAATGATCCTGACTTTAACTACTTTGATACAATATTTACTTTTCAATCATTTTGCTTATTTGGTTTAAACGCAAAGAAAATATATGATAATTATAGCAAACGCCATGAAATTATTGATTTTACAATTTCAGAAATCGGCAAAGAATTTTCTTTAGAAGGATTAAATAGCAATTATAATATACAAATTGCTAATATTGAAAACGAAATCATAGTTGTAATTCTAAATTTTGATGATAAAAATTATAATTCTTTATTTAGTAAGCTAGAAAATATTTCAGAAGTAGTTTCAAATAGTTTTAAAGAAGCATTTTTTGTATTGAGCAATCTCTTCTATTCTAGTAGAAATATTAAAGATATATACGAAAAGGAATTCTTAGTGTTAACTCAACAATATTTTTACAACAAAAATGTTTCTTTAATGTGTTCTTCCAACTTCAAAACACCATCGATAATAGAAAAATTTAATTTTAAGCGTTTTTCAGAAGCAATTTCTATAATGCAATTTCAGAATGCATTCGAAATGCTAACAATATACGTTACAAATGCTATTTATCAAAGATCTCTTACAGAATTTGAATTAAAAGCATTAATTCAAAATTCTTTTTATAATGTGATTACTTCTTTAGAATATTTAAATTTCGATTTAGATAAGCTAAATTTCTTAAAGCAAGAGTGCTTTCATGACATAGATAAAACTAAATATTCAGAAGACTTACTTGTGGCCTATAATTCTCTCTTAAATCGCTTTAAACAAATAATAGACACATATGAAAATAAAATAAATTCACATATGATCAATAAAATTATTCAATACATTCATGTTCATTACGACGAGCAACTCACTTTAACTAATGTATCTAAGCTATTTAATTTTAATTATTCATACTTATCAGCCTACTTTAGTTCTCATAATGAAGAGGGATTTAATGAATTTCTTAATAAAATTAGAATACAAAAAGCTTGTGATTTTTTAAAACAGGATATTCCTATCTCAGATATAAGCGGAATGGTTGGTTACTCAGATCAAAGTTACTTTTGTAAAGTTTTTAAGAAATTTACCGGACTCACTCCTAGCGCTTTTAGAAAAAAAGATATTAATACTAGTAACAAAGGAAAGGACTTTTCATTATGCTAAAATTATCAAAATCAGTACATTCTACGAGCCTGTTTTTTAGAGTTGCTTCAGTTGTTCTTATAAGCGTTATTTTAGTATCTATTTCAATAGGAATTATTACGATTAAAATTTCAAAAGATACACTTGCTGATACTTTCAGCAAATCAAATTATAAAGTTTTAACACAAATAAGCAATGAACTCAATACGTTTAATGATAATACAATCAATATTATGAATGCGATTGATTATATCCCAGATTTTCAGCGATATTTATCAGAAAAGGACCTCACACCACAACAGAATTATCGAACTTTATATAATATGTTTACAGGCTTCCATAAAATGATCCCTGATAAAGATCTTTATGATATTACTGTACTAGCTGTGGGCATTAATGGTAATACTTATGTAGCAAGTGATTATGACCGCCTTATTATAGATACTAATGAAGTTTTAAATAGCAGCTTTACTAAAAAAGCATTAGATAATAAAAATACTGTTTTATATCAATACTTAGATCATGGCTTTACAAAACTTACAAAGAACTCTAGTACCATTGTGGCCATAAAGGTTTTATGTGACAAACTTACACGAGAGCCCTATGGATTTGTATATGTACTTATCAGCGAGCATACATTTCATAAATATTATGATTATTTTGTAGGTAATGGAAATAGTATTTCTATTATATCAAGTGATGGCACTATTGTTTCTTCTAGCCTTTCCTCAAAAATAGGGACGAAGAATTTAGATTTATATAATATATCAAATGTTATTTTAAATAATAGCCTAAAGTACGTTAACACTAAATTAGGCTCTTCTGATGTGGCAATATTATCAAAGCATTTATCAACTTACAATTTTAATATAGTTGGTACGATTGATAAAAATATAGTGTTAAGTGAGATATATGATTCTTCTGAAATTATAGCAGTAAGCATATTAATTGCATCAATATTCATTGCTATTACTTTCTTTGTAATACGAAGAACGACAAAACCAATTTCAGCTCTTGTTAAAGTTATGCCCAAAATAATTCACGGTGATTTCAACAATCATATTCCTGTTGTCGGAAGCTATGAAGTTCGTGAACTATCAGCTAATTTTAATTATATGCTAGATGGTTTAAATAATTATGTTCATGCTCAGATAAAAATGCAGAAAGAAAAGAGAAAAGCCGAAATACATGCTTTGCAAATGCAAATTAATCCACACTTTATTTACAATACTTTAGCTTCAATCAAGTGGCTTATGTGGCAAGGAAGTACAGAAAAGTCCATACAAACTATAGATGCATTTATATCGCTTCTTAGAAATACTATCAGTAATAAAAATGAAATGATAACAATACAAGAAGAAATAGAAAATTTAAATAACTATGTTTTAATTAATCATATGCGCTATGGAGATAATATTAATGTAAATTTTTTCGTAATGCCAAATTGTGAAAACTATGTAATTCCAAAATTAATTTTGCAACCTTTCATTGAAAATGCATTTTTTCATGGCTTTAATGAACGAAATAATGGGTCTATACATGTGTTTGTAAATGAACAAAATCAAAATTTAATTTGTGAAATCATAGATAATGGCGTAGGCATGACAGCTGAAGAAGTCAAAAAAATTCTTAATGACGCCTCTAAAAAGCATGAACATTTCACAAGTATTGGTATTCAAAATGTTAATGATAGAATTAAACTTCTATATGGAGATGACTATGGCATTTCGATCAGCAGTGAACTAGGTAAAGGAACTACTGTAAGAGTAACAATACCTGCTCAAAAGGAATTTATAGAGAATTAAATTATGTAGGAAAAATCTGTACATCAGAAACGGCAGCTATGCATTTATAAAAATAGTAGCTATGCTACAATACTGAACTATTCTAAATATAAGAACATTATTTTATGCAGGCGAATATATTTTCTTTTTTTAATTTTCTTTTTTTATTCTCTTTGCGAGCCATAACTTTCTGAACCAGCCTTTTCCGTAACTTATGTCCTCAAGGGGCACAACGTTCACAGATTTAACTTGAATATAAATTGCTAAAGAATAAAAATTTAAAAACTATAATATGTTGTATATAAGTTCTAAATAGTATAATTCATTCTTTATAAAATTATTTGTTTTGAATCGCCCAATAGTTTGGAGTAATCTCTTATGAATTAAACTTTCTAGAATATATTAAGTTTCAAATACAACATATTATAGTTTTTTAGTAATAAAACGCATTCTATAATTCTTAACTTTTTTTCTTTAATTCTCTATAGAAAAATTGACTCATCGGAACTTCTACTTGACATTTTAAAGCTAGTTCAATTAACTTTCCAGAAAAGACCTCTAATTCATTTTGCCTTCCTGCCTCAATATCTCTTTTTAATGAACTTGTTGATTCTCCAGCTTGCTTATTCATTAAGTGATAAAAATGTTCTTCTTCTAAATCGCCAGAAATATTAATTTTTAATTTACGAGCTACAGCACAAGCTTCTTTTAGTAATATTTTAGTTTGATTGACTGCTTCATCATTTTTTATGATTTCTGCTGTTGTTGCGTTATAATAAGCAGTTATTACGTTATAAGCACAATTTAATATATATTTTCTCCAAATTGCAGCTTCTATATCTTCTTCTATTTTACAAATGATTTCAGCTTCTTGTAATATTTTTTGAATTCTAATTAATGCATTCTGTACTTCATCATTGTTTTTTAAGCCATACCCTATATGTATCTTACAATAAGAACTTGCATGATGTATTGAAAAATCTTTTTCTGCCCCAGAAACTATATATATTAAACCATCAATAACTTGGCCATTATTTATAAATTTTCTTACTTTTTCAGATACTCCAACTCCATTCATTAATGGAATTATTACAGTATTTTCATTAATCATCGGTTTTATTTGTTTACATACTTGTTCCAAAGAAAAATGTTTAACACATATAAAAATATAATCCATTATTCCAATTTCATCAGCGCTATCGCTTGCTAATTTAGGATGTACATTTAATTCTCCATGAAGATTACTGTATAATTTCAAACCATTATTTTTTATTGATTCTAATCTTTTGCCTCTTGCTAAAAAATAAACATTAGAAAAATGCTTTGCAAGCATACAGCCAATATATCCTCCAACTCCACCTAACCCTACAACACAAATTTTACTATTATCCATAAATAACTTATCCTTTCAACTTTTATTATTTATTTAAAATATTTTATCTAATTTATACCTATTTAGTTTATTTATAGTATAGCATTAAATTAATTCATTGTTAATTTTCATTCTTTCACCTCACTTATAAATAAGATAAAATCACTACAAACTTTCAAATTATTTATAGTGATTTTATCTTAATTGGGGGTAATATATTAATTTTTTAATATATATCACAATTTAATTTCTACATTCTGGCCTTAACTAAACACTTGTCTTATTGAAATTTTAAATGTCAATTTATTATTGCAACATATATACATAAAGAATTTTTCTTATTCTAATAATTTATTATGATTAACTTGCTTTAGTATTTTTAGACCATATTTATCTAATATGATTTTTCCACTGATTTTTTCATCAGAAAGCATATCAAAATATATTTCTTCTCCTAAATCCACCTTTTTTTCTTCTTCAGTGAAATTCATAATGAAAGTATACTTATTATTTTTATTAGAACGCATTTGAGCTGTAACACCTTGTGGCAATTCTCCCTCTATAACACTCTTAATATTTAAATCCTTAATAAGACTTGAATAAAAATCATTGTTAAAATCCGCTCCCGTTCTTGCTGAAATATAATATGCTTTTCCCTCCCCATAGTTATTAACTGTTAACGCAGGCATATCAGCATAAAAATCTTCTTTATACACTCCAAGAACTTTTGCTGTTTCCACATGGATTAAGTCACAGTAATCTTTTACTTCATATTGGCTCTTTAGTTCTTTAACTTTATCATTTTTAAATTCTATATAATTCACTTCATCATCATATAGTGAATCTATTTCTTCTGACCAAATTCCAGTTACTTCTCGAAGTGGTCCTGGAAATCCTCCTAAGAAGCAAAGATCATTTTCATCCACTATTCCACTGAAATAAGTAGTTACAAAAGTTCCTCCTGCCTTTACAAATTCATTAATTCTTTCTGCAACATTTGGTCTTATCATATATAGCATTGGTGCTATTACAAGTTTATAATCTGATATATCACAATCCATATTAATAATATCTACTGAAATTCCATTTTCCCAAAACACTTTATAAGCTGCTTGACAGCTTTCTTCATAGCCCTTTCTACATTTTTTTAAGCCCTGCGCATCATCGATAGCCCATAAGTTTTCAACATCAAATATTATGGCCACTTCTGATTCTTTAACTGACCCTTGAATTTCTTTAATCTTTTTTAAGACTTCGCCAACTTCTGTAACTTCTCTAAATACTCTTGTATTCTCATGTCCACAATGATCTACAACAGCACCATGGAATTTTTCTGAAGCTCCTCTTCCTTTTCTCCATTGGAAGTATAGAACAGAATCTGCTCCATGAGCCACACCTTGCATTGATGATAATAAATGCATTCCAGGGCGCTTTAATTTATTAGTATCATGCCAATTTACTAGACTTGGAGTACTTTCCATTATTAAAAACGGCTGTCCACCTTTTAACGACCTGTATATATCATGCACAAAACTAACATTAGCTGCAAGATCTTCAGTACTTTCAAAATCATTATGCCATGCAGGATAGTTGTCCCATGTAGCAACATCCACTTCTTTTGCAAACTTCCAATAATCTAAACCTGTGAACAAGCCCATACGTGGATAATTGCCCATGAAATTAGCTGTTACAGGTATGTTAGGTGTTATTTCTCTTATGGGGGCAATTTCATTTTTATAAAAATCTATTGTCTGATCTGTAACGAACCGCTTCCAATCTAAATTATGTCCATGAACAAACATTTCACCCTTTTCAGACGGACTTTCGATTTGTGACCAATTGTTAAATCTATGACTCCAGAAACCAGTCCACCAAGCCTCATTTAATTTATCTAAATTATTATTATACTTTCTCTTAAGCCATTCTCTAAAAGCATCTTGACAGAGATCGCAGTGACATTCTCCTCCATATTCGTTAGAAACATGCCACATAATAAGCGCTGGATGATCTTTATATCTCTCAGCAAGAATTTTATTTATTTCATATGTCTTTTTCCTATAAACAGGTGAAGTAAAGCAATGATTGTGTCTCTGACCGTGAAGATTTTTACTTCTATCACTATTTACTCTTAAGACCTCTGGATATTTTTCTGACATCCATGCAGGTCTTGCACCACTTGGAGTCGATAAAATTACATGAATATTGTTTTCTTCCATATCATTCATAATTTTATCTAACCAATCAAATTTATATTTCCCTTCTTCCGGCTCTATTGCACTCCAGCCAAATATGTTTATTGATACACAATTGCAATTTGCAAGTTTCATAAGCCGCACATCTTCTTTTAATACTTCGGGATAATTTAGCCATTGATCTGGATTATAGTCACCACCATGCAAAAATCCATTTATTTTACTACTAAGTACAGGAAATTCCTTCTTCACAAGCTTAACCTCCAATATTTTATAAAACTCTTATTTTTTCAGATTCTAATTATTTAATGAATTATATTATTCATAATTTATATATACTTATATTTTTATTTCTATTAAATTTTATTTTATTGAACCAGTCATTCCTGCGACAAAGTGTTTTTGCATAACAAAGAATACAAATGCAGTTGGTAAAGTCGTAATTACTATAGCCATCATTATTAACCCATAATCTGGAGAATAACTTGATGCTAACTTTGAAATTATAAGTAAAACAGTTTTCTTTTCTGGTGATTGTAATGCAATCAATGGCCATAAATAAGCATTCCATGCGCCCATAAATGTTATAATCGCTGCAGCTGCATAAGTTGTTCTCATAGTTGGAAAAAATATTTTAAAGAAAATTCCAACCTCACCTAATCCATCAATTCTTGCTGCTTCTAAAATTTCTTTAGGGAAGGACTTTGTGTTTTGTCTAAAGAAGAAAATTAAAAATGCAGTACAAACACTAGGTAAAACTACAGCCCATAATGTATTTACCCCAAGAAAGCTTAATTGTGAACTTTTTAAATTTGAGAAAAATTTGAATAATGGAATCATTAATGCTGAAAATGGGACCATCATAGACAGAAGTAAAATGTTAAATAGTCTATCTCTAGCTTTTGTTCTGAATATTTCAAACCCATACCCTGCTATAGACGAAACAAGAAGTGCAAGAATTGTAGTTATAATTGCGATTTTTGCTGAATTAACTAAGGAAGAAGCAAAGCCTAATTCTGGCTTAAAAAGATTATTTAAATTTTCCATAAAGCTACTTCCTGGAATTAATTTTCCTCTTGTCACATCTACTGATTTATTGGTCGCACTAATAACCATCCAAAAAAACGGAAATATGGAGACAAACGATGCTACACTTAAAAATATATATTTGAATACTCTATTCATTTTACTTGTCATTCTTATCTCCTCCTATTTTGAACTGAATTATAGCTAATACTATTACTATAATAACAACAAGATAAGCTACTGCTGTTGCATATCCAAAGTCTGGTGTATATGTGAAACATAAATCATATATATATTTAGAAATGGTAGTTGTTGCATTCGCTGGACCACCTTTTGTAATATTCATAGGTTCATCAAATAACTGTAATGTACCAATTGTCGAAGTGATTGTTGTAAATAATATTATAGGTTTTAATAGTGGTACTGTTATAGATGTGAATTTTTTAAATGGAGATGCCCCATCAATTTCTGCAGCTTCATAAATTGAATGATCAATATTTTGCAAGCCTGACAAATAAAATATCATATTATAGCCTGTCCATCTCCAAGTTATAGCTATAATAATTAATATCTTAGCCCAAAATGGATCTGTAATCCATTCAATTGGCACCGAGATTAAATGAATATTAATGAGTAATTTATTTACTAAACCATCTGATGCAAATATACTCTTTATAATAACTGAATACCCAACTAGGGATGCTACGCAAGGCAAGAAAATTGCTGTTCTAAAAAAACCGCTAAATTTTAATTTTTTATCGTTAAGAACTGAAGAAATAATAAGTGCTAAAATAATCATTATTGGAACTTGGACTATTAAAAATACAAATGTATTTCCAACTGCTTTAATCAATGTTGCATCAGAAAACATTCTTACATAATTACTAAAACCACTAAACTTCAAATTATTGCCTTTACCTGATTGTAGTGACATTATCAAAGATTGTATCATTGGTAAAAACACAAATAATCCTATTAAAAACGTACCTAATGCTACATAAACCCATCCCCAAAAGTTTTCTTTGCTGTTAATACCAGATCCAATTTTACGTTTCATTTTTTCAACTCCTTTGAGGTTTATAAAAGGCTATTTGCTAAACATGTATTTAGATTTTTAACAAATAGCCTTTACAAATTCATATTTTTCAAATTACGGTTATTTTATCTCTGTTATTTACTTACAGCCGCTTCTGCTTGAGCTTGAGTTTTTTGAAGAGTTTCATCTATATCAGCTCCACCAACAATAGCCTGCATTCCTTCTGACATAACACTTTCTAACTGATATGTGTAAAGACCATAGTTTACAGATGGAACCTTTTCAGCCCAAGCTGATAAATCTTTAAACACTTGTTGATCGCCATAAAATTTTATTGGCTTACTATAATTTTCACTTGTACTTGCAGATTTCAACGTACTTACTAAACCAATTGCTGGAACTAACTCATTCATTAAAGCATCATCTGATGCAAAAGTACTTGCTAAAAAGTCAGCAGCTAAATCTGAATTTCCAACCTTATCTAGAACATACCAGCTACTACCCCCAAGGTTAGATGCATTAACTGATTTTGGATTTGAAGCCATTCTTGGAATAGCTGCTACTGCCCATTTTCCACTTTGGTCTTCAGAAGCTTGTATTGAAGATGAAACCCAACATCCACTTGGCACAGTAGCAACGTCACCTTTTTGGAATGCTGCTATAAATGCGTCCCATCCAGATACTTGTTTTGTAATTCCTGCATCAACCATTTGCTTGTATATATTAATCGCATCTTTTAAAGCTTGATTACCAGCAATATTTACTGTTTTCCCATCATCTTTAACATACCATGAACCAGCTGACTGCATCATAGCTCTTAGTTGATTTAAATCACTTGGATCTATAGTTATCATAGCTTTTCCAGTTTTAGCTTTAACAGCTTTACCGATTTCTATATATTTTTCCCAAGTAAGATTTTGCATATCTTCTTTCTTATATCCAGCTTGTTCAATTAAATCTGTTCTATAAAATAGCGCTGTTACACCACTATCAAATGGTACTCCATAAGTCTTATCACCTTGCTGCATAGACTTTAATTTGTAATCCATAAATTTACTTTTATCTATCTTTCCACTTAAATCTTTAATCTCACCAGGATAAGATTGCAAATAATTTTGAATTTTATAATCTTCAATTAGCACAACATTAGGAAGTCCATCATATGTTCCAGATGAAAGACCTGTATTTAATTTTTGCACTACATCATCTTGTGCCATACTTACTACATTAATAGTTACATCCGGATGATCCTTTAGATATTTTTCTTTAGCCATATTAGCTGCTTTTATATTGAATGTATCATCCCAAGCCCATATAGTAATTGTTTTATCATCTTTTCCTTTGCTTGATGACGAAGCGTTGCTACCACCTGATGATGAACCACATGCCATTAAACTAAAAGCCATCATGCCAGTTACAACTGCAGCCATAATTTTTTTAAGTTTCATTAATTATTCCCCCTTCAAATTAAAGTTTATACATAAGTAATTTTCCACTTTATATCACTTATGTATTTGTTTACATTATAGCATTCTCAATATAGTAAACGTTATTGCATTATTGGTATCAATTTGTAATAATTTTATAATATTAATATTGGGATTTGTACTTTTTTTGGTTATTAGCACTTTTTTTATTAGCTTGATATAAGTATTAAACTCGTCTTTTTCAATGAAAGAATTTAATCTTCACGTTAGATTTAATGGTGATAAGAATCTAACATGCTTTTTGTATTTTTTCTTTATCTAATTCTTAAAAAGTTTAAATATATATGTTGCGATTCACAATGCACAATTCACAATTACGGCTAAAATTCTTTCAATATTTTTAGATTATGATGAAGAATTATTTCTGCAATATATATTTTTTAGAGCAAAAAAATAGTAACCCCTTTCTACAAAAAGGCTACTGCTTATTTTTTATATTCTCTTACAACTCTCTCTAATTTTAAATTCAGTTGGTATTATTACTTTTTTATTATATTCCCTAATTCCATTCAAATTTTCAAACAGCAAGTCAACAGCTGCTTTTCCTAAATACTCACTTGGTATTCTTATCGTAGTTAGGGCTGGTATCATATACTTTGCACTAGGCTGATCATTAAATCCAATTATGCTTATATCATCTGGTATTGATAATCCTTCCTCCGAAATTGCTTTGTAAGCTCCAACTGCCATTGTATCATTTCCAATGAAAAAAGCTGTTATGTTATTTTTAGATTTTAATGCTTCTTTCATAAGATTATATCCAGCTTTAAAAGTAAATTTCTCTGTCTCATATATGTATTTATTATTATAGATGTTCTTACTTTCCATAAATTCTTTATATTTTATATCCCTTTTATCCAAATATGTATCTCTATAATCTATGCATTCTAATTTCTTTCCACCAATAAAACCAATCTTTCTATGGCCTAAACTGTACAAATAGTCTAAGATTTCATAAGTTGCTTTTCCTAAATCCGCCATCACTGAATCAAATTTATTTTCATCAGGTGAAAAATCTACAAATACTATATTATCATTAGCACTTGCTAATTTATCTATGGTACTTGAAGAGAACTTTCCAATAGCAATTATTCCACTAACATTCTTAATATCCTCAATACTGCTATCCTCACTTAGCTTCACCAAATTAAAATTATTTTCATTACATTTTTTTTCAGCAGCTAACCTTATTGATAAGTAATATGGATCTCCTAATTCTTCCTCATAGTTATACCAATAAATAATTCCTATATCCTTGCTTTTCTTATTCTTAGCTTTTTTTGTCTTTGCTGAAACATAATCAAGTTCATCTGCTATTTTTAATATTTTTTCCCTTGTTGCATCACTTACATTTAATGTTTCATCAAAATTTAAAACTCTAGAAACTGTTGCTATAGAAACTTCTGCTATAGAAGCTATTTCCTTTATAGTGGCCAACTTAACTTCCTCCTTTAGCTCGCATAATTCAAAAAAATTAAACACGAGATTTTGCTGAAAACAAATCTAACTTAAGTGTATCTCACAAGCAAAATATAGTCAAACTGTTGTGATACTTTTCTTATATAGATGGCATTATGCGGCAATTCACCGAAAGTAGAAACATTGTTATTTCGCAGGACTATAAAAATTTCGCTGAAAGTACTAAATTAGAGGTTGCATAACTAATGCTTGCTCCCAATTTCATTGTGACAAGCATTAGTTGAACAACCTCCAATTAAGAACTTTTAACATCTCATTTTCAAATGCCTGCTGCATAAAAATGTTCCCACTTTCTAGTTAATAATATATCATAGTATAAATCCAACTAATAATTGTTTTGTCTTTTTATATATCGCGACTAATAGTCATACTTGTGTTGGCGCTTACCAAAATTATAAATATTTTAATTCCGAAAAGCCATGAGAACTTCAGAAATAATTAAGAGAAAGAGAGTTCCACTTAAACCTATTCCATTTTAAATTGAATAAGCAAAGCGTTCCCCCTCTTTCTCCAAGTAGCCCTTAACCCTGATATTTCCTATAAATATTTATATATGTACATATGAAAATATTTTTATACGTAAATATATTTCTTTAAAAATATATACCTTTAATTCTATATAAATATATACATATATTTATAGGCTTATTATATTTTCATGGTCCCATATAGATAACACAATCAATAAACTATACTTAAACTATGAAACATATTACAACTAGAAATGAGTAATATACTTTTGTGGAATGTTTCATTGGTAATTCTGATGGATGTGGTTCTTAATTGAAATTCCAAATCTATGATTTGGTCAATTGAAATTACTCAGTGAACGAAGTGAGTCGAGTTTCCTTTGAACTATTCCAAATGTGCTAGTTCAAAAAGTGAGAATCGAAATTTTATATTTCGTTCTTTGAGGCTAGCACTTTGGGTGCAACTTTATAGCCTTAGAACCACCCATCAGAATTGCCTAGAAACTGGAACAAAAGTATATTATTCATTTCGGCGAGCTATACGCATAAGTATAGATTATAGTTGGTTTATCCTATTGTATTAAGTAGGTTCGCCATTTCGATAGCTGAAACTGCACTTTCATATCCTTTATTACCAGCTTTAGTTCCTGCTCTTTCAATTGCTTGTTCTATAGTATTTGTTGTAAGAACACCAAAAATTACTGGCTTTCCACTTTCAAGAGAAACACTCGCGATTCCCTTTGATACTTCTGAGCAAACATAATCATAATGTGATGTAGATCCTTTTATTACTGCTCCTAAACATATTACTCCATCGTATTTAGGGCTCTTAGCCATTTTTTTAGCAATCAGTGGTATTTCAAAAGCACCTGGCACCCATGCAATATCGATATCTTCTTCTTTTACTCCATGTCTCTTTAATCCGTCTATTGCACCTTCTAAAAGTTTTCCTCCAATAAATTCATTAAATCTTCCTACTACTATCCCAAATTTTAATCCTTCTGAAACTAAATTTCCTTCAAATATATTCATTGTTTTTTCCTCCAATATTTTATATTATTTATTTTTTATCAACTTCAATTAGATTTGAATGTAGACTAAATACTAATTGAATTTATAACCACAAATATTACATCCAACTTATCCCCGCTAATGTTACTCCAAATGTAGTAACATGTTATTAGAATTTAGTTATCAAATATTTAGCAAATGATTCATTCTTTCTTTTTTAGTCTTTAAATAAAACTCATCATTTTCATTCAAAGGCATTTGTATTGAAACTCTTTCTACAACTTTTATATCATTTTTTTCTAATCCTTCTATTTTATCTGGGTTATTGGTAATTAATCTAACATTCTTTATACCTAAAATCTTAAGCATATCAGCACTTGTTTTGTAATCTCTCATGTCTTCTCTGAATCCTAGAGCTAAATTTGCATCTACTGTATCCAATCCTTGGTCTTGAAGCGTATATGCCTTCAACTTATTTAAAAGTCCTATTCCTCTTCCTTCCTGTCTCATATACAAAAGTATTCCCGAGTCCTCTTTTGCTATCATTCTCATCGAAGCTTCATATTGTTCTCCACAATCGCATTTTCTAGATCCTAGAGCATCTCCGGTTAAACATTCAGAATGAACTCTAACAAGTATTGGTTCATCATTATTTTTAATATCTCCTTTGACTAAAGCCAAATGACATTTTGAGGAATCTTTTTCTTTAAATGCGAGTACTTTAAAATTCCCATACTTAGTTGGAAGATTAGCTTCCGTTTCCATAACGACACTTAAATGTTCTTCTTTTCTGTATTTAACTAGATCAGCTATAGTAACTATCTTTAAGCTATGCTCCTTAGCAAACTTTATCAAATCATCACGTCTTGCCATTGTTCCATCATCTTTTACTATTTCACATATAGCTGCCGCACCTTTAAATCCTGCAAGTTTTGCCAAATCTACTGCTGCCTCTGTATGACCAATTCTCTCAAAGACTCCGCCATTCTTAGCTATCAAAGGAAATACATGCCCTGGTCGTCTAAAGTCATCGCCTTCACTTGCAGTTACAAGTTTATTTATTGTATAAGCTCTTTCAAATGCTGATATGCCTGTTGTCGTATCCTTATGATCTATGGATACTGTAAAAGCAGTTTCATGGTTGTCAGTATTTTTTTCAACCATTGGATTTAATCCAAGTTTCACTGCAATTTCTTCTTCTACTGGTGCACAAACAAGTCCTCTCGCATACTTAATCATAAAATTGATATTCTCTCCATTAGCCAATTCTGCTGGAATTACTAAATCCCCTTCATTTTCTCTTCCCTCATCATCTACAATTATTATCATTTTCCCTTCTTTAATATCCTTTAATGCCTCTTCTATACTATTAAACATAATGCTCAGCTCCTTAAATTTATATTTTATATATACTTAAAATTCATTCTGATAATTTAGATTATTAAAACCCATTTTTTCTTAGGAATTCCATTGTAATATTGCTATTTTCATTTTCTTCTTTTTCTTTTCCGCCAAATAACTTTTCTACATATTTTCCAATTAAATCGCACTCCAAATTAACCTTTGAATTGACTTTTTTATATGAAAGTATAGTATTATCTATAGTATGAGGTATGACAGAAACCTTAAATACTTCATCATCAACATAAGCAACAGTTAAGCTTATTCCATCTATTCCAATTGATCCTTTATATATAATGTATCTTAGTACCTCCTCAGGTGCAGATATGGTAAACCAAGTTCCATTACTTTCTTCTTTTATGGAAACTATTTTCCCAACACCATCTATATGTCCACTTACGATATGACCACCAAGCCTATCGCTTAATCTCAATGCCCTTTCAAGGTTTACTTTATCTCCAGCCTTTAAATTTCCTAAGTTACTTTTATCTAAAGTTTCTCCCATCACTTCTGCTTTAAAGGAATCTGAATATTTTTCTTTTACTGTTAAACAAACTCCATTGGTAGCTATACTATCTCCGACTCTAGTTTCCTTTAAAACTTCACTACACTTGATTTCCATAACTCCAAAGCCATTACCTGTGCTAAATTTCTCTAACACGCCAACTTCTTCAATAATTCCAGTAAACATCTTCTCCTCCTTATTCTTTCACCTCTTATTTAGCAACATAACCTTCTAGTACTAAGTCCTCTCCAATTGTTCTATAATTAATGTCCTTTAATCTAACTGCGTCATCTAATTTAAAGAACCCTTTTCCTGCTATACTACTTCTGCTGTTTTGTCCGCCTATTATCTTAGGTGCTATATAAAATCTTACTTTATCTACAATTCTCTCTTCCAATGCAGAAAAATTTAAAGTTCCTCCACCTTCTATAAGTATTGAATCTATTCCTTCTTCTCCAATCCTCTTAACCAGCTCTTTCAGATTAACTCTATTATCTTTATCTTCCACTTCTATAACTTTAATGCCCATAGATCTTAATTTCTTTTTCTTTTCTTCATCTGATTTCAAAGTCGTTGCTACTATTGCAGCTTTATCATTATTTATAAGAACTTTAGAATCTAATGGAATTCTAAGATTACTATCTACAATAATCCTTATTAGCTTCTTCTCATGGTTGATTCTGCATGTTAGCTCAGGATCATCTTCAATTACTGTATTTACACCTACCATAATCGAATGAAACCTATTTCTTAAGTGTTGAGAATCTTCTCTAGATTCTTTAGATGTAATCCATTTTGATTCTCCACTATAAGTTGCTATCTTCCCATCAATGGACATTCCACTTTTCAAAATAACAAATGGAATCTTTGATGTTATATACTTTATAAAAATCTCATTCAATTCTTTACATTCTTTTTCTTTAATACCTACTACAACTTCAATCCCATGCTCTTTTAACTTTTCCACACTTTTTCCTGAAACTAACTCATTTGGATCTAACATTCCTATTACTACTCTTTTAAACTTCTTTTCAATTATTAGATCTACGCATGGCGGTGTCTTTCCATAATGCGCACAAGGTTCTAAGGTGACGTAAATTGTGCTCCCCTCCACAGGTTTTGTTGCATTTTTCACTGCATTTCTTTCTGCATGAGCTTCTCCATAGCACTCATGATAACCTTCTCCTATTATTTCATTTTCTTTAACTATAACGGCTCCAACTAGTGGGTTAGGATTTACTCTTCCTATTCCTCTTTTAGCTAATTCTAAAGCTATCTCCATGTACTTCTCATCCAAAACTAATCATCTCCAATTTTTTATACTATTTCCTATAATATAATCTTATAAACACTTAGTTGAATTATAATTTAATGAATAATAAAGAAACTCCGGGATTCAAATCCTCGGAGTTTCAAAAATTGTAATGATTATTTATATATACAAGTAAAATTTTAAAATTTATCCTATATATTACAGCATATATTTTAAGCCAGTTCTATCAATCTTATATAATTTCAAACTTAAAAATATATTGCAATAAAAAACCCTGAATTTTACTTAATTCAGGGTACTTAAATACGAACAAATAACATTTAAAACTTTAATTTTAAATATAATTTATAACATTGCTCTCTTCTTTCATCCAGACTTTACTGTCGGCTTCGGAATCTAACCGAATCTGCTTTTTAAAGCTCGCGGGCTGTACCGCCGATAGGGAATTTCACCCAACCCCGAAGATTTCTTTATTCAATTTACAATAATTATAATATCATGAAACTTTATCATTGTAAAGTAACTATCCAAAATTTATTATATCAAATTCTTTCTTCTTTTCTTTAATCCATTGAAGCATCTTAGGATCATTCCAAACATCTAACCCTAAGCTAGCATATTTCATAGCTTCTTCTTCGCTTCCAAATCTAATTAGGTTTGGCAAAGAGTTTGAAACTCTTTTTTGTTTTAATATGTATGGTATCACATGCGGATTTCTCTTATAGGCTCTTCTTAAAGCACTTTCTGCCGCTCTAATTTCATTGGTGTTATATAATAACGCTACTCTACTATAATGTATAGCTGCCAAATTATCTTTTTCATATTTTTCTAGCAGGCTTTTTAGTTGTTCATATCTTTTCTCAATTAAAAGCCAATTAACTACTAAACTTCTAACCACTAATTCATCTTTCTCATCATACTCTAGGATTTCTAAAGCATTCTCTATTGCAGCTTCTTTTTCACCAATTTCCCATAAATGAATCGCCAAACTATACTTAGCTCCGAAAAGTTGCCTCGCTATCTTTAATCTAAGAAGCTCTGCTGGTGCATTTTTCAAATCATCTATTCTTAATAAATTCTTTGCTGCTGTAACTGCTTTTTCTAGAAGTTCTGTCTTCTGGTTATTATTTAAACTAGAATCTTTTGATAATATTATATATGCATCCGCACAATCTTCATATACTTCTAAAGCTTCTTTTGCATATTTCGCCTTATTTTTATAATTCTTTTGTCTCCATGCATACTCAATAATTCTTTGAGCCATTATATAATCTTTATGGACAACAAATTTAAAAGGAACTTTTGTTTCATCCTTAACAGCTTTATCCTCTTCTATTTCATCATTCATTGTTAATGCAACTTCTTCTTTAGCTTTTAGCATAGTACCTTCTGAAGCTTCTGCATCCTTATTTTCGCCTATTATCCATTTATTATTATCTTTTGATATATCTAATAAGCTTTTTACTTCTTTTGATTTACTAGAGCCTGTACTACTACTAACACCAAACTCCTTATATAAGTCAGCAACTTTAATATATGGCTTTTCTTTTGAATCAAATAAGTTATTTACAGTTCCTATAGCATGCACTATTCCTGCTCCCCATGAAAAGCTCTTCCCCTTTTTAAATTGTTCTTCATAATTTAAAAATAAAGTTTCTGTTGCTAGAACACAAATATTCTTATAATCTTCATTTAGATATTCATCTGAAAAACTCTTTATTTTTTCAATTATTTCTTCATACTTGCTAGCTATTCCGTTAGATAATTCTTGCATTTCTTCTTATAGCTCCTTTATAAAAATCTTTAACAAATTTGACTTTATCCTACAACAATTATAATTTGCAAGTATAGTCACCAAATTTATAATTTTCATTTTAGATTTACAATATTCTCTATAAAAATATTATAAGTTCATCACTTTTTTCGTCCATATTACATTATAACATATTAAATATATTTGTATCTACTTTTAAATTTTTATGAATATTTTTGTTGTTTTAATCTATAATCTAGGGTATTACAAATCTTAATATATATTTTTCTTAAAACTTTAATTCATTAAGGCATATAAAATAAATGAACATTTTATTTTTTGATTATGCCTAAAGCCCATATTAAACTATCAATCAGGTAGTACAAACAAATAACTTTATAAAAAATTAATTTATTAACACATTTCTATAATTTCCCTCATAAACATATTTAATGATAACAATTTTAAATAAGGAAACTATATGCTAACAGACAGTTTATATAATTTATCCTTTTTACTATCAATGCCTTATAATAATCTTAATTTAATTTCTAAACATAAGTATAATTTAGATGATACCATATTAAAAGAAATTTACCTAAAAAAATTATTCAACTTTGAATGGGCAAAAAAATTAAATTCTTCATTTAAAGACTATAAATTTGATTATGCGTATAATATATTAGAACAAATCCCAAGTTTCATTAAAGTTAAATTAATTCTGAAGACTTCTTTTATTATAAAAAATTATCCTCAAAATATAAATTCAGTTTCAATAAATGAATATATACTCATTTTAGAGTATTTGCAAGACAAATGCAAAATACAATTTATAGCAGAGAATGAAGAAAATCCACTTTTATATGAACATATCCTAAACACTGATTTATCAAGCCTAGTAAATAGCCTTAACTTCAATGAAAACCGCAACATAAATGCATATAAGGATAAACTTTCATCAATTGATTCATTATTTGAAATGTTTATAGCTTCTAGCTGTCTTTCTACTAATAACCACGATGAAAAAAGATCTTCCAAATTTAATGTCACAGATGCCTGCAATTATGCTGAAAGATTTGCATTAAATTATAATCCTGAATATAAATCATTTTCTGGAATCGGAGGGGATTGTACTAATTTTATGTCTCAAATAATTCATGCTGGGGGTTTTAGTCAAAATGCAGCTTGGAAGCCATACACTCATGCCTGGATTCGAGTTGAAGAGCTATATCAATACTTAATAACGCCAAAATTAGGAGCCACTAAGCTTCCAAACGATAAATCATTAGATAGAGGCTGTTTAATTCAATTTTACACTCCATCTATAGGACGGTATTTTCATAACGGCTTTATTACTTATAGACTTCAAAATGGTGACTGTCTTTATTGCTGTCATAGTTATGACAAACTGAATTATCCCCTTAGCCAAATTTATCCTAACAGGTATCCAACACTTAGAGCCTTGAAATTCGATTGATATACAATATCTATCTCAAACTCTAGATTACATTAATCTAAATCAGATGCATGTTTACCTGAATACTACCAAAGCATAGCTCTGAAAGCACATAAAAAAATAGGTTGCATCAAGGACTAGCTTGCTTCAACTCTGATTTAGCAAGCTAATCCTGAACAACCTTACTTGTAATTAAATCAATCTTTAATAAGTTAACTAAGTTCATGAACTCAAATTATAAATTTGAACTTTCACTTATAACAGTTAGCTTTCAAATACATATTCATAAATATGTATCTCATTTCTTTGATTTATGTATATGCTTAATTTTAACGTTTATATTGTTATACAGTTATATCACTCTTGATTTTTAATGCATCTTCATTATTCTTAATAATAGGATCTACATATTCATCTATAAACTCAACAACTTGACTTGGTGCTCTTCCAACAAACTTAGTTGGATCTATAATTGCTAAAATTTCTTCCTTAGATAGACCAAATGAATCATCATTTATTATTCTATCGATTAGGTCATTATCTAACCCTTCTCCTTTTACTCTTTGAGCAGCAGCCATAGAATGTATTCTAATCTGTTCGTGTAATTCTTGTCTATCCTTACCTCTTTTTACAGCTTCCATCATTATATTTTCAGTAGCCATAAATGGTAATTCTCTTTGCACGTGAGATGCTATAACTTTATCATATACTACCATGTTTTCAGCAATATTTATGTATAAATTTAAAACTCCATCTAATGCCAAAAATCCTTCAGCTACAGATAGTCTCTTGTTAGCCGAATCATCTAGTGTTCTTTCAAACCACTGAGTTCCTGCTGTAATTGCTGGATTTAATGCATCTACTATTACATATCTAGCTAATGCACTTATTCTTTCACTTCTCATAGGATTTCTCTTATAAGCCATAGCTGATGATCCTATTTGGTTTTTTTCAAATGGCTCTTCCATTTCTTTCATATTTTGAAGTAATCTTAAATCATTACTAAATTTGTAAGCACTTTGAGCAATTTCTGATAATGTATTTAATACGATAGAGTCAAGTTTTCTTGGGTATGTTTGACCTGTTACTCCATAACTTTTTTCAAATCCCATTTTTTCTGCAACAATTTTATCTAAAGATTTAACTTTATTTTCATCCCCATCAAAAAGTTCCATAAAACTAGCTTGAGTGCCTGTAGTACCCTTAACACCTCTAAGCTTTAATGTTGATAATAAAAAGTCGATATTTTCAACATCCATTACTAAATCTTGCATCCATAATGTAGCTCTTTTTCCTACTGTAGTTAATTGAGCTGGTTGGAAATGTGTAAAACCTAATGTTGGCATGTCTTTATATTCTAGTGCAAAATTTTTCAAATGATTTAGAACTGTAACTATTTTATTTTTAATTAGATTTAAAGCATCTCTCATTATTATAATATCTGTATTATCTCCAACATAACAAGATGTAGCTCCTAAATGGATAATTCCCTTTGCGCTTGGACATTGAAGACCATATGCATATACATGACTCATAACATCATGTCTAACTTCTTTTTCTTTTTTAGCAGCCTCATCATAATTTATATCATTGATATGTTCTTTTAACTCTTTTATTTGTTCCTCAGTTATATTTAATCCGAGTTCTCTTTCTCCTTCTGCTAAAGCTACCCATAATTTTCTCCAAGTTGTAAACTTCATATCATCAGAAAAAATAAAACTCATTTCCTTTGATGCGTATCTTGAATTTAAAGGTGTGCTATATAAATTTCTCATCTAAAAACCTCCACACGAATATATTTTATGCTTTTTCTTTTAACATTCGTATTATATCATATTTTTTTCATTTTTGCCTATTTAATTTTAGAATTATTTGTACTCTTTTGTATTTAAATTTATTTTACATTTTTGTTATTATTGTCTCTAAGAATCATATATATATACTAAGGATCATATTAAAGATTGGAGTGAAGAAATATGTGTAAGATAGGTATCTTAGATAAACTTTCCTTTTTATTAGTTCTTATAGGTTCATTAAATTGGGGAACAATAGGTTTGTTTAACCTAAATATAGCAAAATTAATTTCTATGAATATTCCAATAATAGAGAGGTTTATCTATATTGCAGTATTTTTAGGTGCCTTAGATTTGTTTTCATTGCTATTTAGATGCAATTTAATAATGGATGAGAATTAGCCTTTAATTAAAGATCTGCATGAGTAATCGATATCAAAATTTATACTTATATAAATTATTTAATACTTATACTACTAATGCACCAAAAAAGGTTCCATATTAATAATATGGAACCCTTTTTGGTATATTAGTCTTCTAAAGTTTGAACTAATTTAACGATTTCTTCAACTGCTAAAGCTTCGTCATCTCCTGAAGCAACAACCTTGATAGTAGCATCTTTAGTTACTGCTAAAGATAATACTCCGATTAAGCTTTTTACATTTGCTTTCTTTCCGTTATATTCTATACTAACGTCTGATTTAAATGAAGAAGCCTTCTTAACTAATAATGTTGCTGGTCTAGCATGAAGACCAGATGAATTTTTTACTGTAACCTCTTTTGCTATCATTATATACACCTCTTTACAAAAAATTAATAAATATAGCATTTAACTATTATAGTATAATCGTTTTTATTGATAATTTCAACTTAAAAATGATTGCTCATATAATAATTTAGAAATAATTTTAATTATCTAGGTTGTACTATTAATTTTATGGCCGTTCTTTCTTCTCCATCTATTTGTATATCTGTGAAAGCCGGTACACATACTATATCTTTTCCACTTGGTGCAACAAATCCCCTTGCTATTGCAATAGCTTTAACAGCTTGATTTATAGCACCTGCACCAACAGCTTGAATTTCTGCAATATTTTTTTCCTTTATTATAGCTGCTAGTGCACCTGCTACAGAATTAGGATTTGACTTTGTTGATACTTTTAATACTTCCATTTTTGTTATTCCTCCTAGAATTTAATACACAAATCGTTTACATTAAATATATTCTATATAATTCCTAAAATTCCTTTTAGAATTACTAAATTAAAAAATATTTTTCTTTCTAGGTATTTTGTTTTTAAATACTCAATTATAGTTTAAATGAATTAATTACACTTAATCTATAATAAAATGAAGTATATTTCATCACTTAACAAAATATACTTCACTTTTTTACTTAGCAAAATCTACTGCTCTAGTTTCTCTTATGACATTAATTTTAATTTGTCCTGGATATTCAAGTTCTTCCTCGACACTTTTAACTAAATTACGTGCCAATTCAATTGTTCCAGCATCATCTACTTTATCTGGTTTAACCATAATTCTAATCTCTCTACCAGCTTGAATGGCATATGACTTTTCTACACCTTCATGTGAATTTGCAATTTCCTCTAACTTTTCCAATCTCTTAATGTATGCTTCCAATGTCTCTCTTCTAGCGCCTGGTCTAGCCGCTGATATTGCATCTGCCGCTTGAACTAGTACTGCTTCTAAAGATTGCATTTCTACATCTGAATGATGCGCTGCTATTGCATTTATTACTAATGGCGATTCGTGATACTTTTTAGCTAGATCTCCACCAATTAGAGCATGAGGCCCTTCTTGTTCTTGATCCACAGCTTTACCAATATCGTGTAGCAATCCTGCTCTTTTAGCTAAAGTAACATCTAAACCTAGCTCTGAAGCCATTAAGCCAGCTAAGTATGAAACTTCTATGGAATGCTTTAACACATTTTGCCCATAACTTGTTCTATACTTCAATCTACCAAGAAGTTTTATAATTTCAGGATGTAGTCCATGTACACTAGTTTCCAGAGCTGCTTGCTCTCCTTCTTCTTTTATACTACTTTCCACGTCCTTAGTTGCTCTTTCAACCATCTCTTCGATTCTTGCTGGATGTATTCTGCCATCCACTATTAACTTTTCTAGTGCCATTCTCGCAACTTCTCTCCTAATTGGATCAAAGCTAGAAAGAATGACTGCTTCTGGAGTATCATCTATAATTAAATCAACTCCTGTTAATGTTTCCAAGGTTCTAATGTTTCTTCCTTCTCTACCTATTATTCTACCTTTCATCTCATCATTCGGTAGTGCAACAACGTGTACAGTTGATTCAGACACATGATCGGCAGCACATCTTTGGATCGCAGTTGTAATTACTTCCCTTGCCCTCTTGTCTGCCTCTTCTTTTGCCTTACTTTCAATATCTTTTATCATTAAAGCTGCATCGTGTGTAATTTCTTTCCTTATTTCATCTAGAAGAATCTCACGTGCTTCTTCACTAGATAGAGCCGATATTCTTTCAAGTTCTGCTCTTCTTTCTTCATAAAGCTTCTGTACTCTTGCTTCTACTTGATCTACCTCAAGCATTCTTTGATTGATTGTTTCGTCCTTCTTTTCAAGAAGTTCACTCTTTTTATCAAGTGCTTCTTCTCTTTGAATTACTCTTCTTTCAAGCCTTTGAATCTCATTTCTTCTCTCACGAGATTCCTTATCAAAATCATTTCTTAATTTATGAAGTTCTTCTTTTGCCTCAAGGATTGCTTCTTTTTTAGTTGCTTCTGCATCCTTTTTGGCTCTTACTAGAATTTCTTCTGCTTCTTTTTCAAGCGATTCAATCTTTGCTTTTGATATGTTTTGAATCGTTTTATAAACCACTATTCCTAATATTAATAAAACTATTACATCTATTAATATCATTACTGCTGTTACCACATAAACACCTCCTAATTTATCATTTTCTCATTATATTATTAACAAGAAAGTATAGTAGGTGTCATATTCTTCTCACTGCATTTGGAATATGATAAACCAGTATTCCTTTTTATTCTATATTAAAAACAAAATTATGTCAAGTTTGCGCATATAACTGTTACATACTGCATTATGCTGTTAAATACTTAATATAGCTGCATATATATGAGTTATCATATATATGCAGCTATATATTTATTAATAAATATTATGAAGTAAATTTACATTTAAACTTTCTATTTATTACATCTTCTTTATTCTTTTGTATCTACAGCAACATCATCTTTATCTTTTATATCTTCGTTAGCTACTTCTGGTGCAGCTCCTTTAAATAGTTCTGCTGGTGCAAGATTATACTTTTCTCTAATTTGATTTTCTATATCTAAAGCTACTTCAGGATTTTCTTTTAGATATAATTTAGCATTTTCTCTTCCTTGACCTAATCTTACGTCTCCATAAGAAAACCAAGCTCCACTCTTTTGAACTATTTCTTCTTTTACTCCAACATCTACTATATTACCATATCTTGAAATACCTTCATTATACATAATATCAAATTCTGCTTGTTTAAATGGTGGGGCAACTTTATTTTTCATTACTTTTACTCTTGTTCTGTTACCTATTATAGAATCCCCTTGTTTTATAGAATCTATTCTTCTAATATCAAGTCTTACTGATGCATAGAATTTTAATGCTCTACCTCCAGTTGTTGTTTCTGGTGAACCAAACATAACCCCAACTTTTTCTCTTAGTTGGTTAATAAATATAGCAACACAATTAGTCTTATTTATTGTTCCTGCAAGTTTTCTTAAAGCCTGTGACATAAGTCTTGCTTGAAGACCAATATGTGAATCTCCCATTTCTCCTTCAATTTCAGCTTTAGGTACTAAAGCTGCAACAGAGTCTACTACTAAAACGTCAATAGCTCCAGAACGAACTAGTGCTTCAGCTATTTCAAGTCCTTGTTCTCCTGTATCAGGTTGTGAAATTATTAAACTATCTACATCAACACCAAGTTTTTGGGCATAACTAGGATCTAATGCATGTTCTGCATCTATGTATCCTACTGCTCCACCTTTCTTTTGTGATTCTGCTGCTATATGAAGCGCAACTGTAGTTTTTCCTGAACTTTCTGGTCCATAAATTTCAATAATTCTACCCTTAGGTACTCCTCCAATTCCAAGAGCTATATCTAAATCTAAACATCCTGTTGATATAGCATCCATATTTGAAATATTGTGGTCACCCAATTTCATTACTGATCCTTTACCAAATTGTTTTTCTATATGACTCATAGCACTTTCAATTGCTTTTAACTTTTCTGCATTTATAATTCCCATAATACTAATTAACTCCCTTCCATCGAACTTATGTTCTATATTTATTATAAATTAATTACAAACCATAGTCAATAATTAATTCTAAGAAAAGCCCCTTCTTTGCTAGCAAAGAAGGAACCTTTTTAATTCATATCCATTTTTTTATATTTCTAAACATGGATCTTATATATTTTATTTATCGTAAGAAACAGCTTCCTTATTCTTCTTAAAGTAATCGTAACCTGAAATTAGTGTTACTATAACTGCAATCATAAGCATTAGATTTGGGGCTATTGCAAAAAATAGTTTTAAATAATGGTTCTCTATAACAAAGATTTTCAAAAGTCTTGCGTCATGTATATTGATTTTTAATAATAATAAAATTATTGCTATTATTTGTATAACAGTTTTTACTTTTCCCCACCAACTTGCAGCTATAACTCTTCCTTGCGCTGCTGCTATTGATCTTAGACCTGAAACAGCAAACTCACGAGCAATTATAACAACTGCAGCCCATGATGGCACTACGTGTAATTCTACTAAAGAAATTAACGCAGCTGTGACCAATAACTTATCTGCTAAAGGATCCATAAACTTTCCAAAATTAGTTATTTGATTTCTGCTTCTCGCAATATATCCATCTAATTTATCAGTTAATGATGCTAAGATAAATATAAATGTACCTATAAAACTGCCATAAGGTATACCCTTAACAGCTATAAATACTAAAAATACAGGAACCAAAAATATTCTAATTAAGGTTAACTTATTTGCAAGATTCATCAACAACAACTCCCACTAAATCATAATCCATATTCTCTACTATTTTTACCTTTACAAATTGACCATTTTCTATTTTTGCATTTGATTCAAATAATACATTTGCATCTATATCAGGAGCCATTTCATAGCTTCTTCCATAATAGCACTTTCCATTATATCCCTCAACAAGAATATCATATAACTTTCCAATTTTCAATTTATTTATTTCTTCTGAAATATTCTTTTGTAAAAGCATTAAATCTTCTTCTCTTTTTTCCTTAATTTCTTCTTCTATTTGCCCATCCATCTTAGCTGCTGGAGTATCTTCTTCCTGAGAATAAGTAAATGCACCTACTTTCTCAAGCTTATATTCCTTTAAGAAATCAATAATTTCATTAAAATCTTCCTCAGTTTCGTTTGGAAATCCTACTATAAATGTTGTTCTTATAACAATTTCAGGAACTCTTTCCCTTAAAATTTGTATTTTATTAATTATATCTTTTTTACTCGTTTTTCTTCCCATAAGTTTTAAAATCTTATCGCTTATATGTTGAATAGGTATATCTAAATACTTTACAACTTTTTCATTACTAGCAATTTCGTTTATAAGTTCATCATATATCTCTTCTGGATAACAATAAAGTACTCTTATCCATTTAATTCCTTCAATTTTGGATAATTCACTAAGAAGAACATGAAGATTCTTTTTCCCATAAATGTCGCTTCCATATAAAGTAGTATCTTGAGCTATAAGTATGATTTCCTTTACTCCACTCTCACTCAAATCTCTTGCTTCATTTATAATATTTTCCATCTTCCTACTTCTAAATTTTCCCCTTATCTTAGGAATTATACAATATGTGCAAAAATTATTGCATCCTTCTGCTATTCTTATATATGCACTTTCTCTTTGAGTTGTAATAATTCTCTTTCCTTCATTAATATTCTCATCAGAATAATTTAAAAGTTCTGTTGCTAATTTATTACCTTCTATAAATTCAGTTATAATTTCATTTATTTTATTATAATCATTAACTCCAAGCATTATATCTATTTCAGGTATTAATGTTCTCAATTCTTCTCCGTATCTTTGAGTAAGACAGCCTGTAGCTATAAGCAGTTTGCATTTATAATTAATTTTATAATTAGCCATCTCTAAAATTGTGTCAATAGATTCTTGTTTGGCACTCTCTATAAATCCGCATGTATTTACTATAATTATATCCGCGTTTTTGGGATTATTAGTTATCTCATACTCATCACTCATCTTACCTAAGATTATCTCTGAGTCAACTCTATTTTTATCACATCCTAAGCTTACCATTCCAACTTTATACTTGCTTGAAGCCTCTTCATTATATTGTTCTTTATTCTTCGCTATTTCTATTTTAATTTCGCTCAACTTCTTATATCCTCCTACGTTCTAATAGTCTTAATTATAACAAATTAGAACTACATTTTACAAGTTGCTATTATACATATACTACTCCCATATCTCATAAAAATCACTTATTATTTCCTCTCAAAAGAGTTAAATTAAAAAAGTTAACATAAAGTTTAATTTTATTTCATAATTAATCATAACTAAAGTTTTAAACTTTTTGGGCATAATTAATTTTCCTCTTCATGTTCATCTCCCAATAGTTGCTGCTTAGTAATAAGCACCTGTCGTGGTCTACTTCCATCTTTTTCTGATATAATGCCTCGTTCTTCTAATTGATCCATTATTCTAGAAGCTCTATTAAATCCTATCCTGAACTTTCTTTGAATAAACGAAGTTGACGCTTGACCATACTCAACTACAACGTTTATCACTTCATTAAGTAATTCATCAACATCATCATTATTATCATTTGCATCTACAGATTTTGAATCTGACGCATTATTAATATGATCAATTATATCTTCTTCATACTTAGTATCACCCTGTTCACTCTTAATAAACGATACAACTTGCTCTACTTCTTCTTCCGATATGAAGCAACCTTGAACTCTAAGCGGTTTACTTTCTCCCACTGGATAATATAACATGTCACCTTTTCCTAACAGTTTTTCCGCTCCAGATCCATCTAAGATAGTTCTAGAATCAATTTGAGATGATACTGCAAATGATATTCTAGATGGAATATTAGCTTTAATTACCCCTGTTATTACATCAACTGATGGTCTTTGAGTTGCTATAACTAAATGCATACCTGCAGCTCTTGCCATTTGTGCTAATCTTCCGATATAATCTTCTACATCATTAGGACATACCATCATAAGATCAGCAAGCTCATCTACTATAATAACTATATATGGCAGTTTTTGTTCTATTATACCCTTATTAAATAATTCATTATACGACTCCATATTTCTAACTCCAGAGTCTGCAAATAGCTTATACCTATTGGTCATTTCATTTACTGCCCAATTTAAAGCTGCTGCCGCTTTCTTAGGATCTGTAACAACTGGAATCAAAAGATGTGGTATTCCATTATAAACATTTAACTCAACAACCTTTGGGTCTACCATTAAAAGTTTAACTTCTTCTGGATTATACTTATATAATAGGCTTATTATAAGAGAGTTTATACATACACTCTTACCAGAACCAGTTGCCCCTGCAATCAGTGTATGTGGCATCTTACTCAAATCTCCCACAACACATTTTCCTGATATATCTTTTCCTAGAGCAAATGCAAGCTTTTTCTTAGACTCGATAAATTCATCATTTTCTAGAACCTCTCTTAAAAAGACTGGTTTTTGTTTCCCATTTGGAACTTCTATACCAACTGCCGCCTTACCCGGAATTGGAGCTTCTATTCTTATCCCTGAAGCCGCTAATCCTAAAGCTATATCATCAGATAGATTTACGATCTTACTAACTTTGACACCTGGACTTGGCTGAAGCTCGAATCTAGTAACTGATGGACCTTTTGTAACTTGAGTAACCTTGGCATCTACTCCAAAGTTAGATAATATTTCTTCAAGCTTATTAGCATTCTCTATTAATTCTTTTTTGTCACTACTATTAAGTTTTGTATTTGAATTTAATTTTAATAATTCAAGACTTGGATGCTTATATTCTTTAGTCTCTTTTTGTTCCATAATATGCTCTTGTATCTCTTTATTTACTACTTCCTTAACATCATTACCTAAGTTTTCTTTTTTCTTAGTATGACTTTGCGTAGGTTTTTCTATAAAACTCTCTATTTGAATATCTGATGATACTTCAGCTTTCGATATAGGTGAAATTTCTGTATCATCACTAGTATTTTTCATAAAATCTAGAATTTTTATTTTCTTTTCTACACCAGAAAGAAATGCTTCTTTTTCATTTTCTTTATCATCTTTTTCTACTATATTTATAAAATTCTCTCTAACTGGCTTCTGCTCATCCCTTACTCTTCTACTTCTTCTGCTATTTCTTATTTTTTCACCTTTATTGTAGGCCTTTATCCCTAAATCATAAAGAGTAATATCGAAAATCAAAGTGATGGCAATTATTGAAAATGCGAGAAGAACTATATATGTCCCCAGAGCCCCTATAATTTTATACATTGGATAACATATAAGATATGCCATTATTCCACCATGAGGAGTCTGTGAGCTATCATTAAGTATAACCTTAATATTTTCAAAAAAACTGCCTTGGCCGTCTAAACTTTGAATGTTTATTGTTCCAAATGTCAATATTGTAACAAACACCAATATAGTTATTCCAAAAAAATTCTTACTTAATTTAATATTTCCTCTTGTTTTTATGTATTGGAATCCAAAATATATTAAATAAATAGGCAATGCATTTGCACCTATTCCAATTACCACATACGATACTCTTTGTGCTAAAGATGATAATATTCCAGCTAAAGAAGTGTATATTGCTATGCCAAGTATTATTCCTGTTGCAATATACACTATTCCTACTACATCTGGATTTATTGTATTTTCATCTTTTTTACTTTTTGTAGTGCTATGTTTGCCTTTAGTCCTACCCACCTTAAATCACCTCATATTTTTATTTCTACATTGAATAGCAATTCTCCTTTAATAAGATAACACTAAAAACAAAAATCGGCTATAGATTTTTTTCTATAACCTTAAAAATAGATACTATTTTTCTATGAGTTCATTAAGTTTACTTAAAGCTTCCTGTATTCCTCCAACTTGATCAATAAGTCCACAATCAACTGCTTGCTTTCCAATTAACATTGTTCCAACATCATTTAATAAATCATCTGTTTGAAGCATAAACCTTTCTAAAGTATCTTGTTTTATATTTGATGTTCTAACTATAAACTCATTTATTCTTTCTTGCATTTTCTTAAAGTATTCAAATGTTTGCGATACTCCAATTACAAATCCATTCATTCTTACTGGGTGAACTATCATTGTTGCAGATGGTGTAATAAATGAAAAATCTGCTGATGTAGCAAGTGGCACTCCTATAGAGTGACCTCCACCAATAACTATTGAAACGGTTGGTTTTGACATACTTCGAATCATTTCAGAAATAGCTAAACCTGCTTCCACATCTCCTCCAACGGTATTTAAGACTATAAGCAACCCTTTTGCATCGTCATTTTGCTCAATGTCTATTAATTGAGGTATGATGTGTTCATATTTTGTGGCTTTTGTTTGTGGCGGAAGTACAGAATGTCCTTCAATCTGCCCTATTATAGATAAAACCTGTATTCTTTTATTTGGTGTTGCTAATGTAGTATTTCCAAGTTCTTTTACATTTTCTATTTTATCTTGTGCTTCTGATGTATTTTTATCTTCTTTTTCTTTCTCTTTCTCATTATTATTTAAAATATATTTATCCATAAAATAATTCCTCCTATACTCTTTTTATTTTGTACAGTAGGAATTATTTTATTCATAAGTGAAATTCCAAATCTATAATTTAGTTAATTGAACTTACTCAGCAAATCGAGTTTCCTTTTGAATTCCAAATCTATGATTTGATTAATCGAACTTACTACCTATAAAAACTCATGGAATGCACTTAGTTTAACTTCCTTTATATTAAAGTTTAAAAGTTTTATGTAAAACATTTATCGCTTCTTTTTCGTTTTCAGAGTGAACCAAGCACCAGATTGTCATATGCGAATCTGCTGTCTGTAGTACTTCTATATTATTATCACTTAATGCCTTGATTATTTTAGCCATTACTCCTGGTATTCCCTTCATTCTCGAACCAATAACTGCTACTTTGCTGCAGTTATCTATCAAAGTATACTTCAAGTTAGCATTGTTTAAAACATTTTCTAAAATCTCTTTATCCACTTGATTTATAGTGAAAATTTGCTCATCAGGGAATATATTTATTAGGTCTAAGCTTATTTTATTTGCGGCTAATAAATCCAATACATTTTTGTATTTCACATTTCCTTGATTTTCTACAGCCCTGATAGAAATCTGAATTCTATTCTTTTGGCTTGCGATTCCTGTCATTATCCTGTCATTACCTTTATCCCCAAAGTTGTTTATTAAAGTTCCTTTACTATTGCTCATAGTATTTTTAATTAATATAGGAATATTTCCTTCCATAGCAACTTCTACAGCTTTTGGATGAATTACTGTTGCACCCTTATCCGCTAGTTGGAATACTTCATTATAACTTATTACATCAATTAAATTTGCATTTTCAACCACTCTTGGATCTGCTGTCATAATTCCATCTACATCAGTATATATTTCAATTGCTGACGCTTTGAGGGCCACTCCTAAAATAGAAGCCGTCGTATCGCTTCCCCCTCTACCTAAAGTAGTTAAATATCCGTTTTCAGTCATTCCTTGAAATCCAGTTACTACAGGAATTCTTCCTTGAGACACTAACTCTAATATTTTTTTAGGTTTCACCTCAATACAAGTTGCATCTGTAAAATTATTATCAGTTAATATTCCTGCTTGTCCGCCAGTAAGTGGTACAGCATCAATTCCTGCATTATATAAATCATTACTCATAACAACTGAGCTTATAATTTCTCCACATGTCATTAATAAGTCTTGTGCTAACTTATTGGCATTTTTAAATTTATCGCTTATTAATGATAATAATGTATCTGTTGCATATGGCTGACCTTTTCTTCCCATCGCTGATACTACTACAACAGGACTATATCCTTCTTTAATAGCACTCTTAACTTTTTCAATTACTTTCCTTCTATTTTCTTCAGTGGATACTGAAGTTCCTCCAAACTTTTGTACAACTATTTTCATTAAATTTCCTCCTGAATTATAACTTTACTTTTTTTATTACTTCCTCATCTGCATCTAATATGATAGTTTTAGCACCAATTTTTTTTACACAATCCCATGGAATTTCTAAAAAATCTTTACTGCTAAACAGATTAAATTTTCCGCCACTTAAATTAACTATTAAATATTTAAAGTTTCCTTCTTCATCTATTATTAAATCATTATTTAATAGATAATCATACTTTTCACCATCATTTATATTAATAAGTTCGTATCTCTCTATATCACTTAAATATTTTACCTTATTTTCTTCGCTCATAATAAAAACCTCCTTTTAGTACTCATAAAATAATATGAGAAAAGGAGGTGTATTATTACATAATCTTCTATAAATTAATTTTACCATTATGATTTGAGTTATCATATGCTTTGGCATTCTTTAGTATTATAGAATCTAATTTACTACATTCTACATCTTGCCCAACATACGCTGCATTTATAACTCCCTTTTTAAAACATCTTTCTAAGACGTATTGTATATCATCTTTTCTTATATTATCTATTTTCTTTATTACTTCTTCTTGAGTTTTTATTTTATTTCTAAACAGGAATGTCTTTGCATTCGAAAACATTCTCGAACTCGTACTTTCAAGCCCTAAAATATAATTAGCTTTAATTTTCTCCTTGTTTATTTCAAGCTGCTTATCAGTTATTCCATTCTTACTAAATAGAGTAATTTCTTTTTCTATAACCTCTAAGGCCTTCTCTCCATAATTTCTATTTAAGCCGGCATATATATTTAACGTTCCTACTCCCTGAAATGGTTGCAGGTAAGATGTTATAGAATAACACAATCCTAATTCTTCTCGCACTTTTTGGAAAAGGATTGAAGATGCGCCACTTCCAAATATATTATTAAGCAGCACTAATGCGTAATTGTTTTCATCTCCATAAGGCAATCCCTCTAATCCCAAAGAAATATGAAGCTGCTCAATTTCTTTCTTTGCATATGCAGAATCAACTTGTATTATTGTTTTATCATATTCCGGAGTATATTCACCTTTACTTTTCCATTCACCAAAGTATTTATTAATCAATTCATCTAACTCTTTATCATTGAATTTACCACAAACTGATATTACAGAATTATATGGAGTATACTTTTCACTAATAAAATTTAGTATCTTTTCTCTAGTAAATGACTTTACCAATGGTATTGTTCCTAAAATAGGATATCCTAACGACTCATTTCCAAAACAAGCTTTAGAATGCACATCATCTAATACATCTTCCGGTGAATCTTCACTCATATTAATTTCTTCAATTACTACGCCTTTTTCTTTTTCTATCTCTTCTGGATCAAATTTTGCATTTAAAAGTATGTCTGAAAGAACATCTAAAGTTAAATCCAGATGGGTATCTAATGCTTTTATATAATAGCAGGTAGCCTCTTTACTTGTGAAAGCATTGATCTGTCCTCCAACATTTTCAATATCCTCCATTATTTCTTTCGAAGTTCTTTTATCAGTTCCTTTAAAAAACATATGCTCAATAAAATGCGATATCCCATTAACTTCTGGGTTCTCATTTCTAGAACCATTTTGAACCATTACTCCAACACTGATAGAGTTTAAGTGTTCTATTTTTTCTGTTACAATTCTTAATCCATTTTTAAGGGTATATGTGTTATACATTTTGTCCTTGCCCTCCTTCTTAGTTAAAAAAAAGGCAATTAATTGCCCTTTATTTCTCTTCCTTATTTTCTTGTTCTAATAAAGCATCTTTTCTTGAAAGATTTATTCTACCTTGGTTATCAATTTCTGTAACCTTAACTAAAATCTCATCTCCAATAGATACTACATCTTCTACTTTGTTCACTCTTTCTTTAGCTAACTTAGAAATATGAACTAATCCTTCTTTACTTGGTAAGATCTCAACAAATGCTCCAAATGTAGTTATTTTAGTAACTTTTCCAAGATAAACTTCTCCGGCTTTAACTTCTTTAGTTAATCCTTCTATTATCTTTATGGCTTCATTAACACCATTATGATCAGTTGAGCTTACAAATACAGTTCCATCTTCTTTTATATCTATCTTAACTCCTGTATCTTGTATTATTTTATTTATAACCTTACCGCCTGCTCCTATTACATCCCTTATTTTATCAGGATTTATGCTCATAATTTGTGTTTTTGGAGCATATAATGAAACATCTTCTCTAGGTGTAGAAATACATTCATTTATTTTATCAATTATAGTAAGTCTAGCTTTTCTAGCATCTCTTATAGCATTTTCTACTACATTAAAACTAAAACCTTGAAGCTTAGTATCTACTTGAATAGATGTTATACCTTCTGTTGTTCCAGCTACCTTGAAATCCATATCTCCAAAGAAATCTTCTATTCCTTGAATATCAGTTAATACTGCTTCTTCACTTAAATCTTCTGAAGTTATTAATCCCATTGCAATACCAGCTGCTGGTCTTTTAATTGGTACACCTGCATCTAATAATGCTAATGTTGAACCACAAACTGATGCTTGTGAAGTTGAACCATTAGAACTTAAAACTTCTGATACTAATCTTATTGTATATGGGAATTCTTCTTCGGAAGGGATTAATGGTTCTAAAGCTCTTTCTGCTAAAGCTCCATGACCTATTTCACGTCTACCAGGACCTCTTAAAGGTTTTACTTCTCCAACACTGTATCCTGGGAAATTATAATGATGCATATATCGTTTTGATTGAGCTTCATCTATTCCATCTAGTATTTGAATCTCGCTAATTGACCCAAGAGTTGCAACTGTCATTACTTGAGTTAATCCTCTTGTGAATAATCCTGTACCATGTGTTCTAGGTAAAATTCCTACTTCACACCCTAATGGTCTGATTTGATCAAATGCTCTTCCATCTGGTCTTCTCTTATCTTTTAGAAGCATATGTCTTACAACTTTCTTTTGCATAGTGTAAAGAACTTCTTTAATATCACCCATTTTATCAGCATATTTTTCACCAAATGCTTCATTAACTTTTTCATAAACTGCATCAACAGCAGCATTTCTTTCATCTTTTTCCATGATGTACATTGCTTCTTTAATCATGTCAGATGCAAATTCTTTAACATCTTTTTCAAGTTCTGGATCTACAGCATATAATACTGGCTCATCTTTTTTCTTTCCAAACTTAGCTACTGCTTCTTCTTGGAATGCAATAATCTTTTGACACTCATCAAAACCATATTTAATGGCGTCTATCATAGTATCTTCTGGTATCTCCTGTCCACCAGCTTCAATCATCATTACTCTTTCTTTTGTAGCACACACTGTTAAGTGAAGAATGCTTTTTTCACGGCCTTCTGTATCTGGATTTGTAACGAATTTACCATCGATAATTCCCACTTGAACTGCTGCAGCTGGAATTGTATAAGGAATACTTGAAAGGCATAATGCAAGCGATGCTGCATTAATTGCTAAGATTTCTGGCAAATTATCTTTTTCTACGGATACAACTGTAGTAACAACTTGAACGTCATTTCTGTATCCCTTTGGAAATAGAGGTCTTAGAGTTCTATCAACAGCTCTACCATTTAATATAGCTTTTTCTGATGGTCTTCCTTCTCTCTTGATAAATCCACCTGGAATTTTACCTACTGCATATAATCTTTCTTCATATTCAACACTTAGAGGAAAGAAATCAATTCCTTCTCTTGGCTGCTCTGATGCATTAACATTAGTTAAAATTACTGTGTCTCCATAGCTAGTAAATGTTGCTGCATTTGATAACATACCTACTTTTCCGAACTCAACTTTCAATTCTCTTCCAGCGATTTCAGTCGTTAGAACGTTATTCATAATTTATGACCTCCCTTTAGGTTCATCTAATCATTAATAATATTGTATAATTTTTCTATAATTTGTATAGTTTAAAATAATAGAGCGGAAAACTCCGCTCTAAAAATTATCTTCTTAAACCTAATTCTTTGATTAAAGTTCTATATCTTTCGATATCTTGATCACTTAAATAGTTTAAAAGACCTCTTCTTTGACCAACCATCATTAATAGCCCTCTTCTTGAGTGATGATCTTTCTTATGAACTTTTAAATGTTCAGTTAAAGATTGAATTCTTTCAGTAAGTAATGCTACTTGAACTTCTGGTGAACCAGTGTCTCCTTCGCTTCTTCCAAACTTTTTAATTAATTCCAATTTTCTTGCCTTATCCATTATAAGTGCACCTCCGTGTATTATATTAATTATCCCCTAGTTCCAAGTAAAAGATGGCACCTTACAACTTAGAATTAGGTTCCCTGTGTTATTATATCAAAAGTAACTATTATTGTAAACTATATTATTAAAGCCGACATGCAATTCTCATTTTTTGCAAAAGCCTTATCATTTTCGAGCTGGTCCTTTAACTCTTCTAAACTATTAAATTTTTCTTCGTCGCGGATTTTTTTTATAAAACTCACATCTATTTTATCTCCGTATATTTCTTTATTAAAATCTAATATATACGTTTCTACCGTTAAATTTTTACCTTCAACCGTAGGATTATATCCAACAGATGTAATTCCTTTATATATATTATTATTTACCTTAATATTAGTATAATATACACCAATCTTAGGTAAAATGAAATTTTCATCATATTTTAAATTCGCTGTAGGAAAACCTATAGTTCTTCCAATTTTCTTTCCATGAATAATTTCACCACTTAATGTATAAGGCATGCTGAGCATATTATTAGCTTCTGAAACCTCACCATCTTGAATGGCTTTTCTAATTCTAGTACTGCTTACAACATCGTTATTATATGTACATGGATCCATAACATATAGTTCATACCCATATTCATTTTGCAATTCTCTTAGAAGTTCTACATTTCCTAAATTTTTGTATCCGAATTTATAATTAAACCCTACAACAAACCCCTTGATATTATAATTAACTATCAAAAACTCTATAAATTCCTTTGGAGTCATTTTCATAAATTCAAGATCAAATTCCTTAAAGCAAACTATATCTACTTTATGTTTTTCCAGAATTTTTGCTTTTCTTTCATTGTCCATCAAAAGTTTTACTGAGTTTTCTTTATTTATAAGAGTTCTCGGATGGTTTTTAAATGTAAAAACCATACTTCTCCCTTTATTTTTTTTTGCAACTTCTACTACTTTGTTTATTAAAGAAAGATGCCCAATATGAAGTCCATCAAAACTTCCAAGAGCTATATAATTATTAGAACTTTGAATATCTTTTG
This sequence comes from Candidatus Clostridium helianthi, assembly GCF_045310795.1. Lineage (NCBI taxonomy): Bacteria > Bacillati > Bacillota > Clostridia > Eubacteriales > Clostridiaceae > Clostridium > Candidatus Clostridium helianthi. The sequence continues at coordinate 50,504 of NZ_JBJIAB010000001.1, forward strand.
AATGTTTATCTATAATTATCATTATTCTTACTCCTAAATCAAGGCACCCAGAAAAACAGCTACATACTAGTTAAGATGCCTAAAGCAACAATTTTTCGATTTTGAATCCATCATCATCTTGTTTTCCAATTCCTATAAAAGTACCTTCACTATCATATACCCTATATAAAACATTTTTTTCTCTTTTTTCATTTGTCAATCTCTTATCGAATACTTTAACTCCATTTACTAATAATTTAGTAAATGTACTCTTTACTGTAATCTTAGGGTAAAAAGAAAGTGCATCCTCTATAGTCATAATATAATCTTGTATATTTTCCTTAGTTAAATCATCTATGTTTACACTATCTGATTGCTTAAAAATAGATGTTTCAGATCTATTTAATTCTGCCATAGCTGCTCCAACTTTTAGTTTTTCACCAATATCATAACATAAACTTCTAATATATGTCCCTTTTGAACAAGCTACTTTCATATATACATAAGGTAATTCAATCTTCAAGTCTGATATATTAAATATTCTAACTTTTCTCGCTTCTCTTTCTACCTCAATACCTTTCCTCGCCAAATCATAGAGCCTTACTCCATTTTTTTTAAGGGCAGAATACATAGGTGGAACTTGGTCATATTCTCCGATAAAAGATAATGCAACCTCTGAAACTTCATCACTCTTAATATGATCTATTTCATTCTTCTCCAATATCTCACCTTCAAGATCATATGTAGTTGTCTTCACTCCAAGTAGAAACTTCACCTCATATACCTTATTACTGTTCATTATATAATCAATAGTTTTTGTAGCTTTTCCAAGGCAGACTGGAAGGACTCCAGTAGCTTCTGGGTCCAATGTTCCAGTATGACCAACTTTCTTCTCGTTAGCTAAGAATTTTATTTTTCTAACTACATCAAAGGAAGTCATTCCTTTATTTTTGAATATATTTAATACTCCATTTATCTGTGAAGTTTTTGTATCTTTCATATATGAATTCTCTATTCCTTCCTTATATAAGTGAAGTTATTACTTACTTTTCATAAATATAATTTATATTTTATTTTTTATTATTTAAGCTCTTCTTTAAGTATCTTTAGCAGATTTTCTTTTGCAGTTTCTATATCTACGCCTTTTTGCATAACTCCAGCAGCTTTTATATGTCCGCCACCGCCATATACTTCTGCAACTTTTCGAACATCCACATCATTTTTAGATCTTAAGCTTCCTTTAACTCCATCTTCAACTTCTTTCAAAAGCATAGAAACTTCTACGCCTTTAATTCCAAGGCCAACTGAAATTATATCTGAAGTATCAGTATTTTTTAAGTTAAATTCCTCTAACATTCCCTTCGGTATCTCAAGGACTGCCACTTTATTTTCTAGAGCGAGCTCAATATTAGATAACACACATCCCATTAATTTTACTTTCTCAAATGGTTTATTATCAAAAAGATTGCTATGGACTTTACTGTTGTTTACTCCAAGTTCTATAAGTTCTGATACTATTTTATGAGTTCTCTTAGTAACATTGGAATGTCTAAAAGAACCTGTATCTGTTACAATTCCTGTATAAACTGCACTCCCTATATTTATTTCAACATCAGTTTTATTCTTAAAATCAATTCCTAACTCTTCTGCTAGCAAATATGATATTTCACATGTGGCTGCTGCACTTACATCTACATAATTAATAAATCCATATTCTTCATTTGAAATATGATGATCAATATTAATGACCTTACCTTTGTAATTACTTAGATCTGCAGATATTCTTTCAACATTACCACAATCTAGTATTATTACAAGATCAGTACCTTCTTTTGGTTCTAAAGTATTACCATCAATTTCATTTGCAAAAGAAAGGAAAGAGAGGTTATCAGAAATAACATCTCTTGATATAATATATGAATCCTTCCCTAAATGCCTTAATGCATTTAGTAGTGCTAAAGTGCTACCTATAGCATCTCCATCTGGAGATGTATGGAATGATAATCCAATTCTTTTTGATTTTAAAATCTCTTCTTTTATTTCTTTAAGACTACTCATTACCCTTACTTATCCTTTGAATTAATTCATCCATATGCATACCGTAATTTATAGAGTCATCTAATTCAATAATTATTTCTGGTGTGTGCCTTAAATTTATTTTTTGGCCTACTGATTTCCTTATAAATCCACTTGCATTTTTTAATGCCTCTAGATTATTTTTCTTTTCCTCATCATCTTTAGAGAATATGCTTACATAAACCTTAGCATATCTTAAATCTTTTGTAACTTTAACATCTGTAACTGAAATCATAGCTGTAAGTCTTGGATCTTTAACTTCATTTTGAATTAAATTACTAATTTCTCTTTTAAATTCTTCGTTAATTCTTCCACCTCTATAGTTTGCCATGTTGATCTTCACCTCTTTTAAAGTTCTTTTCTCTTAATTGCCTCCATCATGAAGCATTCAACGATGTCACCTTCTTTAATATCGTTAAATTTTTCAATTGTTAAACCACATTCGTATCCAGCATTAACTTCTTTTGCATCATCTTTAAATCTCTTTAATGATGATAATGCAGATTCAAATATTACTATTCCATCTCTTATAACTCTTGTCTCTGCATTTCTTTGAAGTTTACCCTTTAGTACATAACAACCAGCAATTGTTCCTACATTTGAAATTTTATAAGTTTCTCTTACTTCTGCTGTTCCTAATATAACTTCTTTATAATCTGGTTCAAGCATTCCTATCATTGCTGATTTAACATCATCAATTGCATCATAGATAATTCTATAAGATTTAATATCTACTCCATCTCTATCAGCTTGAGCAGCTGCATTGTTATCAGGTCTTACATTAAATCCGATAACTATTGCATTAGATGCTGTCGCAAGAGTTATATCTGTTTCAGTTATAGCTCCAACGCCACCATGAATAACTCTTACCTTTACATCATCAGTAGAAAGTTTTTCTAAAGATTGCTTTATAGCTTCAACAGAACCTTGAACATCTGCTTTTACTATTATAGCAAGCTCTTTAACCTTACCTTCTTTAATTTGATTATATAAATCTTCTAATGATACTCTATGGTTAGCAAGTAAAGTTTCTGCTTTTAATTTGTCTTTTCTGCTTTCAGCCATATTTCTAGCAGTTTTTTCATCTTTTACTTGATTAAATCTATCTCCAGCTTCTGGAACTTCAGAAAGTCCGAGAACCTCCACTGGTATAGATGGTCCAGCAGATTTTATTTTTTTACCAGTATCATCAAACATAGCCCTTATTCTACCATATGTAGATCCGACTAATATAGAATCTCCTACTCTTAAAGTTCCATTTTGAACTAAAAGACTAGCAACTGCTCCTCTACCTTTATCTAATTTAGCTTCTATAACAGTTCCAACTGCTCTTCTATCTTTGTTTGCTTTAAGCTCAAGCATTTCTGCAGTAAGTAGAACCATCTCTAATAACTTATCAATATTAAGGTTTTGTTTCGCAGATACTTCTTCACATATAGTATCTCCGCCCCAGTCTTCTGCAAGCAATCCTTGTTCAGCTAATTCTTGCTTAACTCTATCTACATTTGCTCCTGGTTTATCTATTTTATTTATTGCAACAACAATAGGAACTCCTGCTGCTTTACAGTGATTGATAGCTTCCTTAGTTTGTGGCATGATTCCATCATCTGCAGCAACAACTAATATAACGACATCTGTAATTTGTGCACCTCTAGCTCTCATAGCTGTAAACGCTTCATGACCCGGAGTATCTAAAAATGTTATTTCTTCTCCGTTCAATTTAATAGTATAAGCACCTATATGCTGAGTTATACCACCTGCTTCTGTATCAGTAACTTTTGCTTTTCTTATACAATCAAGTAAAGATGTTTTACCATGGTCAACATGACCCATAACAGTTACAATTGGTGGTCTCTTTTGAAGATTTTCTTCATCATCTTCTTCTATTTTTAATACTTCTAATTCTTGAATTTCTTCTTTTCTTTCAACTAAAACTCCATATTCAGCACATACCTTTTCTGCAGTTTCAAAATCTATTTCCGCATTTATTGCTGCCATAACTCCAGCAAAAATTAACGTTCTTATTACATCATTTGAAGGTTGTTGCAATTTTTCTGCCAATTCCTTAACGGTTATGCTTCCACCAATTTCAATTACTTTACCTTCAGCCTCTGCTTCAGCAGCTATTCTTGCTTCTTCTTGTTCTTCTTTTTTAGTCTTTTTCTTTTTCTTTATACCTTTGTTAAGTTGTTCTGCTAATTCATCTTCATATTCGTCAACTATGCTTTTTGAATTCTCAGCATTATCAGCCGATGCTACTAAATCGCTTGGTGATTTTCCTGCTAATAATTCTTTTATTAATTCAGCATCTTCATCTTCAATTGTACTCATATGATTTTTTACTTCTATATTAAATTCTTCCTTTAATATAGTTATTAATTCCTTTGACTCTATGTTTAATTCTTTTGCTAATTCATGTACTCTTATTTTTGACATGCAGTCACCCCCGTATTATTATCTACTCATATATTTTTTCCTCCTCATATAACGCTAACAGTCTTTTTGCTATATCGTTATCTAGAATTCCCAGCAACATAATTTCTTTACGTCCAATTGGAGGTCCTAGTTGTTCTTTTGAGAAGTCTTCAATATATGGTATATTTTTTTCATTACAATGCTTTTTAAATTTATCTTTAGATTTATCTGATAAATCATTAGATATGATAAAAAGATAAATTTTAGTATTATTTCTATAGTCATCACACTTGCTATATCCTTCAAGCAAGTTTCCTGACTTCTTTGCCATACTTAGAAAGTTAAAAAACTTATTCATTATTTACTTCATCCTTTAGTTTATTATAAATTTCTTCACTTATAGGAATTTCTAAATTTCTACTAAGTCTTTTTGCTTTAAATGCTTTTTCTAAGCACTCTGTGTTCTTACAAATGTATGCGCCTCTTCCTGATTTTTTACCAGTCAGATCAACACACACTTCGCCTTCTGGAGTTTTAACTACTCTTATTAATTCTTTTTTGGGTTTCATTTCCATGCAACCAGTGCACATTCTTAAAGGAATTTTCTTAACCTTCATGAAAAGCACCCCTCTATTCTTGTATTTCTTCCATTGAAGTTTCTTCATCTATTGAATCATCAACTTCAATATCATCAAAAATTTCTAATTCATTTAAATCAGTAGTTTGTTCATTTTCTATTTCTACTTCGGTATTTAGAATTCTTTCATCTTCTTCATCTTGTGCTTCTTTTTGAGATTTACTCTTTATATCTATCTTCCAATTTGTAAGCTTAGCCGCAAGTCTTACATTTTGGCCTTCTTTACCTATTGCAAGAGATAATTGATTATCATCAACAACAACCTTAGCAGATTTATTATCTTCATCAACTGCTACACTTAAGACCTTTGCAGGACTTAAAGAATTAGCTATAAATTCTTCTGGATTCTTGCTCCATTTTATTATATCTATTTTTTCGTTTTTAAGTTCATTAACTATACTTTGTACTCTTACTCCTTTTGGTCCCACACAAGCGCCCATTGGATCTACTTCTTCATCGTTAGAGTATACAGCTATTTTACTTCTTGAACCTGCTTCTCTTGAAATACTTTTAATTTCAACTACTCCTTCAAATATTTCTGGAACTTCAAGTTCGAATAGTCTTTTAACTAATCCAGGATGTGTTCTTGATACATGTATTTGAGGTCCTTTATTACCATTTTTAACTTCAACTATATATAGTTTTAACTTTTCGTTGAATTTATATTCCTCATTTGGAATTTGTTCATTAGGTCCTATTATACCTTCCAATTTTCCCAAATTTACAAAAACAATACCTTTATCTTTTCTTAATATAGTCCCTGTAATTATATCAAATTCTTTTTCTTTGTATTCGTCATATATTATAGTTCTTTCAGCTTCCTTAATTCTTTGAGTAACAACCTGTTTAGCAAGTTGTGCTGCAACTCTTCCGAAATTTTTAGGAGTTACTTCTAAACTTATAATATCATCAACTTCACTTTTTGGATTTAATTCTTTAGCTTCTTCTAATGAAATTTCTGTTACATCATCATATACCTCATCAACTACTGTTTTTTGAGCATATACATGTATTTCTCCTGTTTCTCTATCAATATTAACTTTAACGTTTTGCGCATTTGTATTGGCATTGGCATAATTTTTCTTATACGCTGCAACCATCGCATCTTGAATAGTTGTAAAAAGTAAATCTTCACAAATCCCCTTTTCCTTAACTAATTCTTTAAGAGCACCTACAAACTCTTCATTCATTTTTATACCCTCCTCGTTATATTTCCCCTTCTAAATTTGCTGCTTTAATTTTATCTCTTGGTATTTTAACTTCTGTCTCGCCTTCTACTAATATAGAATCTTCTGAGACATCTCTTAATACTCCTTTTACACTTTTCACTCCATTTAGTGAACTAGTAAGCCTAATTAGCACTTCTCTTCCTATGTACTTATTAAAATGCTCTTCTTTATATAATCCTCTATTTAGACCTGGTGAAGAAACTTCTAGATAATAGGCTTCCTTAATTGGATCTTCTGAATCTAGAACATCACTAACTCTTCTTGAAACTGCTTCACAATCATTTAGTGATACTCTACCTTCTTTATCTATATATATTCTTAAGTAAAACTCACCGTTTTCCTTAACATATTCTACATAATATAATTCACATGACAATTCTGAAACAATAGGTCTTACTAATTCTTCAATTCTTTCAATCAATACATCTTTTTTCATCTTTCTAACCCTCACTTTCATCTTTTAAAAACACATGTCTCATATCTATCTTATGCATTTTTAAAATTTGTAATCAAAAACGCAACTATCTTAAGTTAGTTGCGTTACAAACAGAAAGAGCGGGTAACTTCCCACTCCTTTTTTCTAGCTATTAGAAATAAATCTTCTTATATGATATCATAAACAAATTAACTTTACAAGTGATATTCCCAAATTTTAAATATCTGCTCAATATTTTAATGCATAGTTCATAATTCACAATTTTAAAATACCTTTTATAGACATACACATTATTATATATACTTAGCCATAATTTTTCAATCTGCGAAAACATCCTTAATTACACTTCGTGCCTTTTTAATCTATGAATTATTCTTAATTTTTCTTCTCACCTTTTTCATCTGTGAAATGTTCTTAATTGCGCTCCACACCTTTTTCATCTGTGAAATGTTCTTAATTGTGCTCCGCACCTTTTTCATCTGTGCATAATTTTTCTATTTCTTCCATTAGGGCATCAATAAGATCTTCTTCCTTTACTTTCTTTATGATTTCGCCTTTTTTAAAAATTATTCCTTCTCCTTTTCCACCAGCAATACCAATATCAGATTCTCTAGCCTCTCCAGGCCCATTCACAACACATCCCATGACAGCAACTTTAATATCTTTTTTATAATTTTCAAGCCTTTTCTCAACTTCTTCTGCAATTTTTATCAAGTTTATTTGTGTTCTACCGCAAGTAGGACAAGATACGAATTCAACACCTTTTTTCCTTAATCCCAATGCTTTTAAAATTTCAATTCCAACCTTTATTTCTTCAATTGGATCAGTGGTTAATGATACCCTTATAGTATCACCTATTCCTTCTGCAAGAAGCGTCCCTATTCCTATACTTGATTTAATTGTCCCTCTTTGAATAGTTCCTGCTTCTGTCACTCCTAAATGAAGAGGGTAGTCACATTTTTCTGCTATCAATCTGTAACATTCTATCATCATTTGTACACTAGATGATTTTATGGATATCACAATATCGTGAAAGTCTAAATCCTCTAAAATTTTAACATGCCTTAAAGCACTTTCAACCAAACCCTCTGCAGTTGGCATGCCATATTTTTCTAGAATATCTTTTTCTAGAGACCCAGAATTAACACCTATTCTTATTGGTATCTTTTTCTCACTACAAGCTTCCTTAAGTATTTTTATTCTATCTACACTTCCTATATTACCAGGGTTTATTCTAAGAGCTGAAACACCATTTTCTATTGCTTTTAGCGCTAATTTGTAATCAAAATGTATATCTGCAACTACTGGGATTGGAGATCTTTTTGTAATTTCCCCTAGGCTTTCTGCATCTTCCATATCCAAAACTGCGCATCTTATGATATCACATCCAGCGTTATATAGCTTTTCTATTTGATTCAAAGTACTTTCTACATCCTTAGTACGAGTGTTTGTCATTGATTGTACTGTGACAGGTGAATCCCCTCCAACAAATACATTTCCAACCTTGACTTTTCTAGATTTTCTTCTTTCCATACAATGTATCTCCTCTAATTATAATTAACCTAAAATATAAACATTATATATATTGCAAAAATAATTCTTCATCATAATTCTAAAAATATTGCAAGAATTTTAGCCGTAATTGTGAATTGTGAATTGTGCATTGCATCATATATATTCTTGTACATTTTTCTTTTATAAAAATATTTCTAATACTACTTTTAATATCATCTTATAATTTTTATAAATTGTACATTATTAAAATTATGTATAGTAAGCTTAATACATTAAACTTAGCAAACTTGCATTCATATAAGAATCACTTCAAATCTGAATGCAAGTTTTTTATAGTTATAAAATCATTTTTTATTCCTAGAACTTTACAGGAAACAATATATCTTTTATTGTTACTAATATCATCAAGCCTATAAGTGCAGCAAATCCTATATAATTTAAAACTCCAACTATTTTATCCGGAACTTTTCTTCTAGTTATTAACTCTATAAGTAATATCACACACCAGCCTCCATCTAAAGCTGGGAAAGGTAAGAGATTAAAAACAGCTAAATTAACACTTAAAAAAGCAGTAAAGTAAAGTAGTGGCCAAATTCCAGCTTTAGCAGTTTCTGCTGACATCTTAACTATTGTAAGTGGACCACCTACATCAGTTTTTAAATTTGCCTTACCTGTGAATATCATCTCTAAACCTTTAAAAGTTTGAGAAACTAACGATGCTGTCTGATTAAAACTTTGCTTAAAGCTCTCAGCATATCCTGGATTTTGAACTCTTTCAAAATTAAGTCCTATTAACAATTGTCCTTGTTCATTCTTCTTTGGTGTTACTACAACGTCTTTCTTTTCTCCATTTCTTTCAATAGAAATATCCACTGGATTTCCATTTGATAATACTATTCCAGCCGAAATATTATCGTATGAGAAAGCTCTCATTCCATTTACTTTCACTATTTTATCTCCTGGTAAAATCCCTGCTTCTGAAGCCGGTGAGTCTGGAGTAACGCCAGTCGGAATCTTATTTGTGTACCCAAACGCATGTATAAAGAAAGTAAAAATAACTATCGCTAATACATAATTCATAAATACACCAGCAATTATTATACTTATCCTTCTCAACGGAGATTTTGCTGAAAAACTTCTTTCATCTTCAACACTTTCTTCTTCTCCCATCATTTTTACATATCCACCTATTGGAAATAACCTCAAAGAATATTGTGTTTCTTTTCCTTGGTTGGAAAAAATTTTGGGTCCCATCCCAATTGAAAATTCTTCTACTCTTACTCCATTAAGTTTCGCTAATGTAAAATGTCCAAGCTCATGAACTATTATTAAGACTCCAAATGCTAATATAGCCAAAATTATATACATATTAAATTTTTCCCTCCTTAAAGTACCGCATTTTTTATTACATATTCCTTAACTTCTTTATCTAAATCAATAATGTTTTCTAGGGTTAATTCCTTGTTTGCCTGAGCTTTGAATACTTCCATACATCTTTCTATTATGGCAGCTATTTGTAAAAATTTTATCTTTCTATCTAAAAATAACTCTACCGCCGCTTCATTTGCCCCATTTAAAATAGTTGGCATAAGTCCGCCTGCTTTCCCAGCTTTAAACGCTAAACTTAAAGCTTTAAAAGTATTTATATCAGGTTTTTCAAATGTTAATTGAGATATTTCATAAAAATCTATCGTATCTGCAATACGCTTTTCCCTATTTTCGTAAAGTAGAGCATATTGTATTGGTAATCTCATATCCTGTGCTCCAAGTTGTGCAACTATACTTCCATCATTATATTCTACCATCGAATGCACAATACTTTGTGGATGAACTACGACCTGTATATTATCGTAATCACAGTTAAAAAGCCAATGTGCTTCTATCACTTCAAGTCCTTTATTCATAAGTGTCGCAGAATCTATGGAAATTTTTCTCCCCATATTCCATTTTGGATGTTTCAGTGCATCTTCCACCTTTATATCTTCAAGATTTTCTAAAGTTCTTCCTCTAAAAGGTCCTCCTGAAGCAGTTAAAATTATTTTTCTTAAAGTATTTATATCATTCCCCCTTAAGCATTGAAATATAGCACTGTGTTCCGAATCCACTGGAAATATTTTTACATTGTTCTCTTTGGCAGCTTTCATTACAATTTCGCCTGCTACAACCAAAGTTTCCTTATTGGCAAGAGCAATGTCCTTTTTTGCCTCTATAGCTTTCATAGTTGGCTCTAATCCTATCATTCCAACTACAGAAGTTACTACCATATCAATTTCATTTAAAGAAGCTATCTCATCAAGTCCTTCTATACCTTCCAATACTTTAATCTTTTTATCATGCTCTTCACAATATTTTTTTATTTCGTGAGCACTTGCAGCATCCATCATACCTACATAAAAAGGTTTGAACTCTTCAATTATCTCAATAACTTTTTTTACAGATGTGTTTGCTGTTACTCCTATAAGCTTTAGTTCTCCATTTGATTTTCTTATTACATCTAAGGTCTGAGATCCTATCGAACCCGTAGCCCCTAGTATAGAAATGTTTTTCATTATTTTTCCTCCTAAAAGCAAATCTTAATCAGTACTGCTTAAGGTTTAATTCGAAGATTAAAAGCGTCTCAATTAACTTTAAATAAATTATTTAAATCAAACTAAGATTCTTTATTCTTCATAATCACTCAGTACTATAAATTATTTCTTTTGCTAGAATGCTATACATTGGGCCAATTAATATACCTAAAACACCAAATATTTTCACTCCTATGTATATAGATAACAATATAACAAGAGGGTGCATATCTAATTTATCGCCTAAAAATTTAGCCTCTAGTATTTCCCTAATAACTTGCACTAGTATATATAGACATATAAGACCAAATGCAGTAAGGAAATTCTTCATTATAATATTGTATATTATAATCGGAATAAATACAATTATAGTTCCAACATATGGTAATACATCTAAGATTCCACACACTATACCAAGTGCAAAAAAATTCGATACCCCAAGTATACAAAAGCCCATTATTATCTCCATAGTTGAAATTATGACTAAGATCCCCTCTATTCCAATCATTTGAGTAAAATTTTCTTTTTGATCTCTAAATCTCATCATCATTTCCTTTGGAAGTAACATAGAAATTAATTCTAAGATTTTTGATTTATCAATCAATATAAAAAAGGCACATATGTTTCCTATAAAATAGGCTAAAACACTATCCCCAGTATTTACTGCTCCCTTCCTTATATTCTGATCATTAATTATAGATATTACACTCTTTCCAATTTCCAAGTTATTAAAATTTACATTTAACGCAACTGAAATATCCTGAATAAATTTCTCTATCCATTCTAAATTTGTTAGGTATAATTTTTTTATTATATAAAAAATTTCACTTCCCAAATATATTGTCACAAGTATTATAATAATATTGACAGTAACAATACTTAAAGCCCCCGCAATTTTACTTGGTATTTTAGCCTTAATCATTATTTTGTATATAGGAGTACATACTATGATTATTATAATCATTGATAAAAACGGCTTAAAATAGTATTTTATAAAAAAAGTTCCTATCAATACAAATACAAAAGACAATAAAAGTGAGAAAAGTTTCTTATAAGTTTTAAAAATATTCTTCACCTCACTAACCTAATAATTATTAATATTTGTATATTATATGCCAATCATCTTCTGTTAAAAACTTCATAACTTAACTTATATAAAAAAATTAAAGATGACTGCTATTAAGTTCCGTATTGTGCTTCGCACTCTTTTCATATGTGTAGATTTTTTTACGCATCTGGCTTTTTCAAACTTATGAGAGAAAAATTTAACAGGCGAATATATTTTCTTTTTTATTCTTTTTATAAACCATAGCTTTCTGAATCAATCTTTTCCATAACTCATCTGCAGATTTAGCTTGAATATAAATCCTTAGAGATTACAAACTTGTGAATTCTTTGTAAATCTAAAAGTTCAGTTAACGCAAAAAAATTAAGCCTTATATAAGTTATACTATATAACGCTTAATTTCTCTCTAATTTTTAAATCTTTATTATAAAAGTTAAGTAATAAAATACTGCTGCTGCTGAAAAAATTATACTATCGAATCTATCTAGAACTCCCCCATGGCCAGGAATTAAATTACTATAATCTTTCACTCCTACATATCTTTTTATTGAGGATGCAACCAAATCTCCTAATTGTCCAAATAATCCGCATAAAATACCAATAATAAAATAATTATATATTGGCATAATATTAACATACTTTTGTACTACTATTCCAAATATACCTGTAAAAACAGTCGCCCCTATAAGGCCTCCTATTGAACCTTCTATGGTTTTCTTAGGTGAAACTTTAGGTGAAAGTTTGTGCTTTCCAAAAAGCTTTCCACTATAAAAAGCAGCTGTATCTGAAAGCCATGATCCTATAAATATAATCCAAACTAAAAATTCACCATGTGCTTTCACATTAACAAGATACACAAAACTAAATAAAATTCCACAATATATAAAACCAAGCAATGTTAGTGATGTGTCAATAAAAGTGTATTTCAAGTTTATAACCGGAAATATCAATAATATGAACGTTGCAGCAACAACAACATACATCATATTTTCGAAATTGTTATTCAAAAGATAATATATTATCAACAGGATATATCCTGCACTTCTCATTGGTTTAAAATCATTCTCTTTTAATGCATTGTAAAATTCCCACAAAGCCATCGCTGACAATGCAAATATAAAGCATTTAAGATAAATTCCCCCAAGAAATACAAACACTATAAATGGAGCAATCATAGCAGCACCCAAATATCTATTATTAGACTTCAAAATCTAACCACTCCTCTATTTAACTTTTCCAAAGCGCCTATCTCTATTTTGATAATCCGCTATAGCTTTTCTTAAATTTTCTTCTTTAAAATCAGGCCAATTAATATCAGAATACCAAAATTCTGAGTAAGCACATTGCCATAATAAAAAGTTACTAAGCCTTTGTTCCCCTGATGGTCTAATAATTAAATCCGGGTCAGGTATCCCTTTTGTATATAAATACTTTTCTACTAACGCTTCATTAATATCTTCTTCGCTTAATTTGCCATTCTTTATATCTGAACCAATGAGCTTAATAGCTCTAATTATCTCATCTCTGCCACCATAATTTAAGGCAAAATTCAAATTTATTTTAGTATTATTTTTAGTGATTTCTAATGCTTCTTCCAAAGCATCTTGACATTCTTGTGGCAATCTTGTCATATCACCTAAAACATTCATTTTCACACCATTTTCATGACACTCTTTTAGCTCTTTTTTAAGATAAGTTACCAATATTTTCATTATTGCTCCTACCTCATCTTTAGGTCTAGCCCAATTTTCAGTTGAAAAAGCATATAAAGTCAAATTTTTTATTCCAAGCCTTGTTGCTTCCTTTAAAACTCTTCTAATACTCTCCATACCCGCTCTATGTCCCATGCTTCTAGGTAAATTCTGTTCTTTTGCCCATCGTCCATTTCCATCCATTATTATAGCTATATGATTTGGTATGTTATTCATATCCAAGTCAAAATCTTGATTAAATTCCTTTTTTGATTTAAATATATTTAACATCTTTCTCCCCCTAGTTTATTAGAAAAACTTGACCTACCCGCATATATTCTTTATATACATTATTAATACTAAACCTTTTTCATATGAAGTCAACAATAAAGTCTTTACTAATTATCCTCATTTAAACAAAATGTAATAATATGTATTACTCTTCAACAATTTCACAAATATCTTGTTCATACTGATATTGAATCATATTTCACTTTCCCTGAGGAAAAATTCGCTTTACAACTTATCTTTTATCCAAAAATAAGTTAACCCTTATATGAGTCAACTAAATTAACCAATCCAAATAATATATTTAGATTTTTACTCTTCAGCTTGTTCAAAGAATAAATTATTCATATACTAAATTCTGAATTCTAAAATCTGCTTAAGGAAAAAACCTGCTTTTCTAGCAGGCTTTAAAATTTAAACTGATAAGACTTCTTTTTCTTTTGCAGCAATTATAGCATCTATTTCCTTTACAACTGCATCAGTCTTCTTTTGAACCTCATCTTCAGCTTTTTTTATTTCATCTTCTGATAAATCCGCATCCTTTTTTAATGCTTTTATTTTATCATTAGCAGTTTTTCTTATTGATCTTATAGCTACCTTAGCTTCTTCTCCTGTTTTTTTAACATTTTTAACAAGAGTTTTTCTAGTTTCTTCTGTTAATTCTGGTATTACTAATCTGATGATTGAACCATCACTTGAAGGATTTAATCCTAAATCTGATTTCAATATAGCTTTTTCTATCTCTTTCAATAGAGGCTTTTCCCACGGTGTTATCATAAGTACTCTTGGCTCTGGAGCTGAGACATTAGCTACTTGGCTAAGTGGGCACATGCTTCCATAATATTCAACATGAATTCTATCAAGCATCGTAGGGTTCGCTCTTCCTGCTTTCATTGTTGATAAATCTGATTTTAATACAGATATTGTTTTTTTCATTTTTTCTTCTGCATTTTGAATAATATCCTTAATCATGATTTTTCCTCCTATTTCTTTTTAAACACATAAAAGAAATAATAGACCAAAGATGCTACGTATATTTCGCGTCAGACACGGAAATAAATTCTGCTCACAGCGATGCTATTAGTAGAGTTTACTGATGAGCAGAGAACCCAAATCTATGATTTAGTATGAATCGCTTACTCAGCGAGCTCATGCGAGTCGAGCTTCCAATGGCACAAAATAAACAAGCATACTGGTTTATTATTTTCTTGGTTGTGTTGCAACTAATGTACCTATATTTTCTCCATACATAGCTCTTCTAATATTTCCTGGCTCATCTAACCCAAATACAAGGATAGGAATTTCATTGTCCATACACAATGAAGTTGCTGTAGAGTCCATTACTTGTAATCCTTGTTCTAATACTTCTATATATGATAGTGTATCATATTTTTTTGCATCTGAATACTTATGAGGGTCTTTATCATAAACTCCATCAACTTTTTTAGCTAAAAGAATTACATCCGCTTCAATTTCAGCAGCTCTAAGTGCTGCAGTAGTATCTGTTGAAAAATATGGATTTCCTGTACCAGCAGCAAATATAACAACTCTTCCTTTTTCTAAGTGTCTCATTGCTCTTCTTCTTATGAATGGTTCTGCAATTTCCTTCATTTCTATAGCAGTTTGTACTCTTGTTTTAACTCCAACTTGTTCTAAAGAATCTTGTAGCGCTAATGCATTTATACAAGTTGCCATCATTCCCATGTAATCTGCAGTAGTTCTGTCCATGCCTTCTCCACTTCTGCCTCTCCAAATGTTTCCGCCACCAACTACTGTTCCTACTTCAACGCCCATATCAATTAATTCTTTAATTTCAAGCGCAATTCTTTTTGCTACATTAAAATCAAGCCCAAATCCATTAACTCCTGCTAATGCTTCTCCTGAAAGTTTTAAAATTACTCTCTTGTATTTACAATCTGCCATTTATAATTACCTCCTGAATATTTTAGGGATCAATAAAACCTTTTTAATAAATATATGTACTTTATTTCTTAAAAAAAGAGAACACAAAGTGTTCTCTTTAGGTTCCAACTATTTACCGATTTGTCTTGCAACTTCTTCAGCAAAGTCTACCTTTTCAACTTCGATTCCTTCTCCTCTTTCGTATCTTACGAATCTAGTTATCTTAACTGGAGAACCAACCTCTTTAGATTTCTCTTCTAAGAATTTATTGATTGTCTTATCAGAATCTTTTACCCATGGTTGTTCTAAAAGACAAACTTCTTTAAAGTACTTTTGAATTCTTCCCATTACCATTTTTTCAACGATATTTTCTGGTTTTCCTTCATTTAAAGCTTGAACTCTGTAGATTTCTTTTTCTTTTTCCATAGATGTTGCATCAACATCATCTTTACCTAAGAATAATGGGTTTGCTGCTGCAATTTGCATACAAACTTCTTTTGCAACTTCATCTAAAACTTCTGAAGCTTTATCGCAAGAAACTTCTACTAAAACTCCAATTCTTCCACCACCATGGATATAGCTACTAACTATTCCATTATCAATAGTGAATTTAGTAAATCTTCTTACTGACATGTTTTCACCAAGTTTTGCTATTAAAGCTTTTAAACTTTCTGCTACTGTTGCTTCTCCATCAAACTTTTCTTCAAGAAGTTCTTCTACTGTTTTAACTGAAGTTTCAGCTACCATTTTAGCTAACTTATCAGCAAAACCAACAAATTCTTCGTTTAATGCAACAAAATCTGTTTCACAGTTGAATTCAAGAACTGTTCCTGTTTTCTTATCATCTGAAATATATGTCTTAACTATACCTTCAGCAGCAACTCTACCTGACTTCTTAGCTGCATCTGCAAGTCCTTTTTCTCTTAAGAATTCAACAGCCTTTTCAATACTTCCTTCTGTTTCAACTAGAGCTTTCTTACAATCCATCATTTTAGCTCCAGTCATTTCTCTTAGTTCTTTAACTAATTGTGCGCTTATATTTGCCATAAATTTAATTCCTCCTCTATATCGAAAGTAATCCTTAACACCTAATAAAAGGGCAGTTGGAGTGAACTCACTTACCCTTTTAAAGTTTATATAAACTACTCAGCTAATTGTTCGCCTTGTCTTCCTTCCATAATAGCATCAGCCATTTTAGCAGTTATTAATTTAACAGCTCTAATAGCATCGTCATTACCTGGGATTACGTAGTCAACTTCTTCTGGATCACAGTTAGTATCTACAATAGCAACAACTGGTATTCCTAAAATCTTAGCTTCTAAGATAGCATTTTTTTCTTTTCTTGGATCAACTATAAACATTGCTCCAACGTTTGATGCATCTAAGTTTCTGATACCGCCAAGATTCTTTTCAAGTTTTTCCATTTCGCCTTTAAGCTTTATAACTTCTTTCTTAGGAAGAACGTCAAAAGTTCCATCTTCTTGCATTTTTTCAATTTGTTCTAATTTTCTTATTCTACCTCTGATAGTTGAGAAGTTTGTTAACATTCCACCTAACCATCTGTTATTTACGAAATGCATGTTACTTCTGATAGCTTCTTCTTGTATTGCTTCTTGAGCTTGTTTCTTAGTTCCAACGAAAAGTATATCTTTTCCTTCTTCAGCTACTTGCTTAACGAAGTTATAAGCTTCTTCAGCTTTCTTAACTGTTTTTTGAAGGTCTATTATATAGATCCCGTTTCTTTCTGTGAAGATATATGGAGCCATTTTAGGATTCCATCTTCTTGTTTGGTGACCGAAGTGTACACCTGCTTCTAATAATTGTTTCATTGATATTACTGACATTTTGTTACCTCCTTGGTTTTTACCTCCACTATCTTCAGCTTATAAATTTCCCTTAAAATAAGGGCACCAAATCTATAAATTGGATAGTGTGTGTATTTCTTACCTTAAGTAGTATATCATAAGGTAATTATGGTATCAACAAAAATTTTTTCAATTTAACTTGCATAAATAAAAATATGCACATTATTTGTATTTAATAAAATTTTATTAATCATCTTAAAGTCTTCTCAAAATAGTTAAATCTTATACACAAATGGAATAAACTATATATTATTATTTGTATTATTGTGCTTCAAGATTTATTTTTATTTAGAATAAAATCTCTGAAGCTGTTAAGCAAGATTTTTTTTACACTTCTGCCTTTTCGAACGCATTTAAGAAAAATCTAGCTGGCGATACAATTTATTTTTTATTCTTTCAGATACTCCCTTAGTTAATTACCCGTTCAAAAAATTGTTCACATATTTTACTGAATTGTAAATTCTTAAAGAATAAAAAAATAGCTATAGACCATTACTTGTCTATAGCTATCTATTACTTAATCTTTTTTAATTCATCTATTAGCTTTTCATTTAATATTCTAATATAAGTACCTTTCATTCCAAGCGATCTTGATTCAATCACTCCTGCGCTTTCAAATTTTCTGAGTGCATTTACTATAACACTTCTAGTTATACCAACTTTATCAGCTATCTTTGAAGCTACTAAAAGTCCTTCATTTCCATTTAACTCATCAAAAATATGTTCAACTGCTTCCAATTCTGAGTATGAAAGGGTTCCTATTGCTAATTGGACTACTGCCTTTTTTCTAGTGTCTTCTGTTATTTCATCTTGCATAGCTCTAAGCATTTCCATTCCTACAATTGTTGCACTATATTCTACTATAACTAAATCCTCATCAGTAAATGGATTGCCAAATCTAGCTAAAATTAATGTTCCTAGTCTTTCTCTACTTCCTATAATAGGAACTATTGTTGATAGCTTATCTACCTTCTTGCATTTACCAATCTCTTGAAATACACATCTGCCTTCGTTAGGGAGATTAGATAATGTTTCATTAACTTCCAACAATGTCTTATTATAATCTTCTGGAAATTTTTTATCCTCTATTACCTTTTTCTTCATGGCTTCACATTCAAAATCTTTACCAAAAGTATATCCAAGTACTTTCCCCTTTTTGCTTATTATGTATACATTACATTCAAGAACTTCACTTAATAATGTACATATATCTTGAAATGCTACAGGTTCTGTACCAGATTTCTGCAGAATCTTATTTAACATTCTAGTTTTAGTTAATAATGATGACATATTATAATCCTCCTTGGCAGCTGTATAACAATATTATTTAGCAAAAGAATATTATTGTTAGAAAATTCTTAATTTATTGAATTTTTTTACAAGTTGCTACCAAGACTAGTTTATCATATAAAATCTTGCTTTTCAACACTCTTTTTATTAGATTCGACAAAATAATATTACTTATTTAATTATAAAGCTGTTTTCTTCGTATTTATTTCTATTCTTCTTTTGCGTTATCTTTTTTTACTTCTTCTTTATAATTACACTCACTATTTGAGCATTGTATATAATTTCCTTTTGTTTTCGAATATTTTGCTACCATATAAGAATTGCAATTAGGACATTTTTCTTTTACTGGTTCATACCAACTTACAAATTTACATTCAGGGTAACCTAAACATCCAAAAAATTTCTTTCCCTTTTTGCTCTTTTTAGCTACAATTGGTTTTCCACATTCAGGACATGGAACATCCAACTCCTCAACAATAGGTTTAGCATTCTTACACTCTGGATATCCAGGACATGCCAAAAATTCTCCAAACCTTCCTCTTTTAATAACCATCATTCGGCCACACTTTTCACATTTTACATCGCTGACCTTATCTTCAATTACTACTTTTGATATTTCTTTTTCAGCCTTTTCAATAGCAACTTTTAGTGGACTAAAGAATTCTTCTACTATTTGAGTCCAATTCTCATTTCCTTCTTCTACATCATCAAGCTTTCTCTCCATATCTGCCGTAAAATCAACATCAACTATTTGTCTAAAATATTCGCTTACAATATTATTTACTATTTCACCAAGTTCAGTTGGAATTAGATTCTTCTTTTCACGAACAACATAATTCCTTCCTAGAAGCGTTGAAATTGTTGGAACATACGTACTAGGTCTGCCTATACCTTTTTCTTCTAATAACTTAACAAAAGATGCTTCAGTATACCTTGGCTGTGGTTGTGTAAAATGTTGTGTTCCATTTAGCGATTCCACTTTTAGCTCTTCATTTTCCTTAAGCTCTGGTAATATTACAGAATTCTCATCTTCTTCATTTGAGTATTCATATATTTTCATAAAACCATCAAAAGAGATCACTGAACCAGATGCTTTAAATTTATAGTCTCCATTTTCTATATCTATTGAGTTTGTATTTAATTCACATGACGCCATTTGACTTGCAACAAATCTATTCCATATTAGAGAATACAATTTATATTGCTCTGGAGTTAAATTTTCTTTAGCAATTTCAGGTGTAATCTCTACATAAGTAGGTCTTATTGCTTCATGAGCATCTTGGATATTTTTCTTACCTTTATATACTCTAGGAGCACTTGGAAGATATTCTTTTCCATAAGTACCTTCTATAAATTCTTTTGCTCTTTCTTGAGCCTCCTCTGAAATTCTTACAGAATCAGTTCTCATATATGTTATCAATCCGACTGTACCATAACTTTTGACTTCAACACCTTCATAAAGTACTTGTGCAATTGACATAGTTCTCTTTGTCATAAAATTTAATTTTCTATTTGCATCCTGTTGCAGAGTACTTGTAGTAAAAGGTGGAAGAGGATTTCTATTTTTCTTACCTTTTTTTATACTTTTTACTACAAAGTTTCCCTGATTAAGCTCTTTTATAATTCCATTTGATGTTTCTTCGTTTCCGATCTCAATCTTCTTTCCTTTATATGTTGATAACCTGACTGGAAATTTCTTTTTTTCTTTTTTAAGTGTACAGTCTATTGACCAATATTCCTTTGGTATAAATTCATTTATTTCCTTTTCTCTATCACAAATCAATTTTAAAGCAGCTGATTGGACTCTTCCTGCACTAAGTCCCCACTTTACATTTTTCCATAAAATCGGACTTATTTCATAACCAACAAGTCTATCTAATATTCTTCTTGCTTGTTGGGCATCAACTAAATCCAAGTCTATTTTTCTAGCTTGCTTTATAGATGCTTTTACAGCTGTCTTTGTAACCTCATTAAATACAATTCTGCATGTTTCATCCTCTGAAATTTTTAATATATTGGCTAAATGCCACGAAATCGCTTCACCTTCTCTATCAGGGTCGGTTGCGAGATAAACCTTTTCTGCTTTTTTTGCAGCCTTTCTTAGTTTATCTATTAATTCTCCTTTTCCTCTAATAGTTATATACTTAGGAGTATAGTTATTTTCTATATCAACACCTAATGTACTCTTAGGTAAATCTCTTACGTGTCCCATTGATGCTTCTACAATATAATTCTTACCCAAATATTTGCCGATTGTTTTTGCTTTAGCCGGCGACTCAACAATTACAAGTTTTTGACCCATAGTATAACTCCATAAAATTTATGAAGTATTCACCCCCTACACATTTTTAAATTGTTTTCACATAGTAATTTCCCGGTAGACAAATAATTTCACTTTTTATTTGCATTTCAAATAATAATGCGTATAAAGCTCCTCTATCAACAGACGTATTTTTAAAAATATCATCTATGTGAATTGGTGAATCTGTAATTAACTCTAGTATTTCACTTTTCTCTGGTGTAAAATTCATCGGTTGAATTTCAACATGTTCTAAACTAAGTAAAACTCTTAAATCCTCTATATCAGTACATATACTAGCACCATCTCTAATTAGTTTGTTAGAACCACTTGCTCCAGCATATAATATAGAGCCTGGAACAGCAATAACTTTTTTCTCCTGCTGCTGCGCAAGTCTAGCTGTTATTAAAGATCCACTTTTTTCTGAAGCTTCTATAACTATTACACCCTCACTAAGACCACTAATTATTCTATTCCTTTTAGGAAAATTTTCTCTTAATGGTGCTGTACCAAGTAAAAATTCTGAAATTACTACGCCTTTTTCTGCTATTTTAGAAAACAACATTTTATTTTCAGATGGATAAGCTCTATCTATTCCACATCCTAATACGCATATGTTATATCCATCATTCTCTAAAGCTGTTTTATGTGCAATCGAATCAATTCCTCTTGCACCTCCGCTTATAAGCGTTATATTATTAGTAATAAGCTCCTTTGTCAAGAGTTTTGTTACAGTTAGTCCATAATTTGAGTATTTTCTTGCCCCTACTACACCTATAGATTTATTATTTATAATGCCTATATTTCCCATGTAAAAAAGGAAATAAGGAGGATTTAAAATCCCGCTCAATTTCTCTTTATATAAAGGATTAGAGTATGTTATATATCCTATATTTTTTTTATATAATGTTTCTTCTAATTTTAAAACTTCATAGCATAAATCATCTTTTTGAAAATTTTTTAATTTTTTAGATATTGTTTCATTTTCTTTTAATATCTCCTCAAAATTATTATATACATTTTCTGCTGTTTTATATTTATTTATTAATTTTATTTTTTGAAAACTTGTAATATCAATAAGTATTAACCATAATTCATAATCCATTTATACATATTCCCTTCTAAACCTATATAATTTCTCCATTAATATTTTTCCTATAGCTAAAAGCTTCTAGAATATGAAACTCTAAAATATCCCTTTGATTATCTATATCCGCTATAGTTCTTGCCAATTTTATTACCTTCCCATAACCTCTTAACGATACGCTTGATGTATTATAATATTTTTTTAGAAGCTCTGAACATTTCTTATTAACCCTACAAATTTCAAAAATGTCCTTTCCTTTTATATCTGAATTATATTTATAAGCCGTATTCTTAAATCTCAGTTTTTGTATCTCTCTAGCTCTAAGTACATTTTCTTTCATAATTTTTGAATCGTACGAATCTTTTTTGTTTTCTATCTCATCATAATTGAGTCTAGGCACATAATTTAATATATCAATTCTATCTAGCAAAGCACTTGAAAATTTCTTAGAATATTTAGTAATTTTAGTATTTAAATAATATTTGCTATCATTTAAATCTTTATCCTCATTGTTTTCTACTGGATTAAAGGCCCCGATTAGAAGAAAATCAGCAGGCATTTGATAACTTCCACTAAGCCTATTAATATTCACATTTTTTTCTTCAAGAGGTTCTCTTAGAGATTCAAGAACATCCTTCTTAAACTCCAAAATTTCATCTAAAAATAATACACCATTATGTGCAAGAGTTATTTCTCCAGGCCTTATTTCTTTTCCTCCGCCAATTAAGGCTATTCTTGTAGTTGTATGATGTGGAGCTCTGAAAGGTCTGCTAATATGAGAAATCTTTGTCATAAGGCCGCATGCACTATATATTTTTGCAATTTCTATTAATTCCTCTTGAGACAAGGATGGTAAAATTGAAATTAATGCTTTTGCAAGCATTGTTTTACCACATCCTGGCTCTCCATAAAGAATTATATTGTGTTTTCCAGCTGCCGCAATCTCTAATGCTCTTTTAGAAGAATATTGTCCTATAATATCCCCATAATCTAGTGAATATAGTATTTCTTCTTCTCTTTCATCGCTCTCCATCTCATAAGGGAGCATATCTTCATATGTAATGTGTGAGACTACTTCTTTTAAATTTTTTAATGGGTAATATTCAACATTCTTGAAATAATAACTTTCTTCTAAGTTTTCATAAGGAAAGATGAATTTTCTAATTTCCTTCCTTGCACCTTCAATTATTATAGGTATAGTACCTTTTACCCCTTTAAGTTCGCCAAATAAGGATAATTCTCCGAATATAATATACTCCTCCAAATTCTTTCTGCAAATTTGATTTGATTCCATTAATATACCAATTGCAATTGGCAAATCTAAAAGAGATCCAATTTTTCTTACATCTGCTGGAGCTAAGTTAATAGTAATTCTTCCTAACGGAAATTCAAACCCACAGTTTAATATTGCGGCTCTAACCCTTTCTTTTGCCTCTTTTACAGAAGCGTCTGGAAGTCCCACAATATTAAACACCGGTAAACCCTTAGATATATCTACCTCTACTTTTATTAAAAAACCTTCTAATCCATTGTGCGTTGCACTAATTATTTTCACTGCCATATAAATCACCTACTAAAAATTATAGACATACATTTAAATATTAATTCCATAAAAATACATTTGTTATATTTATTTTTTAATTGTTAATAATTCAAAGATATAATAGCAATGCAGTTAGTAATTTTTAATATATTTTAGTAAATAAAATTGGAAGTGATCTAGTGAAAAAAATAAATAAAGATATAGGTGATTTTAGCGAAGATTTAGCCAAGAAATATTTAGAAAAGAATGATTATAATATTTTGGATTGTAATTTCAAAAACTTTTTAGGTGAAATTGATATTATATGCAAAAAGAATAATTTATTAATTATTGTGGAAGTTAAGAGTAGATATAACAATAATTATGGATTGCCAAGAGAATCTGTTAATTTTTCAAAACAAAAGTCCATAATAAAAGTTGCAAATTCTTATATTAACTATAAAAGATTACCTAATATTAATGTTAGATTTGATGTCATTGAAGTTTATCTAAATTTAGAAAGTACAAATTTTAAAATAAACCATATAAAGGATGCTTTTAGACTTAACTAATTTATTAGTTTACTTGAGTTTTTAATGCAAATTTACTACCACAGCATATAAAACAAAAAAACTATAAGAATATTATTTAAATTTCTAATATTCTTATAGTTTTTTTATTAATTTATTTATCATGAACATACTAATCTCTTCATATAAATTCCATTTAGTCACATTCGAATAAATAACAAATCTATTTGCAATTTTATTTTTCAACATACTATGTTGGCGTATTGACCTAGCAGGCCTGCTATGATGCCAATTTGTCGCCTTTCCTTGCCTGATAAAAAATATTAATGGCACTTTTGACTTATTATCTATTTTCATGTGCTTAAGCAAAATTTAATTACAATAATTTTGTTAAAAAACTATTTCTATGAATGTCGCTTTTTCCGTATTTTTTTAGACCTTCTATATGTTTTGATGTACCATATCCGACATTATTTTCAAAGTCATAATGTGGGTATTTCTTAGCATATTCTTTCATCAGCTTATCTCTATACACTTTTGCTACAATTGATGCTGCAGCAATACTAGCACTTTTTGTATCACCTTTTATAACAGATTTATTCTCTATACCAATGTTCTTAATTAAATAGCCATCAGATAATACTAAATCTGGTTTTATACTAAGTGCATTACAACTTTCTAAAAACACTTTATTATTTGCAAAAGCTATTCCTTTTTCATCAATTTCTTTATTAGAAGAAACTGCTATTTGGTAACTTAATGCCTTTTCTTTTATTATTTCAGAAAGTTCTTCCCTTTTATGCTCTTTTACTTTTTTTGAATCATTTATATATAAGATTAAATCTTTTTCTAAAACATTTAAATCAAGAATAACACTACAAGCTACGATAGGACCCGCAAGAGGTCCTCTACCAACTTCATCTACACCAGCTATATACCGATAACTTCCAAATGATTTATCAAACTCATACATTGTTTTGAGTCTTTTAACTTCATTTAAATATGATTCTAAATCTTTCTCAATCTTTTTCTTAAGTGATAATACATTTTTCCTTTTATCTTCTTCTAGCCAGTTTATAACTTTTGTATGTTCATCATTTCTATATAAATCAACTATAGATAACTTATGTATTTCTTCCTTAATTTCCGCAAATGATAGTGATCTTATATCTTCATTAAACTGTATCATTTTCTTCTGTTGGGCGCTCCAATGTGATATTGCCCATTTTTCCTCCCCTGAATTCGTCAAGTAGTATAACAGCTATTCTATTATAGTCAATTTGTCCTCCAGAAATTAAAGTACCTCTTTTTTTGCCTATAGCATCTAATGTATCTAATGGATTTTCAAAAACTTCTTTAAGTTTATATCTTTCTTTTAATTTCTCTTCATAATTACTTTGTAATCTTTCAACAAGTTTCAAAGCTAATTCTTCTATATCCATTATTTCATCTTTTATAGCACCAGTAAAAGCTAAATTCAAAGCTGTTTCATCATCTTCAAATCTAGGCCATAACACTCCTGGGGTATCTAGCATTTCAATCCCCATTCCTGTTTTAATCCATTGTTTGCTCTTAGTAACTCCTGGCCTATCACCTGTTTTAGCTATATTATTTCTAGCCATTTTATTGATAAATGTAGATTTGCCTACGTTAGGTATTCCAACAACCATTACTCTCATTGTTATGTTAACCATACCTTTTGCCTTTAATCTATCATGCTTTTCCTTAAGTAATGTTAGCAATGTAGGCTTTATATTCTTAAGTCCATCACCTTTTAAACAATTAACCTCTAATACTTTAACATCATCTTTAGTTAAATAATTTATCCACTCTTTTGTAACTCTACCATCGGTTAAATCACTCTTATTTAAAAGTATAATTCTTGGTTTTCCCTCTAACAATTTTTCAATATCAGGATTCGCAGAACTTCTTGGAATTCTTGCATCTCTTATTTCAATTACAGCATCTACCAATTTCAAGTTTTCTTTAATTTCTCTTTGAGTTTTTTTCATATGTCCCGGAAACCAATTAATTGCCATATGAATTCCTCCTTAAATTTATTTTTCAGTTCAAAATACACAATTCACATTTCATGCCTTTAGGATACCCTGTAAGAAATTTATACTAAAATGACTTAGTAATTTTCTAATCCTATTCTAAAAAAATCCTTGCTTTAATTGTACATTAATCACGTATTAATATTATTTTTCTTATATAATAAAAAAAGGACTGAAACAGTCCCCTTTTCAAATACTATCTAGTTAATAATTCTTTAACTTTAGCAGCCTTACCAACTCTATCTCTTAAGTAGTAAAGTTTAGCTCTTCTAACTTTACCTTTTCTAGCGATTTCAATTTTGTCGATGATTGGTGCATTCATTGGGAATGTTCTTTCAACTCCAGTTCCGTAAGCAACTCTTCTTACAGTGAAAGTTTCTCTTAAACCACCATTTTGTTTTTTGATAACAGTACCTTCGAACATTTGAATTCTTTCTTTGTTACCTTCTTGAATCTTAACGTATACCTTTATAGTATCCCCGATAGCAAATTTAGGTAAGTCAGTTCTGATTTGTTCAGCTTCTATAGCTCTTATTATTTCGTTCATTGTGCATTCCCTCCTTAACGATAATTTGACGTTCTTAACACATATGTATGACAGCGGAACGCCCGTACTAGCACAAACTTAATATTATCACATAATTTTTTATATTTCAACAAAAATTATTTATTATTGTTATTTTTTAATATTTTAATATCTTCTTTGGTTAATGTAATTTTCTTATATAAATCGGGTCTAATCTTCTTTGTTACCTCAAGAGACTTAAGTCTTCTCCATTTTCTTATATTTTCATGATGCCCAGATAACAGAATTTCAGGCACCTTATCTCCTTCAAACTCTTCTGGTCTAGTGTATTGTGGATATTCTAAAAGTCCATTATAAAATGATTCTTCCATAAAACTCTCTTCTTTTCCCAAAACACCTGGAATTAATCTTAATATACAATCAATCACCGGAATTGCAGCCATCTCTCCGCCAGTCAGCACAAAATCTCCAAGTGAAATTTCCATATCTATATGCTTATAAACTCTTTCATCTATTCCTTCATAATGTCCACATAAAAATATAAGTCCTTCTTCCTTAGAAAGCTCTTTAGCAATCTCTTGGTTGAAAGTTTTTCCTCTCGGCCCTAAGAAAACAACCTTCCCTTTATTACTTAACTTTGCATCCCTTATAGTATCAACTATAGGCTGAGGTGCCATAACCATTCCAGCACCGCCCCCATAAGGATAATCATCAACTTTTTTGTGTTTGTTTAACGTATAATCCCTTATGTTTAGCGTTTCTAAATCTACTATGTTATTTTCTCTTGCTCTTCCTATTATACTATGATCAAAAATAGAAAACATTTCTGGAAATAACGTTAATATGCTAATCTTCATCTTGCCATTCACCTACTGGCTTAATAATGATTTTTTTCAAGTTTATATCTATATCTAGAACTATATCTCTAAGAACTGGTATTAATAGTTCCTTAGGTTCCTTAATCCAATATACATCATTGTTAGGAGTGCTTATTACATCGAAAATTCTTCCAATTTCTTTTTCATTAGTATCATATATAGTACATTCTTTTAAATCAGAAACATAATATGTGTCAGGTGGAAGTTCTGGCTCATTTTCGCGTGGTATTTCAATATATTTTTGTTTATAAGTTTCAGCATCATTCATAGAGTCTATACCTTCAATTTTTAGTATAACTCTATCTTTTTGGAATTTAACTCCTAGTATTTCCTTTTCCTCTCCACCTACTAAAACAGTTTTTAGACGTTTAAATTTATTTACATCTTCTGTTAGAGGATACACTTTAACTTCGCCTTTAATTCCATGTGTATTTATAATCTGACCAATTTTAAATAAATTTCCCACTCTTTTCACCTCATTTTAAGCATAAGAAGAATAATGGCATAAAATAACTTAGAGACGCGTATGACGAAAAATAGACCAGCATGCTGACTTGTTGTTATTTTTAATAGTATCTTATACTAAAATCCATTATTTTTTTGATTATGCCCTATATAAATTATTATATACTTTTTTCCTTGAACTCATTGTTAAAGATATTAGATTGTCTATATGATCTTAGTTTCACTTAACAAGTTCCGAATTGTTAAGCACACTCTTCTCATATATGTGTGCTTTTTCATATGCGAATTAATCTTAATTGTGCTGACGCGCATTTTTATAGACAAAATGTTCTCAGTTGCACTTATGCGCTTTTTTATAGTTAAATGATCTTGGTTGCGCTAAGGCGCTTTTTTCTAAGCGAAATGTTCTCAGTTGCGCTTGCGCGCTTTTTTCTAATGTGTATATTTAAAAAGAGTTAGGTTACCCTAACTCTCAATTTTTAGATGATTTCTACTATAACTCGTTTATTCTGTTTAACTGCTGCAGCTTTTATAACTGTTCTTATAGCTTTCGCAATTCTTCCTTGCTTACCTATAATCTTACCCATATCTTCTGGTGCAACTTTTAATTCAAGTATTATGGATTGTTCTCCATCTACTTCATTAACAGTAACTGCATCTGGGTTATCAACAAGGGATTTAGCCATAAATTCAACTAATTCCTTCATAAACGCCTACAATTAGTATGTACTAACTGTAGAATTCACCTCCAAAAATTACTTAGTAAGACCTGCATTATTGAAAAGTCTCTTAACTACTTCTGTTGGTTGTGCTCCATTAGATAACCATTCATTAGCTTTTTCTTCGTTGATTTTAACTTCAACTGGTTCAGTTAATGGATTATAGTATCCAATTTCATCGATGAACTTACCATCTCTTGGTGCTCTTGAATCTGCAACAATTATTCTATAGAAAGGAGCTTTCTTAGCACCCATTCTTCTTAATCTGATTTTTACTGCCATTTTAATTTCACCTCCTTTAAAGGATAATAAATATATATTTTAACTCTAATGCTTAGAAAGGTAACTTG
The DNA here is from genome assembly GCF_045310795.1 of Candidatus Clostridium helianthi. Taxonomy (NCBI): domain Bacteria; kingdom Bacillati; phylum Bacillota; class Clostridia; order Eubacteriales; family Clostridiaceae; genus Clostridium; species Candidatus Clostridium helianthi. Next base: position 79,893 of record NZ_JBJIAB010000001.1, read on the forward strand.
CCAAATAGGCCGCCTTTCTTTGCCTGCTTCTGGAATGACTTCATTTGCTTCATGTTCTTTTTCATCATTTCATAGCCCTTCATGAGTTTATTAACTTCTTGTATATTAGTACCTGATCCTTTAGCTATTCTGCTTTTTCTTGATGGAGATTTTAGTATAAGGCTTGGATTTCTTCTTTCTTTTAGTGTCATTGATTGAATAATCGCCTTAGTCTTATCAAGAGCCTCAGTCCCCTTATCAAAGTCAACTCCTTGAAGTTCCTTTGAATTTAAGCCAGGTATCATTTCCATAATCTTATTTAAAGGTCCAAGTTTTTTCATTTGTTCCATTGCCATTAGATAATCTTCAAAGTTAAATTCTTGATTTAACATTCTCTTACCTAAATCAGCTGCTTCCTTTTCATCAATGGCTTCTTGAGCTTTTTCAATAAGCGATAATACATCACCCATTCCTAAAATTCTTGATGCCATTCTATCAGGATGGAACACTTCAAAATCATTCATTTTTTCACCAACACCGGCATATTTGATTGGCTTATCAATTATAGTTTTAATTGACAGTGCAGCTCCACCTCTAGTATCACCATCTAGTTTTGTTAAAATAACTCCACTTAAATCTAAATCATTATTAAAGTTTTCTGCAACATTAACAGCATCTTGACCTGTCATTGCATCAACAACTAATAATATTTCTGATGGGTTTACATTATCTTTTATATTTTTTAGTTCCTGCATTAATTCTTCATCAATGTGAAGTCTACCTGCAGTATCTATGATAACTACATTATTTCCATTATCTTTTGCATGAGTGATTGCATTCTTTGCAATTTCAACAGGGTTTACTTTATCTCCCATCGAAAATACTGGAATTTCGATTTGTTTTCCTACAACTTCTAATTGCTTTATAGCTGCTGGTCTATAAATATCACAAGCCACTAATAATGGTTTTTTATTATTTTTTCTAAGGTTTAACGCAAGTTTACCACACATAGTAGTTTTACCTGCTCCTTGTAATCCAACTAACATTATAACTGTAAGTCCTGAACTACTATAATTAAGTTTACTTTCAGTTCCACCCATAAGATTAGTAAGTTCTTCATTAACTATCTTTATTACATGTTGTCCTGGTGTTAGACTTTCAAGAACTTCACTTCCAACACATTTAGAACTAACAGAAGAAATAAATTGTTTAACAACTTTATAGTTAACATCTGCTTCTAGTAAGGCAAGCTTTACTTCTCTCATGGCTTCTTTTATATCTTTTTCAGTCAACTTTCCTTTACCTTTTAATTTTCTAAAAGTTTCCTGTAATTTTTCACCTAATCCTTCGAAAGCCATGTTTACTCCTCCTTATAAATTTTCTAGCTTTTCTTTATATTTTATAATATCCTCATCATCTATGGAATATTTATTTTTTAAGTGTTCTAAAAAATTCATAATTTCCTTTTTTCTATTTATACTCTTTTGAAGTAAGTTAAGTTTACGTTCATAGGAGAGAAGTTGTTTATAACATCTTTTGATTAAATCATGAATAGCCTGACGACTCGTTTGATTAAGCTCAGCTATTTCAGCTAACGATAAATCATCATTATAATACCACTGCATAATTTCACTTTGCTTTTCTGTTAATAACGGACCATAAAAATCCATAAGTAACGAAATCTCAACTCTATCTTCCATTTAATCACCTTACCCACAAAAGAGATTTTAACAGGATTATTTCAAAGTGTCAAGTATTTTTACTTAACACTTTTATTTTTTTACACCTAGGCTCTATATCTCAAGTTTTTTGATACAATTAATGATTTTTAAATTGCTTATATTTTGTATATTCATAATCAAAAACCTTGAACCCCTGATGTTTCCAATAAATATTTACATATTTTCATATGTATATTTAAAAATATGAATCTTTGAAACTATTTTTATATAAACCTATGTACCTTTAAAAATGTGTTTATAGAAATATATTTTCGTATAAACATTTAAACATAGTTTAATTTTTATATATTTTTCTAGAAATATTTTTAAGACACACAAGAAAATCCACTTCCAAAACCGTGCACATTTCGCCACTTTTAAAAGTTATTCGTATATTTGACTTCATTATAATTTCCTAACGCAATGAAAGAAAATAATAGACCAAACATACTGGCCTATTATTTCTTATCTAACCCTATATTAATGCTTCAGCAAATCCTTCTGCATCAAATTTTTGAAGATCATCAATACCTTCCCCGACTCCTATGTATCTAACAGGAATATTTAAGCTTTGCTTTATAGATAAAACAACGCCACCTTTTGCTGTTCCATCTAATTTAGTTAATATTATTCCATCTATCGGACAAGCTTCCATGAACTGCTTTGCTTGAATAACAGCATTTTGACCTGTTGTTGCATCTAAAACTAGTAATGTTTCTTTTCTATAGCCTTGCAATTCCCTATCAATTATTCTGTTTATCTTTTCAAGCTCATTCATTAAGTTCTTTTTATTATGAAGCCTTCCAGCCGTATCACATATTAATAGATCAACATTTCTAGCCTTTGACGCTTCTATTGCATCGAAAACAACCGCAGCCGGATCCGATCCTTCCTGATGTTTAACTATATCAACTTCAGCTCTAGAACTCCATACTTCAAGCTGATCAATAGCAGCAGCTCTAAATGTATCAGCTGCAGCCAGTAATACTTTTTTTCCTTCTTGTTTATTCTTTGCTGCAAGTTTTCCTATAGATGTAGTTTTACCAACACCATTTACCCCAATTATAAGCATTACTTTCTTTTCTTTTTCGTCATCTTCATATGTACCTTCAAGTAATATATCTCTAATTACTTCTTTTAATGCCGGTTTTACTTCTTGAGGATCGTTTATTTTTTCTTTTCTGATTTTAACCCTTAATCTTTCTATAATATCTACTGTTGTGTCCATACCGATATCAGACATGATTAATATTTCTTCTAATTCCTCATATAAATCCTCATCTATAGTTACTGCCAAATTTAAGGCCTCATTTATCTTATCAGTCAATCCATCTCTTGTCTTTGCTAATCCCTCTTTTAGTTTATTAAATAAATTTCCAAACAAATTCATTTCCTCCTAATTAAAATTTTCTGCTCGAGTGAAACTTGATTTAAGATAAGTCATCTCATCTTAAATCTTAGTCGAACTAATCCAGAAGCTTGCAGCCGTTACCTCTCATTATAAGTAGACGGTTTACGTATGCTAGCTATCGGAAAAGTCTACTGAAACTACCTTTGATACACCTTTCTCTTCCATTGTTACTCCATATATAATATCACTTACCTCCATAGTTCCCTTTCTATGAGTTATAATTATAAATTGAGTATTTTGAGAGAACATTTTTAGGAACTCTGCATATCTATATACATTTGCATCATCTAAAGCCGCTTCTATTTCATCCAATATACAGAAAGGCGTTGGTTTCATCTTTAAAATTGCAAAAAGTAAAGCTATTGCAGATAAAACCTTCTCTCCACCAGACATTAGATTAATATTTTGAAGTTTTTTTCCTGGCGGCTCTACATTTATGTCAATATTAGCTGTAAGCTCGTCGCCTTCACCTAAAATAAGCTCAGCACTTCCACCTTTAAACAAATCTTTAAAAGTTTTATCAAAATTATAATTCAATATTTTGAAGTTTTCTTTAAATAAACTTTTCATTTCATTAGTCATTTCTTCAATAACAGCATTTAACTCCCTCTTGGCATTTTCTAAATCCTCTGCCTGAGTAGACATAAACTCATACTTTTCTTTAATTTCTTCATACTCTTCTATTGCTGCTAAATTTACTACTCCAAGTTTTGTTATCTTTCCTTTAGTAACAAAGATTTCTTGTTTCAAAGCTTCCTCATCAACTACTGGCTCACATTTATCTAATGCCTCTGCATAAGTTAATTCTAGCTCTTCATTAAGTTTCTTATAAACATGCTCCCTATCATTTTCTTTCTTAGCTTTAATCACTTCTCGTTTATTAACTTCCATTTCTTTTAAGCTGACTTCATCCAAAATACCGCTTATTACATTATCTTTTTCTTTAAATTCTTGCTTTAACTTTTCTTTTAATATCTCATCATCTTTAAAGTTTACTTCTAAATTGCTGATATTAATATTATTTTCTTCAATATTCTTATTCTTAGCTTTTATATCTAAATTTAAACTTTCAATATTTTTTTTATTTTCCTCATTTTCATTATTTAAAAGTTCATTTTTAATCTCTAAATCTTTAATTTCTTTTTCTATTCTTAAAAATTCATTCTTTTTATTTTCTATCGCCTCATCCAACTTAGCCTTACTGATTTTCATTTCTGTAAGCTTAGTATCGCTATCATTAACTTCTTGAACTTTGATTTTCATTAATTGTTCCAGTTCTATACTTTTGCTCTTGTTAGCTGTATTTTCACTTTCAATCACCTGAACTTCAGATTCTTTAGCTCTAATCTTTTCTAAAATAGCTTCTCTTTCACCTGCTATTCTTTTTATTTCTTCTTTAGCAGTTTCTAGATTTCTCTTTAACTTGTCCGTATCAGATTGTAACCCTTTAATCTCACTTTCCTTTTTTGTAAGCTCAATATTTTTCTCATGAACTTCGTCCCTTTTATTTAGCATATCCTCGTCTAGGTTTTGTATTTCTTTCTTGATATCTTGAACTAGTATTTTCAATTCCTCATATTTCTCTTTTTTATTGCTTATATCTAATACTAATTCTTCAATCTCTCTTTTTCTACCTAGAACATTTGAATTTTTCCCCTTTATGCTACCACCTGTTAATGCTCCCCCTGGATTTATGATTTCTCCATCCAAAGTAACGATTCTATAATTATATTTTCCGATTCTTGCGATATTAAGAGCGCAGTCCATGTTACTGCAGATTATTGTTCTTCCTAGAGAATAATCCATTATATTTTTATACTCTTTGTCGTAAGATATTATGTCACTTGCAATCCCAATATATCCATCAGCTTCAGTTATATTTCTATCTAGTTCTAACTTCTTTCCTTTTATAATATTTAAAGGTAAAAATGTCGCTCTTCCTAGACTATTTTTTTTCAAATATCCTATAAGAACTTTTGCTATTTCTTCATTTTTTGTTATAACATTTGAAATTGCAGCACCTAAAGCTATTTCTATAGCAACTTCATACTTTTTACCTACAGTGAAAATTTCACCTAAGACTTTAGTATCATTTGCAGCCGTAATTCTTTCCCTATGAATTAATTCCATTAAAGATTTTACTGACCTGTTATATCCTTCATAATGCTTTTCCAAGTTTTCTAACATTGATCTATTTGCATCAAGTTTTGTTAAAGTCCCACTTAATTCTCTAAGTTCATTTTCTTTTTTAGTTAAATTTGCTGATAGAGAACCTATTTTTTTCTTATGCTCTACTATTTGCATATTTAACAATTTTATATTGTCTTTATTCTTTTCAATTTCACTAGTTAGGTCTTTATAAGTCGCTAAATTAATAACAATATTATTTTCTAGAAAAGATGTAGACGAATTTAGGGTTTCTTTTTTCTCTTCTCTTAGCGAAAGATCTTTATTTAGCATAGTAATCTCATTCTTCATATCTGAGTTACTTCTTAAAAGTTCAAATTCACCTTCTCTTAGAGATTTTATTTCTTCATCTATACTTTTAAGTTCCTTAGAACTTTTTATATTGTTTTCTTCTAAACTTACTATATCTTCTTCTCTTAATCTTTGTTCCTTTAGTCTTTCACTCAATTCGCTTTCTAATAATTTCTTGTTTTCATTAAGCTGATTTACCTTAACTAAAATATCATCTAGCTCATAATTATTCCTATTGATCTTTTCTTCAAAACTCTTAATTCTTTCTTTGTAAAGTTCTATACTTTTTTCATCTTCACTAACAGTTTCTTTTAGGCTATAATATTTCTCTTTTTCTTCTAAATTCTTCTTTTCTAGCTTTTCTATTTTCAGTTCTAACTCTTTAAGTTGTGACTTATAACTAGACACTTCTTTACGCTTATCTTCAATTTCTTTAATTTTTGAATTTAAATCTTCATTGAAGCCTTTTAATTCTTCTTCCATCTTGTCTATGGTATGTACTATAAGTGATACTTCTTTCTTTTTCAAATTGTTAGATAAGTCAGTAAATTCTAATGCCTTCTCTCTTTCAATCCTCAAGGGTTCTATTCTCTCTTCATAAGTTGATAGAATATCATTTATTCTAACTAAATTTTCATCCGTATTGCTTAACTTTTTCTCTGCTTCTTCTTTTCTATTTTTAAACTTTACAATACCTGCAGCTTCCTCTAAGAGATTTCTTCTATCTTCTGGCTTACCACTTAATATGGCTTCAATCTTACCTTGTCCAATTAGTGAGTAACCTTCCTTACCAATTCCTGTATCCATAAAAAGATTTATTACATCTTTTAGCCTACACTTTGAATTATTTATTAAATATTCCGATTCTCCTGATCTAAATATTCTTCTTGATACAACTACTTCGTTATATTCTGTCGCGAGCTTTTCATCACTATTATCAAGGGTTAGCGAAACCTGAGCAAGGCCCACCGGCTTTCTAAACTGCGTTCCTGCAAATATTACATCTTCCATTTTTCCGCCTCTTAGAACCTTAACGCTCTGTTCTCCCAATACCCATCTTACAGCATCCGAAATATTACTCTTTCCACTTCCGTTAGGTCCTACAACAGCTGTAACGCCTTGTTTAAATTTTAATTCTGTTTTATCAGCAAAAGATTTAAATCCTCGTATTTCTAGAGATTTTAAAAACATGTGTCCTCTCCTTAAAAAGAAAATATACTAGGTAATAATGTTACAACAAAGATTACTATAATAAAAATAGTCATTGCAATCATCATTTTTTCTCTGGTCTTTTTTTTCATATTAAACAACTCCTTATTATAATTTAGTTTATAGTAAAGCTTATTAAATATCAATAATTCACTAATAAAAATGCCGTAAGATTTCTAAGTTACAAGTGAAAAATGATAAGTAGTAAATTAAGGTAAAAAGCCCAGGCTTTTTATTCTTTATTAAAGATCTTCTCAAGAAAATTTCATCCTTAATTTGCCACTAATTAACTTTCAAGCTTTTAACTTATCACTTTCAAGTTTTAATTTGTCACCAATAATCTGCATTATTAAAAGCGAGAGTCTCCCCTCGCTAGTATTCTATATCTAAATCTCTATTTTTTAGACAAAGTTTTATATGACATCTTTCAATATCATCATCTTGTTTTACATCAATAATTTTCCCATTATCTCTAAGCTTACTGAAATATGTTTTCTTATTAGCGTAAAGCTTACTTAAATCCCTTGGGTTAATATATAGAAGTCCTATTTTTTCTTCCATCATATTTTTTAAAATGATATCTGACAATAAACTGCCTTCGACCAATTCTCTAAACGATGGATGGAACGGACCTGCCACTATATCTTTTCCTTCATTTATGCTTTCTGTTGGCTGAAGACCAATTCTTATTACATTGATGTTATGCTTTTTATACATCTCATACATAACCTTACTTACGTTAACTGCCTCTTCAAGAGAATACGGATTATACTCTTTATTAATATACATTCTTTCCATTGGAGTATCTTTTATAACTAAAGACGGATATATTCTACAAATATCTGGATTCATCTTAATTGATTCCTTAGTCGTTTCTATATCTCTTTCAAAAGTATCTCCTGGCAGTCCTGGCATTATTTGATGCCCTAATATAAATTTATATTCCTTTATTAATTTAGATGCATTTATAACGTCACTAACGCTATGTCCTCTACCTGCCTTTTTTAGCACTTCTTCATTTAGAGATTGAACTCCAAGCTCTATTATGTCAACTCCATACTCTTTAAGATATGTAAGTATATAATCATTGATGTAATCTGGTCTTGTAGAAAGTCTTATTTTATCTATGAGACCTTTTTCTTTGAACTCCTTAGCCACTTTTAGAAGTTCCCTTTGTTTTTCTTCCCTAATCCCTGTAAATGTACCACCAAAAAATGAAATTTCAATAGTTGCATTTTTATTCTTTATAGTTTCTAAATAATCATTTATTGTGGTAATTACTGAACTTGCCGTAACCTCTTCATCATCAACACCTGTTATTCTATCCTGATTGCAGAATACGCAATTATGCGGACATCCTTCGTGAGGTACAAATATCGGTATTATATAATAATTTTTACTCATGTTTACCTTCCAATATATCCAATGCCTGTTTAGCTGCATTTTGTTCTGCTTCTTTTTTACTATAGCCTGAACCTTCACCCATTAATTTTTTATCTATAACTACATTCGTAAAAAATTTTCTTCTGTGAGGTGGTCCTTCAAATTTTGTAAGTTCATATTGAATTGCTACTTCTCCATCTTTTTGAAGAAGTTCTTGAAGTTTTGTTTTGAAATCTAATACTATTTCATTATTTATTGCTTTATTTATTATCTCTTCAAAATGAAGCAATATAAAATCTCTTACAAAACCAATGCCTTTGTCTAAATAAACAGCTGCAATGATTGCTTCAACAGCATCTGCTTGTATTGAAATTCTTTCTCTTCCACCTGTAATTTCTTCACCTTTACTCATTCTAATATAAGATCCTAGGTTTATCTTTTTTGCAATTTCGTAAAGAGAATTTTCACAAACTATCAAGCTTCTTATTTTTGTCAGCTCACCTTCTGTTTTATGTTTGTAATTATTAAAAAGGTATTCTGTAATACAAAGCTGCAATACTGAGTCCCCTAGAAATTCAAGTCTTTCATTATATTCCGCATCCTTAAATTGATTTCCAAAAGAGCTATGAGTAAGAGCCGTTTTTAGTAGTGTGTGGTTATTAAAAAAAACCCCTAAATTTTCTTCTATTTCTTTAAGTGTATATCTATTCATGTATTCCACTCCTTGAAGTTTATTCTTCAACTTGCTAACTTATTACTGTATGTCACACATAACAAATTCAAGAATAAACTATTAATTTGATATTTTAGTTACTATATTGATTTTCATTCCTAATTTCCAACTAAAAACATCGTTATCATAGACAGTAACATTTGTACGCAAATATATTACTAAAGTACATTTCTCACTAAAATCTATTTTAAAATGATTTTAAATTTAGTCCTCACTTTGTAAAATATAAAATCCCGCAAGATGCGGGATTATTTTATTCTTCGTGATGAGCTTTTACGTAATTGACAACATCTCCAACTGTTTTGAAGTTTTCAACGTCTTCGTCAGGTATTTCCATATCTAGTTCATCTTCTAGAGCCATTATAAGCTCAACTATATCTAATGAGTCCGCATTTAAATCTTCAATAAATGATGCTTCCATAACAACGCTTTCTACATCGATACTTAATTTATCAGCAATAATTGCTTGGATCTTTTCAAACATTTGTTTCACCTCCCAAGTTCTACATTTAGATAATATTATATATTGTTTAAATCGTCAATATTAGTTTCAATATATTTTAACTAATTTTCCGAAGAAAATTCATTTCTTATATCTTTTAATACATTATTATCATAGAAAATTTTAGTTTGTTTAATAGAATTCTTAAATGCTCTTGCGTCAGAACTGCCATGAGCTTTTATACAAATCCCATCAACTCCTAAGAACGGAGCTCCACCATATTCCTTATAATCAAACTTTTTCATTATATTTTTTAGCACAGGTTTTAGTAGAACTACTCCTATTTTAGATATAATCGACGATTTAAGCACCTCATCTTTAATTATACCTAATATACTCGAAGCGGACCCTTCATACATCTTTAAAGCTGTATTTCCCACAAAACCATCACTTACTAAAATATTAGTGTCGCCAGTAGGTATTTCTCTAGGCTCTATATTCCCTTTAAAATTTATAGAACTCTCTTTCTTCAAAAGCTTAAAAGCAGCTTTTGTAAGTTCATTTCCTTTTTCTTCTTCTTCTCCAATATTTATAAGTCCTATAGTCGGATTTTCAACATTGAAAACCTTTTGATAATATATTTTTCCCATCTTTGCAAATTGCACCAAAAATGAAGGTTTGCAATCAACATTAGCACCAACATCTACTATCATAAACTTTCCACGTCTACCCGGCATTATAGGCGCAAGAGCAGGCCTTTCTATTCCTTTAACTCTGCCTACTATCAACGTACACCCAGCTAAAAATGCACCTGTACTGCCTCCTGATACTACAGCATCACAAATTCCTTCTTTAACTAAGTTTAGTGCCTTAACTATACTTGAATCTTTCTTCTTTCGTAGAGCCATGACAGGATGCTCATTAGGTGAAATTACTTCCTTTGCATCTACTATAATAACTTTTTCCTTGGGATAAGTATATTTAGCTAACTCTAGATTTAGAACTTCTTCTGGACCGGTAATATACAATTGGATATCATTATATGCCTTAAGAGCTTGAATAGAGCCTTCTATTACTGCCACAGGTGCATTATCTCCCCCCATGCCATCTATAGCTATTTTCATCTGAATACCTCCCTTCTTCCACTTTAATTATAAATAAATTAGTTTAATTAATAAATAGAATATTCTCTTTTTTAGATAAAGATTATTCAACTTATACTTATGTGGTAATAAACCCAAAGTAGAAACATCGTTATTTCTCAGAACTATGAAAATTTCGATAAGAAGTTTTAAGTATAAATTTAATAGCGCAACATGTATATATTTCTTTATATAAGAAAAGAAAGTCATAAAGACTTTCTTTTATTTTTCAGAAGCTACAACTTCCTTACCTTTATAATAACCACAATTTTTACATACTCTATGAGCAAGTTTCATTTCGTGGCATTGTGGACATTCAACTATGCCAGGTAAACTAGCTTTAAAAGTTTGAGCTCTTCTTGCTTTTACTTTAGCTTTTCCTGATTTTCTTGCTGGACAACCCATTCATTACACCTCCTTATTATCAAACAAACCTTTCAAGGCCTCAAAACGTATATCTACATCTTCTTTTTGACACGAACATGAGTTGTGATTTAAGTTACACCCACATTCTTGACATAGCCCTTTACAGTCGTTCTTGCAAACTCTTTTAATAGGTAGTGTTGAAATTATGCTACTTTCAACAATTTCTGTGATGTCTAAAACATCATCCATTACAACAATAGCTTCATCGTCATCACTATCTCTATTAGTTGTAAACCTTTCTTCTATATCAATATCTATTGGATAGATAAAGGTATCTAAACATCTTGAACATATCATTTCTAAATCAGTTTTGATTTTAGCATTTAATATTAATATATCCCCATCTGATGCGATCTTCCCAACAACTTCACAAGGTTTTATTGGCTTAATTATATCTCCCTCAAAATCAAATTGTGGTGCATCAAATGTATAATCAATCTTCTTGCTTCTATCTTTACCTGAAATAATATCTGAAATTTGTACTTTCATAAAATCACAGGATAATTATATAATAAAACTAATGTAAACTATATAATATTTCCTCTTTCACTCCTTAGCACATATATTTATAAAACAAACACAACTAATTATATAAATTGCGTGCCAAAAAGTCAAGAAATTTATTATAAATTCCTATTTCTCCATATGAAAGAAAACAGCAGGCTCGTGATATAAGTGTTTTTGTATGTATAATAACTGCTCCCTTTTACGTATATATTTTCTTCTATAAAGGAAGTACAGCCAAATATATTGTAGAAAGCTATTGAAAAAACATGCTGATAAATTATAAATAAAAACAATCAGCATGTTAAATTACTATTTTTTCAATTATGCCTTACTTAACTAATTCTAAAGTTTCTTTAGCAATCATTAATTCTTCGTTTGTAGGTATTACAACTACTTTAACCTTTGAAGTTTCCTTAGAAATTTCCATACCATCTCCGATGTTATGACTTTCGTTCTTTTCTAAATCTACTTCTATTCCTAAGAATTCCATATTAGTTAAAGCTCTTGATCTTATTTCTGGAGCATGTTCTCCTATTCCTGCTGTAAATACAATCGCATCAACACCACCCATTACGGCAGCATAAGCACCTATTTGCTTCTTAACTTGATATCCGAATATATCCATTGTAAGTAATGCTCTAGGATCATTATCATTTTCCACAGCACTTCTAATATCTCTAAAATCTGTTCCTATTCCTGATATACCTAGAACCCCTGATTTCTTATTTAAGATATCATTTACTTCATCTATAGAATATCCTTTTTCTTTTACTAAATAAGTAACTATTGCTGGATCTATGCTTCCAGATCTTGATCCCATTATAATACCATCTAATGGAGTGAATCCCATTGTAGTATCTACAGATTTTCCACCATCAACAGCTGTAATACTTACACCATTACCTATATGACAAGTTACTATCTTTAAATCGCTTATGTCTTTATCCATCCATTTTGCCATTTCACCTGCTACATACTTATGAGATGTACCATGGAATCCATATCTTCTTACGTGATCTTCTGTGTATAATTCATATGGAAGAGCATACATAAATGCTTTTTCTGGCATAGTTTGATGGAATGCTGTATCAAATACTGCTACCATTGGAGTTTTTGGCATAAGAGCCTTACATGCATTTATTCCAATTATATTTGGAGGATTATGAAGTGGTGCTAATTTTGTAAATTCATCAAGTGCCTTAATTACTTCTTCATTAATTACTACTGAAGTTGCGTATTTTTCACCACCATGAACAACTCTATGTCCAACAGCTGATATCTCATCCATTGAACTTATTACACCATGGTTTTCATCAACTAAGCATTTTAAAACAAGTTCTATTGCATCTTGATGATCTTTTAATGGTGTTTCAACTACATATTTATCTTTTCCTTCAACTTTTTGAGTCAATATTGACCCAGTAATTCCTATTCTTTCAACAAGTCCTTGAGCCAAAGACTCTTCATTACTCATATCAATAAGTTGATATTTTAGTGAAGAACTACCACAATTTATAACTAATACTTTCATAACTCTACTCTCCTTTTAACATTCAAACCTTTTGTATTTTTGTTTTAACAATCTATAAGCTAACTTACCTTAAATTATCTGTAAAAATAATACTTACTATTTGTTTGTTTGAGCTTGAACTGCTGTAAGCGCAACAACATTTACAATATCATCTGAGCTACAACCTCTTGATAAGTCATTGATTGGTTTTGCAAAACCTTGACAGATAGGTCCAATAGCTTCAGCATTTGCAAATCTTTGAACTAATTTATAACCTATATTTCCAGCTTGTAAATCTGGGAATACTAAAACATTAGCTTTTCCAGCAACAGTACTTTCTGGTGCCTTTTGAGCTGCTACTTTTCCAACTATAGCTGCATCTAATTGTAGCTCACCATCTATATCTAAGTCAGGTCTCATTTCCTTTGCTTTTTGAGTAGCATTTCTAACCTTATCAACTAACTCATTATCAGCACTTCCCATAGTAGAGAATGATAACATTGCTACCTTAGGTTCCATGTTACATAAACTCTTAGCTGTTTCTGCAGTAGCTATTGCAATTGCTGCTAATTGATCCTCGTTAGGATTAGGGTTAACTGCACAGTCTGAGAATATTAATGTTCCTTCTTCACCATAAGATGATCCTGGAACTTGCATTATAAAGAAGCTTGAAACAACAGATACTCCTGGTGCTGTCTTTATAATTTGTAATCCTGGTCTTAATAAATCTCCAGTTGTGTGAATTGCTCCTGATACCATTCCATCTGCATCATCTAATTTAACCATCATCGTACCAAAATATAGAGGATCTCTAACTATTTTATCTGCCTTTTCCATTGTAACGCCTTTTGTCTTTCTAAGTTCATAGAAGGCTTCAATATACTTTTCTAATTTATCTGATTCATTTGGATCGATAATCTCAATTCCTGATAAATTTACATCTAATTCCTTTGCCTTATTATTTATCTCTTCTTTGTTACCTATTAAAATTGGGTAAGCTAATCCTAATTCTTGTATTTTCTCTGCAGCTGCTATATTTCTTTCCTCGTTTCCCTCTGGAAGAACAATTTTTTGTTTATTTGATTGTGCTGCAGTCCATATTTTTTTCATAAGGTCCATAATCTATTTATCTCCTCTCTATATCCTATCTCTAATACTAATATACTCCTTTATCAGTGCTTTTTTCAACACAAATTCTCTATAAAATAGAAGTCTTTAGATTTGAAATAATCTAAATTGTCAGACAATACTCCTGTAAAATAACAATATAGGAAAAGTATAATTTTTAACAATTAAATTTTATTTAAAATTATTTTATAATTTATTATTAAACGCTATCAAATGTTTTAAATTATTGACCCAATATATGAAAAATACATGTCCATTTCCCATTATTTTCATTCAATTTTTCTTAAAAATCCATAGTATATTCGTTTAACTAGCTGTATATAAGCTATTCTCTTGTCAATATTAAGCAATAATTAAAAATTCACCATTCTTTTAATGTTCTGAATATTTTTTAAACTACTTTTTAATAGAGTAATATTAAAAAAGTATATTTTTTAACAATAATTTTATAATATCTTATTGACATTTTACAAAAAATACATAACATATTAAACTCTTAATAACTAATATTATAAGATTCCACAATATGCTATACTAGCTTTATAAAGGAGATGATTTTAATACTTACAGGAATAATTACAGAATATAATCCATTTCATAAAGGTCATGAATATCACCTTATTAACGCAAAATCTGACACAAACGCAGATGGTATAGTTTGCGTAATGAGTGGTAATTTTATGCAACGAGGAATTCCAGCAATTATAGATAAATGGAAAAGAGCTGAAATAGCTATTAAAAATGGTGTTGATCTAGTTCTAGAGTTGCCTCTAGTTTATTCCATTTCTTCCGCTGAACATTTTGCTTTTGGAAGCGTGTCTCTTCTTAACTCGTTAGGCGTAATAGATCACTTATACTTTGGAAGCGAAGAAGGAAATATATCTATATTAGAAGACATAGCAAAAGTTTTAGTTTCTGAACCTTTAAGATACAAAAAACTTTTAAAGGATAATTTAGACTTGGGTTTACCATTTCATTTGAGTCGAGCAAATGCACTTAAAGATTATTTAAACTCAAATAAATTATTAGATACAATATCAAATTCTAATAATATTTTAGGTATTGAATATATAAAATCTCTAATTCGTTTAAATAGCGAAATAGTTCCTAAAACCATTAAAAGAGAAGGTTCATTATATAATGATATCAACATAAGTGATTCATTTGCTTCCGCTACATCAATAAGAAAGCATTTGAAAGAGAAATCACTGAATGATCTAGCTGATATTATGCCCAAAGCCAGTTATGACATTCTGCTTAATCTATCTTCTTCTAATTATCCTTTTATTTTTGAAGAAGACACATTTAAATATATAAAATATAAATTACTTACCAACGAAAGATCTCTTTCAAATCTGCCAGATGTATCAGAAGGCATAGACAATAAAATATTAAAAGAAATCTTAAAATCCAATTCACTTAATGAATTAATATTAAATTCTAAAAGCAAGAGGTATACGTATACCAGGATAAGTAGAATTCTTTTGCAAAGCTTTTTAAACCTTGAAGATTTTGATTTATTAAACTTATCTAAAAGCTCTGTTCCTTACGCAAGAGTTCTTGCTTTTAATTCTACAGGACAAAGAATTCTAAAGAGTATAAAAGCCAATTCTAGTATAAATTTAATAACAAAGGTACCAAGAAACAATCAATGTGATCATCTAAAAATAGATATCTTAGGAACAAAAGCATATTCGCTGCTAAATCCAAAAGTTAACCCTATGGATGACTATTTAAAAGGTCCTTTTATAATGTAGTAATATTTTACATAACCATAAGAATATAAATATTATTGATTGGAGTGATTTCATGATATATATTATTGTCTTATGGTTTCTTATTATTAGCTTAATTTTTATTTTAATCAAACAACTTAATATTAAAAAAAATACTATCATTTGTATATTTATATCTGTCTTAATAGTTCTTTTTGTTTTAAACATAAACCAATGCATCATTGCAGCTATTGATGGGTGTAAATTATGGTATAACTCAATATTGCCAACTACCTTTCCTTTTGTGGTTATATGTAATTTACTAATATACTACGATGGAATAAATCTTTATTCTAAATTTCTTGGACCATTAATTTGCAAACCATTAGGTCTTTCTAGAAATTGTTCCTTTCCAATTGTAGCGAGTATATTATGCGGCTATCCATTAGGTGCTAAATATTGTGTAGATTTGTACAAGATGGAGTATATAGACAGAAATGAATACGAAAGACTTTTAAACATAGCTTCTAACGTTGGGCCCTTGTTTTTAATCGGATCTGTTGCTGGAACTTTATTAGGAAATGTATCATTAGGTTATATTTTGCTTCTAGGAAGCAATTTATCAATAATCATAATGGGATTTTTAACGAAAAAAAAGAGAAACTTAAATAATATAAGTTCTCTCCCTTGTCCAAAAAATGAAAGTATGAATTTCGGTAATGCTGTAAAAAATGCAGTTCAAAACGGAATAAACACTACATTATCTATAGGTGGTTTCATAATAATTTTTTCAGTTGTTATATCTCTCGTTAAAAATAATCCTTATATCAACATTGCATTTAGACAGCTTGATAATATTTTAAAATTGCCTTCTCAAACTTTATACAGCATATTTTTAGGAAGCATTGAAATGACTAATGGATGCAGCATAATCTCTCCTCTAGAAATTTCTATTCCTTTAAAGCTTGGTATAATAAGCTTTTTAACTTCATTTTCTGGCCTTGCTGTAATTGCACAAGTAAGTTCTTTCGTAAGCGATACTAAGATAAATTATAGCAGATATATATTTCTAAAAGTAATCCAAGGAATCGTTAGTTTTATTATAACTTATGGGTTATGCAAAGTGTTTCCTACAAGTATTTATACATCAAACTTACAAACAAGTCATTCTTCAAGTTTACTTGTATATATATACCCAGCATTAACGATACTGTTATTAACACTTTTGCTAAGTATATTTAATAGAACCTTGAAATTATTTTTTCATGCTGCGTAATTCTTTAATGTTCTCTTTTATAACATCGCATGTACCAGTTAAATTTGTATCTATCTCTTTAGCTACTACTTCAAAACTTTCTTGAAGACTCTTTATTAATTTTATTTTGTGTTCTTCTAGCTCTTGATCTAATTGCGTTAATATTTCATCAGAATAATCTCTAGATCCTAATCTTATAGCCTTGGCCTCTCTCTGTGCTGAGGCTATAATTTCTTGAGCTCTTCCTTTGGCTTCCCTTACTATATCGTGATTCTCGATATTCTGTCTCATCATAGTCATTGTTTCTTTTCTAACAGAATCATACTCTTTTTTAGCTTCATTAAGAATTCTTTCTCTCTCATTCATAACCCACTCAGCCTTTTTAAATTGATCAGGCATATAGTTAATTATTTGATCTATTACATCAACAACTTCTCTTTTATCTATCATAACTTTACCGCTCATTGGTACTTTAGGTGAATTTTCCACCAAGTCTTGTAAATACTCTAATAATTCTATTATATTTACCTCCATCTTTTCCATAAAAACACTCCTTAGATATTTATTCTATAAATGAGCAAAATACCATGAACAAATCTTCATCTAGTACTTCTAATTGCTTTTAGCATTATTAATAGCGTTAATTTTAAGTTAATGCAGCTACTTAAACATAGCACATTCTAATTATGAAAATACTTTTCCTTAGAAAATGATCATTTATAGATTTATTCTTGACATTATATCTGAAATAATTTCATTGGGAACAAGCCCGCTAATATCTCCCCCAAACCTTGCCACCTGCTTAACAGTTGAGGAACTAATATGTATATTTTTAGATGATGACATCATACATACAGTTTCAGTATCATGATCTAATTCTTTATTAATAAACGCCATTTGAAATTCATACTCAAAATCAGAAGCCGTTCTTAATCCTTTTAATATTATATTAGTCTTACATTCTTTTAGAAAATTAACCAAAAGCCCATCAAAGCTTCTTATTTCAACATTCCCAATATCTCTTGTCACTCTTTTTATAAGTTCAACTCTTTCGCTGCTTTCAAAAAGATACTTCTTATCAACATTAACTAATACTGCAACTATTACTTTATCAAAAACCTTTGCTCCTCTTTTTATAATATCAAGATGTCCATTAGTTATGGGATCAAAGCTTCCAGGGTACACTGCAACTCTCATTATTTACTTCTCCTCATGCTTGTAATAACATACTGTTGTATTTCCATACTTCTTACTTTTTGTTAATTTTATATCTTTATACCCTTCATAAATTTCTTCAATAGTATCTATTTTAGTAACTATTATTCCATCATTTTTTAAAATTTCATTATCCTTAACAATTTTCATGGCTTCTGGAATCATTTCTTTGCAATAAGGTGGATCAATAAATATTATGTCAAATTTCTTTCCCTTCTTCGCAAGATTCTTTAAGCCTTCATAAGCATCTATATTCATAGGAAAACAGAAATCTTGAAATTTAAGGCTTTCTACATTTTCCTTCAACAAAGGAAAAGTCACAGAGCTTTTATCAAATAAATAAACTTCACTTGCCCCTCTACTCGCTGCTTCCAATCCAAGGCTTCCTGTTCCAGCAAAAACGTCTACAACTACTGCTTCTGGTATATACATTTGAATAGAACTAAACATAGCCTCTTTAACTCTATCTAGCGTAGGTCTTGTTTCCATTGTAGCTGGAGGTATTAATTTATGTCCTCTTGCTTTTCCTGCTATTATTCTCAAATTTTTATTCCTCCTAAAATAAGCATATAAGAAAATCTACTCTCTAGATTTTTTAATTTACAATTTAAAATTAACCTTAGTTGTACACCTCGTGCTCTTTTCATCAATGAAATGATCTTGGTTGCGCTTCGCGCTCTTTTAATAGGTGTATATTTTATATATTAACATATCTATACATAATATTTCAAATTAATTAAAGCATATATATTTACTACTTTTTTCCAAATTTTTACTAAGTTCATTGATTATTTCTCTATTTACCTCAAATTCGTTTTGTAAAATGTTATTCGCCTCTAATTTAGCACATCTTAAAATCTTCATATCATCATAAAGATTTGCAAGTACAAATCCTTCATCACCACTTTGTTTCTTACCAAACATCTCTCCTGCGCCTCTGAGTTCTAAATCTTTTTCTGATATTAAAAATCCATCACTACATTCTGTCATTATCTGCATCCTTTTTTTAGTCACATTACTTTTAGCCTTTGCTATTAATATACAATAAGATGAATACTGACCTCTTCCAACTCTTCCTCTTAATTGATGTAACTGTGACAGTCCAAATCTTTCTGCATTTTCAACAATCATTACAGATGCATTAGGAACATTAACACCTACCTCAATAACAGTTGTTGATATTAGAACGTTAACTTCATTATTCTTGAACCTTTTTATTATTTCATCTTTTTCAGAGCCTTTCATTTTTCCATGAAGTATCTCAACTTTTAATTCCTTAAAGATTCCACTGGTAAGTTTATCATACAAAGTTTCTACCGAATTTAACTCCTCTTTTTCATCCTCCTCAATAAGAGGACATACAATATACACTTGGCGACCTTTTTTTATTTCATCGTATGCCAAATCATAAGCTATATCTCTTTGATTATCAGCATAAAATCTAGTATCTATTTTCTTTCTTCCAGGTGGTAGCTCATCAATTATAGATACATCAAGATCTGAATATAAGTATAACGCCAACGTTCTTGGAATTGGAGTCGCTGTCATAACTAAACAATCAGCCCTTTTTCCCTTGTTTATAAGTTTACTCCTTTGCTCAACACCAAACCTATGCTGCTCATCGGTTACTATAAGCCCTAGCTTTCCAAATTCCACATCATCTTGGAAAAGTGCATGAGTTCCTATCACTAAAATTGGTTCTTTAGTTTTAATTCTTTCTTTGATCCTCTGCTTTTCTTTTGCTGAAGTTGTTCCTGTTAGTAATTCAATTTCTATGTTAAATTCATCATAAACTTTCCTTGCTTCTTCAAAGTGTTGATTTGCAAGAATCTCTGTTGGAGCCATAAATGCACATTGATAACCATTTTTGATCACATTAAAAATAGCTATAAGTGCAATTATTGTCTTTCCACTTCCAACATCTCCTTGTATAAGTCTATTCATTGATGAATTTGATTTTTGATCTCTCAATATTTCACGTATAACTCTTGTTTGAGCATTAGTAAGAGGAAATGGTAACTTCTCTTTAAATAAGCTAAGTTCATCTACCCACTGAAAAAGTATACCATTTTTGTTTTTCTTAATTTTATTTTTAAGAAGTAGTAACTTTAGTGAATATGTAAATAATTCCTGAAATTTAAGTCTTATTATAGCGTTTTCCAGCACTTCCTTATTATCAGGAAAATGGACGCCTCTAATAGCTTCATTTAATGAAATTAAAGAATACTTATCTAATATATTTTGTGGTAAATTCTCCTTAACTGTCATCTTGGACAAAATTTCATTAATTAATTTTTCAAACAATTTATTGCTTATATCACCTTTTAGAGGATATTTAGGTATAATCTCATTCGAAATAGCTTCTTCACATGTGACCATAGGATTAACCACCTCTAAAGTATTTCCTATCCTTTTAAATTTCCCCATCAAATTATATATTTCTCCTATTTTAAAGGAGTTTTTTATATACCTTTGATTAAACCACTTTCCAGATACTTTGTGTCCATTATAATCAAATTCTACAGTTGTTAATAATTTACCAGTTTTAGTTTTTACATCGCTTCTAAATCTAATGACTTTACACTTTAAAATCTGCTTGTCTTCTCCTGTAATATTTTCAAATTCCACATTACTATCTACAAATTCATAATCTCTTGGAAAATATAACAGAATATCTAATATATTAAAAATTCCACATCTATTTAATTTTTCTGTGGCCTTTGGGCCTACTCCTTTTAATGTTGAAATATTGCTATATATATCCAAAGCCCTTCTCTTCCTCCTTAAATAATAAGAGCACCTAGCATTAGGTGCCCTTACTATTTCTTATTCTACTGATATTAAAAAGTAATATAGTGGTTGATTTCCTTTATAAAATTGAATATCTAAGTCTTCGTACTTTTCTTGTAGCTCAGCTTCAAATTCATTTGCATCTTCATCACTTACATCTTCACCATAATATACAGTAATAAGTTCACTTTCATCATCTATCATATCTTCTAGAACTTTACCGGCAACAACCTTCTTGTCTTCGCCTACCTCTTTTATTTTACCTTCTACAAGTCCTAACATATTTCCTTGTTTAATATCTATTCCATCAATTTCTGTATCACGGACTGCGTATGTCACCGAACCAGTTTTAACTACTTCAATTGTATCCTTTAAATTAGTGAAATTTTCTTCAACTTCAGAATCATAGTTAAACATTGTGGCACATGCTATTCCTTGAGGAATAGTTGTTGTAGGTACTACTAATATATTTTTACTTGATATTTCTGCCGCCTGATTCGCTGCCATAATTATATTCTTATTATTTGGCATGATAAAAATATGTTCAGCATTTATTTTCTCAACAGCATCTAAAATATCCTGAGTAGATGGATTCATTGTCTGACCACCTTCAATGACATAATCTATTCCTAAGTCCTTAAAGATATTTGAAATTCCATCTCCCATAGCAACTGTTATAAAGCCGTACTTTTTCTTTTCACTATCGACACCTTCGTCTTCAGATGAATTTTCTGTTAATCCCTTAGTGCTTATTAATAACTCTCTATGCTCTTCTCTCATATTATCAATCTTTATCTTTGATAATTCCCCTATAGCAACTGCCTTTGATAAGACTAATCCAGGATCATTAGTATGTATGTGCACTTTTATAACATCATCATATCCAACAACTATCATGGAATCTCCAAGGCTCTCTATCTCATTTTGGAAATCTTGCGCACGTTTAGCATCACCAAGTATTATAAATTCAGTACAATACCCAAACTTTATATCAATTTCCTCTGTAGCTTTAGCTAAAGTACCATTTGCATCACTTATTTTCATATCGCTTAATTCAGCTTTAATATCATTTTTCAATGCTTCAAACATACCTCGAAGTATAATATAAAGCCCCATTCCACCAGAATCAACCACTTTAGCCTTTTTTAGTGCCGGCAATAATTCTGGAGTTCTATCTAACATTTCTTTTGATTTAACTGTTATCTCTTCCATAAAGGCAACCATATCCTTAGCATCAGATGACACTGCCGCTTCAGCAGCGGCTCTAATTACAGAAAGTATAGTACCTTCAGTAGGTCTCATTACCGCCTTATATGCCGACTTTGATCCTTCTGAAAACGCTACTGCAAACTCTTTAATATCTACTTCTTTTTTTCCTTCTAGGCCTTTAGAAAAACCTCTAAGAATTTGCGATAATATAACGCCAGAATTCCCCCTGGCTCCCATTAAAGCACCTTTAGCTAATTTTTTTGATATTTCTCCTATAGAATAAGTATCCATACCTTCTATTTCCTTAACTGCCGCCTTAAACGTCATAGACATATTAGTTCCAGTATCTCCATCTGGAACAGGAAATACGTTAAGTGCATTTACGAAATCACTCTGCGCTAGCAATTTATTGCTAGCGTTCACAACCATGTTATAAAAATCATGGCCATTTATCTTTGTATATTCCATTTAGTTTAACCTCCTAAACTCTAACCGCTTGCACATTTACTGTTATAGATGACACCTTAAGTCCTGTATAGTTTTCAACACTATAACGTACTTTTTGAATTATATTATTAGATATAACCGATATCTTTGTTCCGTATTCAACCATCACAAACAATTCTATTTGTAATTTTTTCTCGCTTGTTAGCTGTATCTTTACACCTTTGCCAAAATTTTCTATACCAATAAGTTCCCAAAAGCCTTCACTGGCATTTCTAGAAACCATTCCAACTACTCCATAACATTCCATTGTGGATAATCCAACAATTTTTGCTATAACTTCCTCTGAATAATTTATATTACCATTTTCGTTTGAAAATCCAACCATCCATATTCCTCCTAAATTCTTATATCTTATTTTCTATTCTATATTAGAACAATATTTTATTCAAGTATCCAAAAAATATACACCTCTAAAAAAAGCGCGTAGCGCAATTAAGATCATTTTTCCTAAAAAAAGCACCCGAATATGAAAAGAGTGTAAAACATAATTCGGAACTTATTAACTACAATCAAGCTTCCTTCCCTAGAAAAAAAAGATTCAAATCCAATTAAGATGCTTCTCGCTTTTGAAAAAATAAAGTACAACCAAATCATTTCCCCCTATGAAAAAGCACAAACTGCAACCTGGATCATAAATTTATAAAACACACACACACATATGAAAAGAGTGTAGAGCACAATTCAAAACTTACTAACTGAAATTAAGATCTTTTCCCTAGAAAAAAGTATCAAGTTCACTCAAGATTATACTCCATTTAGAAAATATAAAGTACAACTAAATCATTTCCCCTCTGAAAAGCACAAACTGCAGCCTAGACCCTTCCATCTCAAAAGGCATGCATATAAAAAGATTTCAAAGCATAATTAGTAACTTATTATTGGTAATCAAATCCTTTCTCTAGACAAAAGAATCGAATCCACTTAAGATAATTCTCAACTAAAAGAACACAAAGTACCACTAAGTCATTTTCTCTCTTAAAAACCCAAACTGCAATAAAGATCTTTTCCCCAGAAAAAAGTATCAAGTTCACTCAAGATTATACTCCATTTATAAAACATAAAGCACAACTATATCATTTTTCCTAAAAAAGCATGCATATATGAAAAGATTTCAAATCACAATTAGGAACTTACTATGGGTAATCAAGTCCTTTCCCTAGACAGAAGAATCGAATCCACTTAAGATGATTCTCAATTTAGAAATCATAAAGTACAACCGTTCATCTTCTCTCTTAAAATACGCAGTATAACCAAAGCTCTTTTTACCTTTAAATAAAACATTCATGTACAAAAAAACTAGTGCCAATTACAATTAAGAGCTTTAAAACCAAAGCTAAAAGTTTTTCTCTTCTTTAAAAATCTATCTCTACAAAGTCTTTCCTTCCAAAAAGTTTTTAAAACATAATCATGAGAATAATTTACCTATGAAATAAATATATATATTGCAAAAATAATTCTTCATCATAATTCTAAAAATATTGCAAGAATTTTAGCCGTAATTGTAAATTGTGAAATGTGCATTGTGAATTGCAACATAATATATATCAAATTTCGGCAGGTATTCACATAAGCTTCACTCCCATTGTAAAGCCCTATATTAGCTGCAATACATATTTTTTATTTTATAATTAATAATTTATCTTGCCTATTACATTTTCCTATGATATAATTTACTCTGTCCTATTGAAGATGATTATCTTTGGAATATAAGGAGGTGTTTTCTAATGGCAAGAAGATGCGAAATTTGTGATAAGGGTGTTGTAGCTGGAGTAAGCTATAGCCATTCACATCGTCAATCAAAGAGAACTTGGGCTCCTAACATAAAGAAAGTAAAAGCTTTAGTTAACGGAACACCAAAAACTGTTCATGTATGTACAAGATGCCTTAGATCTGGAAAGGTTCAAAGAGCAATATAAGTTCATAATAAAAAATGCAATTGTTATCCCAATTGCATTTTTTATTTTTAAGGCATATTAAAGAAAATAACGAGCCTAAAATGCCATGATTATTTTTCATCAGGCGAAGAAGCAGATTGGGCTCATAGCGAGCCTATTAGTACAATCTGTTGATGAAGCATGATGGAAAATGGGCGCTTATGAAAAGAGCAGCTATGCTGCAACAAGGAACTTTTCTTGGCAGATGGACTTGTTATTATTTTTGATTATGCCTAAAGCTATTTAGAAAGCCTAAAACTAAACTATACCTTATGTACCTCTAGCCTTTTTTTCTAAAAAACTTTATTATATTAGATAGAAACTTAGGTAATTTAAAAGCTATTATTTTCATTTATAAATCCTCCCAAATATTAATACATTAAAAATAAAAATCAAAATTTAATCCGTCTTATTATATTAATATTCAGTTACTACTCAAAATGTTCCACTTTATAAATATAAAAAATAATTTAATAAGTTCATGAATATTTAGTCTATGGAATGAATAACTAATAACTCCCCTTCTTCATAAGTTATATCTATTGGTGTATCAATAAATTCATTACATATAGCTCGTGGATCTAACAAGCCCAAATCATAACTTGGTAGATTGTACTTACCACCACTAATTTCAAGTTTGCTTACTTTATCGCTCAATGCATGAAATGATATATTTTCACCATATTTTCCGTATAACCTCATTTTATTTTCTCCAAGATAAAGCCTATTATTATCATCTAATATTTCTAAATTAGCACCTTTTTTTTTCGTAGTTAGCATAAGTCCTATATTTCCTAGTGTATGATCCATTCTAGTTCCAGTCGCCCCGAATAAATATATCTTTTCTGCGCCTCTTTTTATCGCTTCCATAACTGCAATTTCAGTATCAGTATAATCTTTCTCTGGTCGAAATTCTAAGACTTCCTTAACCTTTAACTTCATATTATCCAAAATTTCCTTTTTGGCAGAGTCAAAATCACCTAAAAGCAAGTCTGGAATAATATTATACTTATAAAGACATTCACTTCCCTTATCAGCTGCTATTATAAATTCAACTTCACTAATATATTTCTTTAGTAACTTCTCTGAAGGTGGGTTTCCTCCACTTACAATTGCAACGTTCAAATTATTACCCCCTTAGAGCTTTTATATTCTCATCAATTTCCCCACCATTAAATACTGCTGAACCTGCAACAATGACATTTGCACCTGCTTCTATAACCTCTTTAACATTTGTCTTATCAATACCACCATCAACTTCTATTAAAAGCTCTGGGTTCAATCTATCGCTAAGTGCTTTTATCTCTCTAATCTTATCTAAAGAATAAGGTATAAATTTTTGTCCTCCAAATCCCGGATTAACAGACATTATCAAGACCATATCTAAACTTGGTATTAAATCTTTCAATACGCTTGTTGGAGTTCCTGGATTTAAAGAAACCGCTGCTTTTTTTCCTTTTGACTTAATATAATTAATTGTCCTATCTATATGTTTATCTGCCTCATGATGAATTGTAATTATATCAGCCCCAGCCTCTATAAAAGCATCTATGTAATTTGATGGATTATTTATCATTAAATGAACGTCAAATACCTTCTTTGTTCTATTTCTAATAGATTTTATAACTGGTAAACCAAAAGATATATTAGGAACAAAAGATCCATCCATTACATCTATATGAATAAAATCTGCTCCTCCTTTATCTATTCTTTCTATGTCCTCTCCTAACTTTGAAAAATCCGCTGATAATATTGATGGTGCAATCTTTACCATTTATTTTTTTCCTCCTCAATTATTTCTTCTAATGCTCTTACATAAAATTCATATCTGTATCTATTAATCTTTTCGCTTTCTACAGCCTCTTTTAGAGCACAATTTGGTTCTTTATAATGTAAACAACCTCTATATTTACACTTATCATTATACTGTGTAAATTCAGGAAAACAATATTTTAAAGAATTTTTATCCATTAAATCTTTTATTTCTAGTGTAGAAAATCCAGGGGTATCAACGATATATCCGTCCGCTACCTCAATTAACTCACTATGTCTTGTAGTATGCTTACCTCTTCCAAGCTTCTCACTTACATTACCTGTTTCCATATGTTCTTTGTTGGAAAGCTTATTTATTAATGTTGACTTTCCTGCTCCTGATGGTCCACAAAAAACTGTTATATTTCCTCTAATCTTTTCTTCTAACCGCTCTATTCCTATTCCTTTTTTAGCATTTATAAAAAGAACCTCATAACCTATGACATTTATTCGCTTCTTTATTTCTTCTCTTTCTTCTTCCGATACTAAATCTATCTTATTCAAGCAAACTATAACCTCAATGTTATTATATTCACATAGAATTAAAAACTTATTTAATAAATCAAAATTTATGTCTGGATTCTTAACTGCAAAAACAACAAATGCTAAAGAAACATTTGCCACAGTAGGTCTAACCAATTGAGATTTTCTCTTATGTATCTCTTCAATAACGCCTTTTCCATGTTCCATCTTAATTGTAACATCATCCCCTACCATAGGCTTTATGTCCTTATGTCTAAATTTCCCTCTAGCTTTACATTCTATTAAGCCTTCATCTGTCTTAATATAATAAAAGCCTCCTATGCCCTTTATTATTTTTCCATTCATAATTTCCCTCCATAACTTATAAAATAAATTTATATATTCTTCTATAGAATGTTAATATATGCTGCAATAATTAATCAGATAAACGTAAGTTTAAGATTTTAATAAACCAAGTGCCTAAACCCGACTAGAACTTAACAACTTAATTGCAAAATATATTAAATTTCTAAATTAGTATTTTCTATCATAGTATATTTTCTTTTTAGAGATTTAATGTAGGTCTAAATACAAATATATATTGCAAAAATAATTCTTCATCATAATTCTAAAAATATTTTAAGAATTTTAGCCATAATTGTGAATTGTGAAATATGCATTGTGAATTGCAACATATATATCATAGAAGGAGAGGTTTTTATCAACCTCTCCTTACCTTATTATTGATGGTTTTGATTTGATGTTTTAGTTTGAGTGTTGTTTTGGCTGTTATTTGTATCATCCCATGGGCCTGTAGGATTAGTTGTACCTGGAGTATTAGGAGTCTTTCCTGGTGTATCAGTAGTAGTACCACCTGTTCCTCCAGTGTTTTTATCAGGAGTACTTCCATTTCCACCTGGCTTAGTATTTCCTTGAGGAGGATTATTAGTTACAGGCGGATCTTGTTTTGCAACATATTTACCAACTGTTATAACAATTGTAGTACCCTGCTCTACTCTATTTCCTTCTCCTGTTTGTTTTAAAACTTTACCATTTTGGCTTTCATCTTGTGTTTCTTGGGAATTTACAGATACTTTTAAACCAGCATCTTGTAATTCACCTGTAGCTGTATCTTGGTCTTTACCCACTACACCAGGTACTTTTGTAGTCTTAACTTCCGGTCCTTTACTTACAACGACTGTTATCTTATCATCTGCTGTTACTTCAGTATCTTTTTTCGGAGTTTGACTTATTATTTGTCCTTCTGGTATACTATCGCTAAAAGCTTCGCTTTTATCACTAATCTTAAGTCCAAAGGATTTTAAAATAGTAGTTGCAGTATCTATATCATACTCCTTTAAATCAGGCATCTTAAGTTTTGTTGCTCCTCCACTTACAATGACTCTAATCTGACTTTTTTCTTTAACTTTAGTTCCAGCATCTGGATTCATCTTAAGAATAGTTCCTTCTGGCTGATCGCTTGCTTCAGTTCCACCTTCTACTAAAACTAAATTTAAAGCTTCAAGTGCTTTCTTCCCATCATCCACATTCTTTCCTACTATGTCAGGAACCTGAACTTCCTTACTGTTAGCAGTAGCAGAACTAACCATTTTAAAAGCTGCAACACCTAAAACTATTAATAGTAATGCTAAAACTACACCTATTGTTATTTTCATTATTCTCTTCTTGTTTATTCCACTGCCTTTTTCATCTTCATCATCTTCGTAGTAATAATCATCATCGTCTTCATCATCATAGTCATCATCTTTTTTATTGGGCAACTTTTCCTCTTGCTTTGATATCTGTTCAGTTACGGCAGACATTATTATCGTATGATCATTGTCGTCTTCTTTATCTATCTTTGCATTAGGGTCATCCTTTATTCTTTGGAGATCTGAGATCATTTCCTTAGCATTCTGATATCTCTTAATAGGGTCCTTTTCCATTGCTTTTAAAATTAATTGATTTAAACTCTCAGGAATTTTTGAATTAACACTTTTTGGCGGAACAACCTCTTCCTGAAGATGTTTTAAAGCTATAGTTACAGCAGTATCTGCTTGGAATGGGAGATTTCCAGTAACCATTTCATATAATACAACTCCTAATGAATATAAATCCGTTCTACAATCAATAAAATTTCCTTTTGCTTGTTCTGGAGAAAGATAATGAGCAGATCCCATTATTGTACTAGTATTTGTAATAGTTTCAGAATTTGATGATTTTGCTATTCCAAAATCAGTTACTTTCATAACTCCATCTTCTGTTACTAAAATATTTTGTGGCTTAACATCTCTATGTATTATATTGTTTCTATGAGCACAATCTAAAGCTTTGGCTATTTGAATTGCAACTGATATAGCTGTTTCATAATTCATCTTTCCAACTTGTTTTATAATATCTTTTAATGTTTTTCCTTTAACATATTCCATTACAATATAATTTATTTCATCCTGTGTTCCTACATCTAGTATATTTACTATATTATTGTCAGATAAGGCTGCAACAGCTGTTGCCTCACCTTTAAATTTTTCTACAATATCAGGGTTGTCGCAAAGTTCTTTCTTAAGTATTTTAACTGCAACAAACCTATTTAATTTATTGTCTCTTGCCTTAAATACTTCTGACATTCCGCCTTCCCCTATTTTTTCTAACAACTCGTATCTGTTTCCAAGTACAATTCCATCCATGCTACATCTCTCCTCCAAACAACAATACTGTTATATTATCTCTGCCACCGTTTTGCTTTGCCAAGTATACAAGTTTATTAGCAATGTTTACATAACTTTCTCCTTCAGTGACGACTTGTAGAATCTCTTCTTTAGTTAATTCATTTGTCAATCCATCTGAACACAATATATAAAGGTCATATTCTCTGTTCTCTAACTGAAATATATCTACATTCACATTAATGCTAGTTCCTAATGCTCTTGTAATAATATTTTTCTTAGGATGATTTTCCGCCTCTTTTTCACTTATACTCCCAATATCAACTAGTTCTTGTACTAAAGAATGATCTTTAGTAATCTTTTTAATTTCATTGTTTTTAACTGCAAAACAACAACTATCACCTACATTTGCAACCTGTATAAAATTTTTAGTCATAAAACAAGTTGTAACAGTAGTTCCCATTCCACTTAAATTTTCGCTAGTGTTAGAGAAAGTAAATATATCTTTATTTACTTTCTCTATAGCTTCTACAAGTAAATTTTCTGCTTTACTAGAAGAAAAGTTTTCTTTTACGTAATCAACAATATTCGTTGCAGCCATCTGGCTGGCCACTTCTCCTGCATTATGTCCACCCATTCCATCTGCCACTACATAAATCTTGAATTCGTCTCTTTCTAAATACGAAGCAGAGTCTTCATTTAATGTCCGCCTTAACCCAACATCACTAACTAAACCTACCATTTTGCTCCCCCTCTATTTCTTGGGTATTTATGTAACTTCTTCTAAGTTGTCCACATGCTGCATTAATGTCACTTCCCATTTCACGTCTTGTAGTAACTTCTATTCCATGATTTTTTAGTATTTCCGAAAAATCTTCTATCGCCTTTTTTGAAGATCTCTTATATGTATTTTCCTTTATTTCATTTACTGGTATCAAATTAACATGACAAAGCATACCTTTTAACAATTTGCCTAATGCTTTTGCATCTTCTCTGCCATCATTTACGTCTTTCACTAGTGCATACTCAAACGTAATTCTCCTATTAGTTTTGCTTATATAATATCTACAAGCTTCTAATACTTCCTCAATACTATACCTATTAGCTATAGGCATAATCTCTTTTCTCTTATCATTACTAAATGCATGTAACGATATAGCTAGAGTTATACTAAGTTCTTTACCTGCTAATTCGTATATCTTAGGTACAATTCCACAAGTAGATAATGTTATATGTCTCTGCCCAATATTTAATCCATATTCGGCAGAAACTATTTTTAGAAACTTCATAACATTATCATAATTATCAAGTGGTTCACCACTTCCCATTAATACGACGTTAGAAATCCTTTCATTGATATAATCTTGAACAACCATAATTTGCGATAAAATTTCTCCAGTTGTAAGATTTCTAACTTTACCTTCAATTGTAGATGCGCAAAATTTGCATCCCATCGCACATCCAACTTGAGTGGATATGCATATGGAATTTCCATGCTTATATCTCATTAGTACAGATTCTATTAAGTTTCCATCCTTAAATCCTAACAAGAATTTTTCTGTACCATCTATATTAGATTTATATACTTCTATTATCTTTGGCAAACCTACAAAAAAATTTTCTTTTAGTTTGTGTACTAATGGCTTTGGTATATTTCTCATATCATCGAATTCTTTAACACCTTTATAAATCCATGATAATATTTGTTGACCTCTAAATGCACTTTCACCATTTTCCTTCATCCATGCTTTAAGTTCTTCTAAAGTAAAATCTAGCAAATTGTTCATTTATTCACCTACTATTGTCTTTTTTCTAATTTAGCCACAAAGAATCCATCCATATTTTCATTTGGCATAATAGTTAGAGAACCATCTCTATTGTATACTAAGTTATCTTGTTTACCAATAAAGATCTTTTTCACGCTACAGTCTTTATGTCTGCTAACAAACCACTCAATATTTTCTTCATTTTCTTCTTTATTTAATGTACAAGTTGAATATATCATTATTCCATCCTCTTTTAAATACATCCATGCACATTCCATTATATCTCTTTGAATTTTTATAATTTCTCTTAATTCATTTCTTGTCTTGTTCCACTTTATTTCCGGTTTTTTTCTTATTATTCCAAGCCCTGAACAAGGAACATCTATTAAGATTCTATCACTAGATGCTATTAAATCTGGGTTTAATTTAGTTGCATCACTTGTATTAACTTCAACGTTAGTTATACCTAATCTCTCACAATTTTCTTTTATTAATCCAAGTTTAGATTCATGAAGATCATACGCTAATACTTTTCCAGTGTTTTGAAGTATTTCAGCAATATGAGTAGTTTTACCACCAGGTGCACTACACAAATCTGTAACTGTCATTCCTTCTTCCAATTCTAATAATGGTGCTATAATCATTGCACTTTCATCTTGAACTGTGATTTTTCCTTCTTGGAATAGCGGATTATTTTCTATAGATTTACCACCTTTTATGCAAATTGCTTCTGGGCAAATAGCGCCTTCTTCAACTTCATATTCAAGTTCTTCTAATTTTTCAAAGACTTCATCATAATCTGCTTTAAGTTCATTTACTCTAACACTTACTTGTGGGATTGAATTTAATCCAGACATTATTTTCTTTGATACATTTTCACCATATTGTTTTATTAAAAGTCTTATCATCCAAGGTTCAAATGAAAACTTATATGCATATTCATCAATTTTATTTCCTAGAACTTCAATATCATCAGGATTTTTAGTGAAATTTCTAAGTATTCCATTTACTAACTTTGAATCATTTTCTGATATTTCTTTAGCTTCCTCTACTGCTTCATTACAAGCAGCATAGCTAGGTATCTTATCCAAAAAGTTCATTTGATATATTGCTACTCTTAAAATATTTAAGATATCTTTATTCATTAACTTAAGGTCTTTTACAAAGTTTGAAATTATAATATCTAATGTTTTTTTCCTTCTTAAAACTCCATAGACAATTTCAGTCAATAGTGCTTTATCTTTATCACTTAATTCTGCTTCATTTAACTCTTTTGCTAATACTATATTAGAGTAAGCCCCTTCATTTAAGACTCTTCCTAATATCTTTACTGCTAATTTTCTACAATTCATACGCTACCTCTTTACTAATCATTTCTTCTATTGCTTATAGCAATTAATCTTATTAACTGTGATACTGCCATTAACGTTGCAGCTACATATGTCATTGCTGCTGCGTCTAAAACCTTTTGTGCACTTTTAGTTTCGTCACCATATAATATTCCTCTAGACTTTAATATATTCAAAGCTCTGGTAGATGCATCAAACTCTACAGGTAATGTTATTAGCTGAAAAATTACAACTCCTGAAAATAGAATTATTCCAAGTGTAGTTAATCCCTTAAAACCTAATAATATACCAACAAAGAATAGCATCCATGATACATTTGAGCCAATATTTACAACTGGCACAATAGAATTTCTTATTACTAGTGGAGCATACCTTTCTTTATGCTGCAATGCATGCCCAACCTCATGGGCAGCTATGCCTGCTGAAGAAATAGATCCACCTGAATATACCTCTGGGGACAGTCTGAGGATTTTACTTGTAGGATCGTAATGATCTCCAAGCTTTGAATTTATCAATTCTATTCTAACATCAAAAAGCCCAGCTTCATCTAACATCATTCTTGCAACTTGTTGACCAGTATATCCATTTATTGTTCTTACTTGGCTATACTTACTATACGCACTATTAATTTTGGATTGAGCCCAAAATGAAATTATTATAGCTGGAACTAATAATATCATTGTTGGATCAAAAAACGGATAAAAATGCATTAAACATCAACTCCATTATTGTAAAATTATATTTTCCTCTATTTCATGTCCATTAATATATTGTTCTATTGCCAAAGGCTTACCATTAGGAAACTGTACTCTTTTTATTAAGAGAACATCTTCCTTACATGAAACTTTCACTCCATTTTTGCTTACATCTATAATAGTACCAGGTTCTTTGTTGCTTTTTTCTCTTAGAACTTCTGTTTCATATATCTTCATTCTTTCATTCTTATAATCGGTGTAAGCAATTGGCCATGGATTTAGTCCTCTAACTAAGTTATGAATCTCTTCAGCACTTTTATTCCAATCTATATTAGCGATGTTCTTATCAAGCATCTTGGCATAAAAAGTCTCATTTCCTTGCTTTTCTGGAACTATCTCTCCTTTAGAAATTCCCTCTATACTTTTTACAAGTAAGTCTGCTCCTCTAATCATTAATATATCATGTAATTCACCAGTTGTCATATTATTAGGAATTTCAACTTCATCCTTAAGAATCATATCTCCTGTATCTAAACCAACATCCATAAGCATTGTGGTATTTCCAGAAATCTTCTCTCCATTTATTATTGCCCAATTTAGTGGTGCAGCACCTCTATACATTGGAAGCAAAGATGCATGAAGATTTATACATCCATACTTTGGTATATCTAATACTTCTTTAGTTAAAATCTGCCCAAATGCCACTACTATAATAAAATCTGGTTTGAGCTCTTTTAATTTCTCTATCAAATCTCTATCATTTTTTAACTTTACTGGCTGGTATATTGGGATTTCATGTTTTAATCCTTCTTCTTTAACTGCAGAGTATGCCATTTTCTTTCCTCTACCCTTTGGTTTGTCTGGTTGAGTCAAAATAGCAGTAACATTGTACTCTTTAATCATTCTTTGCAAAGAAGGAACTGCAAAATCAGGAGTACCCATAAATACTATATTCATTATATTATCCTCCTATCAGTATTTA
Source organism: Candidatus Clostridium helianthi (assembly GCF_045310795.1). Taxonomy (NCBI): domain Bacteria; kingdom Bacillati; phylum Bacillota; class Clostridia; order Eubacteriales; family Clostridiaceae; genus Clostridium; species Candidatus Clostridium helianthi. Next base: position 114,319 of record NZ_JBJIAB010000001.1, read on the forward strand.
TTTTTTTGAAGCCCCTCTACCTTTAACTCTATCTATAAATAAAGTTCCATTTAAATGGTCATATTCATGTAATATAGCTCTTGCAAGTAACTCTTCAGCTTCTATTTCGAATTCTTCTCCCTTTTCATTTAAAGCTTTCGCTCTAACGTAATTAGGTCTCATAACTTCTTCTGTTTCTCCTGGTAAACTAAGGCATCCTTCTTCGTCTATTTGAGACCCACTTGTTTCTATTATTTCTGGATTAATAAATACTAGTGGTCCATCTCCAATATCTACAACAAATAATCTCTTTAATATCCCAACCTGAGGAGCTGCAAGACCAACGCCGTCAGCGTCATACATTGTTTCTTTCATATCTTCAATTAATGTCAATAGTCTAGCATCTATTTTATCAACTTCTCTGCATTTCTTTCTTAGTACGTCATCACCATATTTTCTTATATTTCTTAATGCCATTTTGTATTCCCCCTATGTCATATTATTAGGATTAATATCTATACTAACCCTTATTTCATTATATACACTCTTATTTAATAGATAAAGTGTATCTTTAACTTTTTCACTAAACTCATCATCAAAATTTCCTTTTATTATTATCTGCCATCTGTAATTTTCTTTTAATTTAGAAATTATACAAGGAACTGGTCCGAGAATAGTAAGATCATCTACTACTAATTTTTTCAAATCAGCCTCTAAAGTATACATAAATTTTGTTAATTTTTCTTCAAATTTCGAAGATCCAACAATTAATAATATTTTACCAAAAGGAGGATTTTCCATCAACCTTCTAATCTTTATTTCTTCTTTAAATAGAGATTCATAATCCTCTTCTTGAGCACACTTTAAACTATAGTGGTTTGGCGTATAGCTTTGAACTATTACCTTGCCTTCATCTTCACCTCTTCCAGACCTGCCCGCAACCTGCGTTATTATTTGATATGTTCTTTCAGAAGCTCTGTAATCAGGCAAATTCAGAGACATGTCTGCCGCTAAAACTCCAACCAGTGTAACATTTTTAAAATCTAATCCTTTTGACACCATTTGTGTTCCAATTAATATGTCTGCTTCTCCATTTTTAAAACAATTATAAATGGATTCATGAGAATTTTTATGCCGTGTAGTGTCAACATCCATTCTCAATACTCTTGATTTCGGAAAATATTTTTTCACTTCTAGTTCAACACGTTCTGTTCCTGCTCCAAAAAATTTCACATATTTACTATTACATTTTGGACATACAGTTTTTGATTTCTCTGCCCTTCCGCAGTAATGGCATATCAAATATCCATTTTTATGGTATGTCATAGAAACATCGCATTCTGGACATTTAAATACATATCCACAACTTCTACACGAAATAAATGTTGAATACCCTCTTCTGTTTAAAAATAAAATTACCTGCTTCTTATTTTTTAAAGTTGCCTCTATTTCAGCTAAAAGTTTTCTACTGAACAATGATAAATTCTTACTTTTCAGCTCTTCCCTCATATCCATTATTTCCATATGCGGCATTTCTTTTCCATTAGTCCTTTTATGCATTTCTATTAACTTATATTCACCTCTGATAGCTTTGTAATAGCTTTCAACGCTAGGAGTTGCTGACCCCATAACTAATTTACAGCCCTTAATTTCACATATGAACTCACTTACTTCTCTAGTATGATATTTAGGATTATGTTCTGATTTATATGTATTTTCATGTTCTTCATCAATTATAATAAGTCCAAGATCCTGAAGCGGTAAAAACAAGGCACTTCGTGCTCCTATAACTAATTTAGCTTTCCCTTCTTTTACTCTATACCACTCATCAAATCTTTCACCATCACTTAACCTGCTATGAAAAAGTGCAACATTCTCTCCAAATCGGCCTTTAAATCGTTCAATCATCTGAGGGGTTAATGAAATTTCCGGAACTAAAACAATTGTACTTTTATTTTGACTTAACATCTCTTCAACTAGTCTTATATATACTTCTGTCTTCCCCGATCCCGTAACACCTTTTATTAGATATTTTTGATCAGGACTGTTTAAAATCGTATTAAGACAGTTTTCCTGCTCTACTGTAAGTTTCTTATTACTATCAGTATCATATATTCGAGTGTTGTATCTAAATACTGTTTGTTCTTCTGTCCTTAGTATACCTTTTTCTATTAACTTATTTAATAAGTATAAAGAGAAGCATCCATTACTAACAATTTCTGTTTTTGTATAAATCCCATTGTTGCTGGCTATGAAATCATATAATTTTTTGTAATTTTCTTTATCCAGCTGATCCGCTTGTATTTCTTCATTTACTAAAACTACTTTTTTCTTTTTTTCCCTTAGCCCCTTCATAATTCCAACAGGAATCATAAGGCGAATTGCATCAATAAATTTACATAAATACTTTCTTCTTAAAAATTTAATTACTTCCATATCATAGTTTGTTAATATAGCATAATCATCACATATATTTAAAATCTCTTTCACTCTATAATTGAAATTAATTAAATCATCTTCCTGTAATATTGAAAATACAAAGCCTTCTATTGGTCTGCTTTTAGGCCCAAAAGGCACTTTTACTCTAAATCCTATTCCTATTTTATCCTGAAGTTCGCTAGGTACTTTGTATGTAAATGGCTTATCAATTTCCAAAGCATCACTATTTATAATTATTTCAGCATACATGATATTTATACCTATCACCTCACATCTAATCTTATATTAACAATATTCAATATTAGATAATTACCTTCTGATTATTACGTAAAAGCTAATAATCAAAACTATTTCATTCCTATACATCTACCCTCATTTGTGTATTATATGTATAAGTATTTCCAATATTAATAAAAGAAGCGCAAATTCTAGCGCTTCTCAAGTATAATATCAAATAAGTTAGTTGCAATTTTTTCTTTGCTCATCTTATCCAAGTAAATTTCCTTACCTTCTTTAGACAAGATTATTACTTTATTATCTTCTGAGGCAAACCCAGTATCACTTGCTGTTATATCGTTTGCTACAATATAATCTAAATTTTTTCTTTGTAGTTTTGACATAGCATTGTCTTTTAACTCTTGGCTTTCAGCCGCAAATCCTACTAGAATTTGATTTTTCTTTTTGCTTCCAAGCTCCATTAGAATATCATTATCTCTAATAAATTCTATGCAAAGCTCTCCGTCACCTTTTTTTATTTTCTGTGTGCTATAATTTTTAGGCTTATAATCTGCAACTGCAGCTGACTTTATTACTATATCTGCTTCATCAAATATGTTCATAACTTCATTTTTCATTTCTTCATTGGTAGAAACCTCTACAACATTAATATCTTTTGGAGCTATTATTGATGTTGGTCCAGATATTAATGTTACATTGGCTCCTCTATTTCGTGCTTCCTTTGCTATAGCATAACCCATTTTTCCAGTTGATCTATTTGTAATAAACCTCACAGGATCTACAGGTGCTATAGTTGGACCTGCTGTTACTACAACATTTTTATTTAGCAAATCTTTATTTTCATTTAATTCCATTAAAACTTTGTCAACAATAATTTCAGGACTTTCAAGTTTACCTTTACCGCTTGTTCCACAAGCAAGTCTTCCTTCAGCTGGGTCTATAAATTCATATCCAAGTGACTTTAATTTCTTAATGTTTTCTTGGACTATAGGATTCTCATACATATTGGTATTCATTGCAGGTGCAAAAATCACTTTTGCCTTAGTTGCCATTATTGTAGTCGAAAGCATATCATCTGCTATTCCATTTGCAACTTTACCTATTATATTAGCTGTAGCAGGTGCTACTAAGAATACATCTGCTTTTTCTGCTAAGCTTATATGTTGAATCTCCCAAGCTTTCGGTTCTGCAAACATATCGCATGTAACCATATTCTGACTTAAAGATTGAAATGATAATGGGGTCACAAATTTAGTAGCTGATTCTGTCATAATTACATTAACATTAATATCTTTTTTAACAAGTAAACTTACTATTTCTAATGCCTTATATACTGCAATTCCACCACTTACACCCAACACTAAATTCTTTTTCATTTTATTTAAGACCTTCTTCTAAAATTTCAAATTCAACTGCATCTTGATCTACTTCATTTATTGCAATTGTTAAAGGTTTATTTGATTTTATTGAAATCTGAGGTTCTGCACCTTCTATTATTTGTCTAGCTCTTTTTGATGTTAAAATTACTAAAGAATATCTGTCATGTACCTTTTCTAATAAGTCTACTACTGATGGACTAATCATAGAGTTGTTCATGAATAATTCCCTCCTTTGAATCTAATATACTATCTTTTATTCTATCTACTCTGCATTTTTCAGCAGATATTATAGCTTCTAATTTTTCTACAGCTATCTCTACTTTATCATTTACTACAGCATAATTATATTTAGAAATAAAATTAATTTCCTTATACGCTGATTTAAATCTCTTCATTAGAGATTCTTGAGTTTCACTGCCCCTGTTAATGATTCTTTGTTTTAACTCTTCCATAGATGGTGGAAGAATAAATACAAAAACTCCTTCTCTTGTGTTTTCTTTAACTTTTAATGCACCTTGTATATCTATTTCTAGAATAACATCTTTCCCATTTTGTAACATTTCTTCAACGTTAGATTTAGGTGTACCATAGTAATTATCATACACTTCTGCATATTCTAAGAAATCATTACTTTCTATCTTTTCTACAAACTGCTCTTTGGACATAAAAAAGTAATTAATACCTTCTACTTCTCCAGCTCTTGGAGATCTTGTAGTAGCCGATACAGACAACATTACATCCTTATTTTTCTCCATAAATCTTTTACATATAGTACCTTTTCCAGCACCAGACGGTCCTGATATAACTATTAATAGACCTCTCCCTTTAGTAATCATTATTCATCATCCTCATCAACTGCCATATCATCTTTTGTAGATAATCTATGAGCTACTGTTTCAGGTTGAACTGCTGATAAGATGACATGATCGCTATCTGTTATTATTACAGCTCTAGTTCTTCTTCCGTAAGTAGCATCTATTAGCATACCTCTATCTCTTGCTTCTTGAATAATTCTTTTAATAGGTGCTGATTCAGGACTCACAATTGCAACTAATCTATTAGCAGAGACTATATTCCCAAAGCCTATGTTTATTAACTTTATTCCCATTTTTTACCTCCTAATTATTCAATGTTTTGAACTTGTTCTCTTATTTTTTCAATGGTATTTTTTATCTCTATTACTTTGTTAGTCATATTTATTTCTGTTGATTTAGATGCTATAGTATTAGCTTCTCTATTCATTTCTTGAATTATGAAATCTAATTTTCTTCCAATAGGTTCATCTAAATCTAAGGTACTTTTCATTTGGTCTAAATGACTTCTGAGTCTTGTTATTTCTTCATCTACTGCTGCCTTATCTGAAAGAATAGCCACTTCTAATGCTATCCTGCTTTCATCTATATCAACACCAGATAATAATTCTTCCAATCTTTCTTCAAGTTTCTTCTTGTAATTCTTAGGGATACTGTCAGCTACCTTTTCTATTTCTTCAACGTAATTCTCTATAATTTCAATTTTTGATAAAATATCAACTTTTAATTTTTCGCCCTCTTTGCATCTCATATCATTCATTAAATCTAGAGCCGATTCAATCAGAGGCGATATCTCACTAAAAATATCATCTAAATCATCATCCAACTCTTCCAATGTAATAACATCAGGAAATTTAGCTATTTTAGTTGTAGATATATCATCAATAACATTCAATTCACTTTGGATTTGTTTTAAACATTTATAATACTCTTCAGCTAACTTCATATTTAGATTTGCTTTCCCAACGCTATTTCCATAGGCTTTATAATTAATAAAAACATCAACCTTACCTCTATTTAATCTTTTACTAATTATCTTCCTTATCTTCTCTTCTAAAGCCAACATCGTTCTAGGCATTCTTATATTTATATCTAAATATCTATGATTTACGCTCTTCATCTCTATAGAGAAACTTGACTTTCTTCCATCTTCGCTTTGAGCTCTTCCAAAGCTAGTCATACTTCTTATCAACTGTACACCTCCTTTTAACTTTTAAACAATTTGGAGTTTGCTTAACTAAGTATAATCATAATAAATTTCTATGTCAACATTCTGTTCACAAATTGTTAACATTTATATTTGCAAGTTTGATAAATCTTTAAATTCATATACTTACTAAAAATTAGTGACAAGTTAAAGGTGGAATTTTCTTAGAAATTGGAACAAAAGTATATTATTCATTTCGGTGAGCTATACGCATAAGTATAGATTATAGTTGTTTTATCTATTTAAATAGCAAAAGATTACTTAACAACTATTTATTAAACCATTGTTAAGTAATCTCTCTAATATAATTTATTTTTTGGCAGGTCGGCGTATCCTGCATCTCTGATTACTAAGACTAGCGCGTGAGGAGCCTTTTCTCACCTCAAAAAACAAAATTTATTTCAAAATTAATTATAATATATTTTCTTTTAATTCACTATCTTCAACTTTTATTAATCTTCCCCTATATATTCTAGCATTCATTTTTGACAATGTTATTGGATACATAGTTGCGACATATATATATTGATCTTCTAAATCAACTTCCAATCCTAAAAGTAAGATAATATTATCAATCTTCTTAACTAATTCAAGAGAGTCACCAACTGATCTCTTATAATTTACACCAACATATTGTGGATCTTTAATCACTTTTTCTATAGTATCTATTATATTATCCTTGATTTTTTTTGTGAATTGCCTACCATGTCTTTTTTTTATATGGTTTACAACACCTGGAGAGGCATAAACTATTCTAGGTAAATCAAGCTCTAAGAGCTCACTTATAGAGATTTTAATTTTACCAACTTTCTTATAAGCTTTATACTCTCTTTTCATAATACCCCTCATTTATATCCTTTCTTTTATTATATCCCAGTAGTATGTATTTTTCCACCACTTAAATAAAAAATCATGGTAAAAAAGTGTTGATTTTATTACTTCACAATACATAAGGCATATACGAGAAAAACGAGTCCAAAATACCACGATTATTTTCATTAGGCACGGAAACATATTTCTCTTATATCTAGCCTATTTTGGCTCTCTGCCCCCGTGAGCTGAGAACAAAAACCTATAATTAAGTGCGAATCACTTGCTCATGGATTGCAGCGAGTCGAGCCTCCCCATGTACTTGAAAATAGGCTTGGCATATGCACTCGTTATTCTCTTGATTATGCCTAATATGTAGTATCACTAATATAACTAATTTACTTAACTACAATATAAAATCAACACTTTGTTAGGATTAAATTATAAAAATCTTTATATCAGATTTTTTAAAGTATTATACAGATTAATCCACCATTACCTTCATTAATAATTTTCTGCAAAGTTTTTTGAATCTTAACTTGAACATCTTCCGGCATTTTATATAGCTTGTTTTGTAATCCTTCTTTTACTAACACTTCTAAAGATTTTCCAAACATATTACTTTGCCAAAGAAGAGCTGGATCTGTTTCAAATTGTTCTAGAAGGCCTTTTACTAGTTCTTCGGATTCCTTTTCTGATCCCATTATAGGGCTTATCTCAGTTTTAATATCACACTTTATAAGATGTAAGCTTGGAGCACTTGCCTTTAATTTAACTCCATATTTATTACCTTGTTTAACTATTTCAGGTTCCTCAAACTTCATTTCTGAAAGTTGTGGTGCAACCAATCCATAGCCACTCTCTCTTACATCCTCTAATGCGTCTTTAACCTTATCATATTCACATTTTGCATGACTTAGGTCATTTATTATGCTGAGTAAGTCACTTTCTGAACCAACTTCTAAATTACATATCTCACTAAGAACCTTATAGAAAATTCCATCTTTAGGTTTCATAGATATTTTTGCTGTTCCACTGCCTAAATCAACTTCATTTATAGTTGCTTTTCCCATAAAGTCTTCATTTTCAAAATCATTTAAGCAGTATTTTATGTCTCTTACCTTAGAGACATCTTGACTCATGTTCATAATTATGTTGAAAAAATCTTTTTTTAGCCAATGGTTACATTCTAATTTCTCTAACCATTCAGGCATATCAATATTTATTTCTTTTACAGGGAATTCCTTAAGTACGTGTTTAAATAAATCCTCAATATCTTGTTCTTCCATATTATAAACATCCATAACTTGAACAGTTACATTATATTTATCTTCTAATTCTTTTTTCAATGCCTTAGTTTCTTGAGAATTAGGCTTATTAGTATTAAGAACTACAATAAATGGTTTATTTAGTGACTGTAATTCATATATTACTCTTTCTTCTGGTTCTACATAGTCATTTCTATCTATTCCAGTTATACTTCCATCAGTTGTAATTACTAATCCTATTGTTGAATGGTCTTTTATAACTTTTCTTGTCCCAATTTCTGCTGCATCCTCAAAAGGTATTTCGTAATCATACCATGGTGTATGAACCATTTTAGTTTCCTCACCATCTAGATATCCTAATGCTCCTTTTACAATATATCCTACGCAGTCAACCATCCTTACTTTAAATTTTATTTCATCCCCTAAATTTATTTCTACTGCTTCATTAGGTACAAATTTAGGTTCTGTTGTGTGAATATTTTTTCCTGAGCCACTCTGTGGTAACTCATCTTTTGCTCTTTCCTTTTTATAAGTATTATCAATTTTAGGTATTACCATAAGATCCATGAACTTTTTGATAAATGTAGATTTCCCTGTCCTAACTGGTCCTACGACTCCTACATATATGTCCCCTTGGGTTCTATCGGCTATATCTTTGTATATGTTAAAATTGTCCACATTTTTCCCTCCCATATTCTTTTTTCCAATATATATATATTCATCCTTTATTTAAAATATACAAATATAATAAATAAAAAATTTTAACACAATTCTAATCACTAAATATATGATTAAAATCATATTAAAATTCCTATCTTTAAAACTATATATCAGAATTAGGCATAATCAAAAAAGAATAAAAAAATAGTAGCCAACATGTTCAAACCTACGGATGGATTTAATCAAACTATAATTTACTAACATTTGAAAATACAAAACCAGCTATACAAAAAATTAATCTTTTTTTGTATAGCTGGTACAAATAACTTCAATATAAATTTCCAAAGTATACTTATAATTTCAATGCTATAAATATTAAAATAATTCACTCTTTTTGTCTCTATTCATGAGTTCATCAATAATAGACTTAGCATTCTTTCCTTCAAATAATCCTTTATAGAGCCCATCTGTTATAGGCATTGATATACCTATTCTTTCCTTCAGTTGATAAAAGGCTCTACAAGCTTTTACTCCTTCAACAACCATTCCTACTTCTTTTAAAGCATCTTCAAGAGACATACCTTTACCTATCAGTAAACCAGCTCTTCTATTTCTAGAATGCATAGATGTACAAGTAACTATTAAATCTCCCATACCGGTTAATCCGTAAAAAGTTTCCGCTCTTCCACCAAGTGCTATCCCAACTCTAGAGATTTCCTTCATCCCCCTAGTTAAAAGTGCCGCTTTTGTATTGTCTCCATACCCAAGACCATCTATAACTCCTGCAGCTAACGCAATTACATTCTTCACAGCGCCACCAACTTCTACTCCTATTATATCGTCATTAGTATAGACTCTAAAATATGGTGTCATAAATAAATCTTGAATATCAGTTGCAAATTTCATTTCTTTAGATGTACTAACTATTGTAGTTGGTATCTTCATTACAACTTCTTCAGCATGGCTTGGTCCTGATAAAACTACAACTGGATTATCTAATTCTTCCTCAATTACAACTGATAATCTTTTATCTGTATCTTCCTCAATACCTTTTGCAATAGATATTATAGGAATATCTCTAGAGATTTTTCCTTTAATAGCTATACACATACTTCTAATTACATGGGAAGGTACTGATAAAACTATATAATCAGCACCATCTATTGCTTCTTCAATACTATTAAATGCAGTTACTCCTTTAGGAATTGCAAAATCTTTCATATACTTTTCGTTTGTTCTCTTAATGTTTATTTCATTAACAACATTCTTATCTCTATCGTATATATTAACAACATTATCTTTTTCTGCAAGTAAAACAGCTAAGGCACTACCAAAGCTTCCTCCTCCTAAAAAAGTAATTTTACTCATAACTATTCCTTTCTTTGTCTGTATTCAATTTGTATTCCAGTTCCTTTGAAATCAAAACTATCTCTCAATTGATTTTCTAAATATCTTTCATATGAGAAGTGTCTTGCACTTTCATCATTTATAAAGAACACAAATTTAGGTGGTTTAGTTGCAACTTGAGTCGCGTAGTAAATTTTCATTCTCTTAATTCCAACAATAGGCGGTTCCTTCATAAGTACAGCTTTGCTTATGACCTCATTTAATATACCTGTTGAAATTCTCTTATTGTAGTTATCATAGCAATATCTTGCTAACTTAAGCACTTTATTAGTTCTTTGACCTGTTAGTGCAGATATAAATAGGTATTCAGCATAACTTAAGAACTTTAAATTTGATTGTAGATCCTTTTTAAAATTATCTAAAGTTTTATCATCCTTCTCAACCAAATCCCATTTATTAACAATAACCATAATAGCTTTTCTCAATTCATGAGCATAACCTATTATTTTTTCATCTTGTTCTGTAATTCCTTCTGTTGCATCAATCATAAGTATACACACATCTGCTCTTTCAATTGCTGCATAAGTTCTTACAACACTATATCTTTCAATTTCTTCTTTTACCTTGCTCTTTCTTCTAAGACCAGCTGTATCTATTAATATGAACTTACCTTCTTCTATTTCTAAGTAACTATCTATTGCATCTCTTGTAGTACCAGGTACATCAGAGACTATTACTCTTTCTTCACCTAATAACTTATTAATTAAAGAAGATTTCCCTACATTAGGCTTACCAATCATTGCTATTCTAATATATTCATCCTCTTCTTCATCATAAATAGATTTGTCAAAATGCTTAACTACTTCATCAAGCATATCACCAAGACCTAATCCTTGACCTGCTGATATTGTTATAGGATCACCTATTCCTAAATTATAGAATTCATAAGCATTATTTTCATCTTTTAAATTGTCAACTTTATTAACAACTAAAACTACTGGTTTTTTGCTCTTTCTAAGCATAGTAGCCACTTCATTATCTGCAGCTGTTAATCCTTCTTTACCGTCAACTATAAATACTATTACATCAGCTGTCTCAATTGCAATATTCGCTTGTCTTCTCATTTGTTTTATAATAATATCATTATTCTCTGGTTCAATACCACCTGTATCTATCATGGTAAAATTATAATTTAACCACTCTGCTTCTGCATACACTCTGTCTCTTGTAACTCCTGGTGTATCCTGTACTATTGAAATTCTTTTTCCTGCCAATCTATTAAACAAAGTTGATTTTCCAACATTTGGTCTTCCAACTATGGCAACTATCGGTTTACCCATTAAAATTCCTCCTCTTTATATCTAGACATACTCAAAAATAACAAGCTATCACGCTATTTTATTTTTCTTCACATGCCTCATTAAGTTTTTCTATTAAATCTTCACCTGTATAGTCGACTACTATTACCTTAACATCTAAAGCTGATTCAATATCTTTAATTTTAATATCATCCAGCATTATCTGCTCATTAGAATCAGATAATTCATAGCCTTTTCTAAACATGTTATTAGACATTATTAAATACTTAGTATTTATTATTCCCTTCATCTGATTTATTATATCAGTTCCAGTTAAAAGTCCTGCTACAGTAATTGTTTCTCCAAAATAATTATTTATTATCTTATAAACATCAAGCTGTATATTAGGATTTCTTTCCTTTATTTTATTGCTAGCTTCTAACAACTCATTATAAGCCAACGCTCCTGTAACAATCGAAAAGCTTCCTTTCATATTTGAACTTAAATCATCTAAAGTGCTATCTATTGCATCCCTAAAGCATCTAACCATTCCTATACCATCTTCTATTTGATGATAATCATCATAAAATTCCTCATTCGGAATCTCTTTACCTGCTACTAAATAAAATTCATCAGATAATCTTACAAATGGCTTGCTAGTTTCTTTAATATATATATCTTGTAATTCCTTAATATTATTGATTTCTTCAATAGATTGTTCTTTTGTATACGTATTAACATGCTTAAGTCCTTGCCTAAACTTAGTAATACCTATAGGAACTACTGCTACATCTGAAACTTCTGGATAAAGTTTATATAAATCTTCAATTGTTCGTTTAAGTTCATTTCCATTATTTATTCCTGGAACACAAACTATTTGTGCATTCATTGTAATACCAGCATCAGCCAGTCTTTGCATTCTTTCAAGAACATTGCCTGCAAATCTGTTATTTAGCATTTCAACCCTTAGATCTGGATTAGTTGTATGTACAGAAATATTAATTGGACTTATATGATATTTTATTATCCTATCAATGTCCTCATCTTTCATATTTGTTAATGTCACGAAATTTCCTTGTAAAAATGACAATCTTGAATCATCATCTTTAAAGTATAATGTTTCTCTCATTCCCTTAGGCAGCTGATCAATAAAACAAAATATACATTTATTACTGCATGATTTTGCCTTATCCATGATGCCTCCACCAAATTCTATTCCTATGTCTTCACCATACTCTTTTTCAATTTCAATTTCCCATATCTCACCACTAGGTTTTTCTATCTCTAACACAATTTCTTCATCCGCAGACAAAAACTTATAATCTATAATATCATTTATTTTCTTATCATTAATAGATAATAATATATCATTTTCTTCTATCCCGACTTCCTCTGCAATTCCATTAGAGGTTACTTTTGTTATAATATTTTTCATTTTTTCACCCCTTATTATAACATTCTTATCTTTGTTATATTACATTAAACCCTTAGTTAAGTCAACAATTCATATTGTTAAAACATATTTAAACAATTGAAAGAACAAAATCGCAGGTGACTGTGGAGCCGGAGATTTTTTTACGCATCTGCCTTTTCGAACGCATGTGAGAAAAATCTGCACATCAGAAATGGCAGCTATGCTGCATATAAGAACATTTTATGCAGGCGAATATATTTTCTTTTTTATTCTCTTTTAAAAGCCAACCTTCTAAATCAGCCTTTCTTATAAGTTATCCACAGATTATCCAACAATATAATTTCCTAGAGAATAAAAAATGTTCTTAATAAAAAGAACATTTTCCTACATTTATATATCTCTATTCATTTAAATCAACATAAGCTCCCGTTTTTGAAAAAATCGTCCATTCACATATATTAGTTACGTGATCTCCTATTCTTTCCAAATACTTTATTACAAATAACAATTGAGTTCCTTCTTGAAGTAAGCTTTCATCTTTTTTTATTGCTTTAATAAAAGAAGCAAACAGCGATCTATATATAGTATCTATCTCATCATCTTTTTTGCAAATTCTATATGCCATTTCATCATCATCATTAACGTGAGAATCTATAGATGCCTTTATCATATATCTTGCTTTTCTTTCCATATCCCATAAATCCTCTGAGACCTTTTTAAGAGAATTAACATTTTTACCAATTCTTTTTGTTATTTTACAAATATCCACTGCATAATCTGCTATTCTTTCTAAATCTGTCACTATTTTCGAAACAGTGAATACCCTTCTCAAATCTGTTGCCAAAGGCTGCTCTGATGCAATAAATTTAATACACTGTTCTTCAATTATTTTTTGTAATTCATCAACTTTATCATCAGCCTTAATAATTTTATCTGCTACTTCTACGTCACAATTCTTTAAGCACAGCATACTTTCATATATTTGCTTCTCTACCAAGTCTGCCATAATTACTAGTTGCCTATTTATATTTTTTACTTTAGCATCTTGTGATCCTCTTGTCATTCTTCCATTGCCCCTTCATACTTAAATTTATCGTTTACACCTAATTACACCTTAGTTACATATAAAAAATAATCCTTAACTAGATTCTTATTAAATTTCCGATTAACTGCTATGAATGATTTTATTATATGATATATTTACTTTATGCTTTCAATTTATTTTTTTCATATTACATTAATATAATACCTAAGTCAAGAAATTCATGATCAAATGATAAAAATGTCCTCAATAAATTAAGGACACTTTATAATACTCATACATCTTATTCATTTAAATCAACATAGGAACCTGTTTTTGAAAAAATAGTCCATTCACATATATTAGTTACATGATCTCCTATTCTCTCTAGGTATTTTATTGCAAATAGTAATTGAGTTCCTTCTTGAAGCAGATTTTCATCTACTTTTATTGAATTAATCAAAGTAGAGAATAAAGATTTATAGAATGCATCTATTTCATCATCCTTTTCACAAACCTTATATGCCATTTCCTCATCTTCATTAATATATGAGTCTACAGACGCTCTTATCATGGCTCTTACTTTATCATCCATCTCCCATAATTCTTCTGAACCTTTTTCAAATGAGCTTATCTTTTTCCCAATCCTCTTTGTTATCTTGCATATATCTACTGCATAGTCTGCCATTCTCTCTAAATCCGTCACTATTTTAGATGCTGTAAATACTCTCCTTAAATCTGTTGCGAGCGGTTGTTCAGTTGCTATAAATTTGATACATTCCTCTTCTATCATCTTTTGCATATCATCAACAATATCATCATTCTTAATAACTTGCTCAGCCTTTTCTAGATCATATTTTTTTAAACTTAGCAAACTATCATATATTTGCTTTTCAACTAGACTAGACATTTTTAGCAGCTCTCTATTTATATTTTTTACTCTTGTATCCTGCGATCCCCTTGTCATAATTATCATTGCCCCCTTTTAGCCAAATCTACCTGTAATATAATCTTCTGTTCTCTTATCTCTTGGATTATAAAATATGTCTTCTGTTTTTCCGTACTCTATAACTTCTCCATTTAAAAAGAATGCAGTTTTATCAGCTATTCTTCCTGCTTGCTGCATATTATGAGTTACAATGATAACTGTATATTTTTTCTTTAATTCATCCATAAGTTCTTCCATTTTTCCAGTTGATATTGGATCTAATGCAGATGTTGGCTCATCCATCAGAATTACTTCTGGAGAAACCGCCAATGTTCTAGCAATACATAATCTTTGTTGTTGTCCACCTGACATTCCAAGCGCACTTGATTTTAGCCTATCTTTAGTCTCGTCCCAAAGCGCTGCTCCTCTTAAGCTTTTTTCCACTATTTCATCTAAGATCTTCTTATTTTTTGTGCCGTGTATTCTAGGTCCATACGCAATGTTATCATAAATTGACATTGGAAATGGATTTGGTCTTTGGAATACCATTCCGATTCTTTCTCTTAAATATATATCATCATAGTCCTTATATATATCCTTACCTTCAAAAAAAACTTCCCCAGTTATTTTTACAATCTCAATCAAATCATTCATTCTATTTAAAGTTCTTAGGAAAGTTGATTTTCCGCAACCTGAAGGTCCAATTAGTGCTGTAACTTCATTTTTATTTATGGACATATTTATATCTTTAAGAGCCTGATTATCACCATAATATAAGCATAAATCTTTTGTTTCTATAATATTCATAACTATCTCCTACTTCCCACTATAAGCTTTCATCAATCTATTTCCAATTAACCTTGCACAAACATTGAATAAGAGAACTGCTATTATAAGCACAGCCGCTGTTCCATTAGCTATTTGAGCTGCATCAACCACCGCACCTTCTGAATTTAGCTTCCATATATGGACAGCTAAAGTTTCTGCTGGTCTAAAAAGTGAAAATGCTGAACTATTCCCAGTCATACTTATAGTATTGAAATTTAAATTTTTAGAACTTAATCCCGCAGTATATAAAAATGCTGCTGCCTCACCAAAAATTCTTCCTGCCGCTAGTATTATACCCGTTAATATCTCTCCCATAGCTGTCGGAACTGTAAGCTTCGCTAATGTTTGCCATCTAGTCGCTCCAAGCCCCAAAGATGCTTCCTTAACCCTTTTGCTCGCTGTATTTATTGCATTTTCTGAAATTCTAGTCATTGAAGGTATATTTAATATACTTACAGATAAAGCACCTGCAAGTATAGAATATCCCCACCCCGCCATATTGACAAAAACCAGTAATCCAAACATACCAATAACAATAGATGGAAGTGAAGACATTGTTTCAAGAGACATTCTTATAAATTTAAGAATAGGTCCTTCTTTAGCATACTCTGCCAAATAAATTCCAGCTCCCACACCAATAGGAATTGTTATAATCAAAGAAATAACAAGCATATAAAACGAATTAAATAACTGCGGTGCTATTCCTCCTCCTGCTCCTGTAAGCTTTGGATTACCAAAAAGGAATGACGGTTTTAACATACTTCCACCTTTATATAAAATATATAAAATAAATGCACCAAGTAAAACCACTATGAGCATACTTATTATATAAAATATAACTGTCGCAATTTTATCTACTTTTTTTGCATTCATTATACCGCACTCCTTTTCTCAATTACTCTTACTATAACTATAAATATAAAAGAAATCACAAGTAAAATTAATGCTAATGTCCATAATGCATCATTCCATGGCGTTCCACCTACAGTATTAGCCATATCCATTGTTATTATACTTGTTAATGTTGCCATTGAGGAAGTAATGCTATCAGGTATCTTTACAGTGTTACCAATTACCATTTGAACTGCTAACGCTTCTCCAAAAGCCCTTGCAATACCAAGCACTACACCTGTTAATATCCCTGATTTGGCACCTGGAACTATTATTCTATAAATCGTCTGCCATCTTGTAGCTCCAAGGCCATATGATGCCTCAATGTGATCTTGAGGTATTGTTCTTATAGCATCTATAGATAACGTCGCTATAGTTGGTAGAATCATTAATGATAAAACTAAAATCCCTGCGATTAAAGAAAATCCCATTCCTCCAAAGTTTCCTTTTATAAATGGTACTAACACAGAAATACCAACCCAACCATAAACAACAGAAGGTATTCCAACTAATACTTCTAATGAAGGTTTAATTATCTTTTTTCCAAATTTACTTGATATAACATTCACAAATATCGCCAAAGCAATAGCAATAGGTGCACTTATAATTACTGCACCTACTGACACTAAGGTTGACCCTAAGATGAAAGCGAGAGCTCCAAAGGAAGGCTCTCCACCTTTGTTTGGCTTCCAATTATTTGTGAATAAAAATTCTGTGACACTATATCCATCTTTTGTGAATATTCTTATCCCTTTTGAAGCTATAAATACTATGATTGATATTGTTATCACTATTATTAATATTCCACATAGCCCTGCAAAGCCTTGGCCCAAATACTCATTTTTAAGCCTTTCTTTAAAACTTCTTTTTTCCATCTTTACTCATCCCTTAATTGAAATTATTTTACTTTCATTTCACTTCCTGAAACAAATCCTAAATTATCTAGAACTGACTTATCAACTTTGTTTGTAACATAATCTATAAAACTCTTAGCCACTCCTGTTGCTTCACCTTTAGTATACATGTGTCCCCATGACCAGAACTTATATGATCCATCAGCTATATTTGCTTTTTCAGCTGCAACTCCGTCAAGTTTTACTATTTTTATAGCATCCTTAGCTTCTTGTGTGTTCATATATGCAAGACCTAAATAACTAATTGCACCATCATTTTGTTTCATTGCACTTAAAACTGCTCCATTTGAATCTTGAGTTACTCCTAATGATTCGTTTTCTGCTGACTTATCTCCACCAAGAATTACCTTTTCAAAAGTTGCTCTTGTACCAGAACCTGCTGTTCTATGAACTAATAATATTGGCTTATCAGGTCCTCCAACTTCTTTCCAGTTAGTTACTTTACCAGAGAATATATCTTTGACTTGAGCTGATGTTAAATTATCTATTCCAAGTGATTTGCTTACCGCAACACCAAAACCTTCTGCTACAACTTTATGATCAACTAACTGACTTGCTTTATCCTTATCTAATTTTTCTTCCGCGAAAATATCTGAATTTCCTACATCTACTGATCCATCTAGCACTTGAGTAAGACCTGTACCTGATCCACCTGCTTGAGCACTAATTTCTGCATCTGGATTTTCCTTATTATATGTTTCAATCGCTTGTTCCATTAATGGAAGTAAGGCTGATGAACCACTTAGAGTTATAGATCCACTTACTTTATCGCTTGATTCAGTCTTTGTACCTGTTTCTGATTTATTTGATGAGCTTCCACACCCAACCATTGCACTTCCTATAACTGTCACTAACAAAGCCCCTACGACTAACTTTAACGTTCTTTTTTTCATTATACATTCCCTCCATCAATAAATTCGACATAAATTATGTTGGTTAAATTGTTTCTTATTACATATCCTATAATATACCCTCTTAGTTAATCTATTATTAGAGAATTGTTAAGTTATATTAGAGAGATGTTAAGAAAATTTAACATACCTTTGATAATAATAAAAAAATGCGTAAAGTTTTTGCTACTTTACGCATTATCTGTTATAAATATGGAATTTTTACTTCAAAACATGTTCCTACTCCAAGCTCACTTTTAACATAAATCTCTCCGTTAAAAATTTTAACAATATGTTTTACAATTGCTAAGCCAAGACCTGTTCCACCTTTTTTTCTTGATTTATCAACTCTATAAAATCGTTCGAAGATTCTTGATATATCTTCCTTAGGTATTCCTATTCCATTATCCTTTACTCTTAAGCAATAATATTTATTTTCATTATAACTTAACACTTCTACTTTCCCAGAAATATCCTTAGAGTATTTTATTGCATTTTCTATTAAATTCAAAGCTAGTTGATGGAATTTATCTCTATCTCCAAAGATCTTCTCATTATTGTTATCTTTAAATTCTAATTTAATATTTTTATTAATAGCAGTTTTTCTCATTATATTAATTACTTCTTCAATCACTGATCCCGGTTCAAACTCATGCATATCAACTGCTAAATTGCTTTCAATATTAGATAACACCAATATATCATTTATAAGTCTTGATAACCGTTCAGCTTCTTTATCTATAATATCTAAAAATTTCTCTCTTGTTTCGTCATCCTTAACGAATTTTAAAGTTTCAGCAAATCCTTTAATAGATGTTAGTGGAGTCTTCAATTCATGAGATACATTAGCAACAAACTGACTTCTCATAAGTTCTACTCTATTTATATCAGTTATATCTTGAAAAGTTATAACCTTTCCTACGCCTTCCATTCCATCTACCATAGCTGATTTCTTGATTTTGAAATCCCTTTCTATTGGATGACGTATTTTTATTTCTTTATCACTTACATCATCTTGTTCTAAGAATTTTATTATATCATAATCCTTTATATGGTCTAATAAATATTCGCCTACAATATTTCTTTTAATGCCAAGCAATGATTCTGCACATGGATTAATTGAAATTACCATATTGCAATTATCCACGGCTATAACACCGCTTTCCATACTTTTTAATATTGATTCTATTTTATTTTGATTGTCTATAACTTCACGAATCTTTATTTGTAACTGTTCCGCCATATTATTGAAGCTATTTCCTAAAGTTCCGAGCTCGTCATTTGTACTAATATTGGCTCTTATTTTATAGTCCCCATGAGTCATTTTCAAAGTTACACTTTCTAACTCTTTAACTGGATCAACAATTTTTTTAACTAGTCTTAATGATAAAAATAAAGAAAACGGCATAACCACAAGCAATATTCCAAAACAATATTTAATATTTTCTTTAAGTATTATAGTAACAGAATTTATGCTTACAGAGCTTCTAATCACAAAATTATTGTTAAGCCTAGTCGCATAATATATTAAGTCTGACTTAATTGTCTCGCTATATCTCTTTGAATAGCCTTCACCAGTTTCCATTGCTTTCTTAACTTCTTCTCTGTCCTTATGATTTTCATTACTCTTCTGCTCATTATCATATAAGACAACTCCATCATCATCTATAAGAGTAAATCTTACGTCTATACCATTTATTTTCGTATTATTTAATGCTTTTAACTCTTCATAATCATTTCTGCTAATATCAGTAACATCATTAAGTTCAGAAACTAGCAAATTTATGTTTCTAAGTTGTTCCTTTGTATTTTTAATTTGTTCTAAATTTATTATTGTAATAAAAGAAGATGCTACAATTAATAATGCAAATAACACTGTTATAATAACTGAAGTTAATATTTTGTTTTTCATTTTTACTCAGCTGGGTTAAATCTATAACCTACTCCTCTTATAGTTTCAATAAATCTTGGATTTTTATCATCTTCTTCTATCTTCTTTCTAAGATATCTTATATGAACATCTACAGTTCTTGTTTCTCCTATATACTCATAACCCCAAATCTTATCTAATAGAGTTTCCCTTTTGAGTATTCTTCCTTTATTTTTTATTAGTATCTGTAAAAGTTCAAATTCTTTTAAAGTTAAATCAACCTTTCTGTCATTCACATATACCTCATGACGTTCAAAGTCTACTTTAAGATTTTCTGAATTATAAACATCATCTTCTGCCTCATTAAATGAGCTTGTTCTTCTTAAAACTGCCTTTACTCTTGCAAGCAACTCCCTGACCGAAAATGGTTTTGTTATATAATCGTCAGCTCCAAGCTCTAGCCCAAGTATCTTATCAAGCTCTTCGCCTTTAGCTGTTAACATTATTATTGATGTTTTTTTCATTTCAGCATCTCTCTTTATTTCCTTACAAACATCAAATCCATCCATACCTGGCAGCATTAAATCAAGCAATAACAAGCTCGGCTTTTCAGCTTTAGCTATTTTTACTGCATCAATACCATTATTAGCACTTAAAACCTCATACCCAGCATTAACTAAATTGAAATGTAGCAATTCAACTATATGTTCTTCATCATCTACAATTAAAATTTTTTCATTAGCCATATTCCATCTTCCCCCTTAACGTGAAATAATAAAAGAAAACATTCTACCATAGGAACCCTGAGATTTCCTATATGAATGCAATTTAATATCACTACTACAATAAGTACATAAATCTAAACTATTTATATTACTCTCATTTATTCCAGCTTTCCTTAAATCGTCTATTATGCACGCTTCAAGATTAAGATTATTTCCATTAAATAGCTCTTTTTCATTTATTGTATCTTTCTTTTCAATAAACTTCTGCTTTAAATCTTCTGAAACTTCATAACAACATTTTCTAATATGTGGTCCTATATAAGCCTTAATATTTCTTTCATCAGACCCAAATTCATTTCTCATTTTATTGATTGTTCTTAATGTAATAGACTCAAAAGTACCTCTCCATCCACTGTGTATAGCAGCTGTAACCTCTTTTTCTTCATCTACCAATATAATTGGTACACAATCAGCAGTAAAAACCCCAATAATAACATTTTTTTCGTTTGTTATTATTGCATCGCCCTCTTCATCAATAATATTTTTCCCATTACCTTGATATTTTAATATTCTATCACTATGAATTTGCTTTATATATATTATATCATCTGCATTAAATTCTTTTTTTAATGAATTTAATTCTCTAACTCCCTCTTCTGTATTTCTATTGAAACTTCTTCCTTTTTCTGCATTTGTGAAGACAATTTCAAAATTTTTATCCTCTATTATTGTAAAATCATCTTTAATTTCTAAGTCTTTCAACTCTAATGTATTCACTCTAATCCTCCAATAAATTAATACTTTTTAATAAGGCATATGAAAATAAATAAAAGTCGCAAAACCACCATAAAATATTCTTATATATAGCATAGCTACTTTTTATAAGAATAAAATGATTGTACTCTTTAATTCATTTAAATTCTTTACTTAATATTAACATTTTATTAGCTGCTTGACATCTTTATTAACTGAAGTTTAACTTATATCTAACATTTTTAATTATAAAAAGGACATTGAAAACTTTTCAACATCCTTAATTATGTGATTATGTTCTAAGATTTTTTATTTCTTCTAGGAAAGTATCTATATCCTTAAATTGTCTATAAACTGACGCGAATCTTACATATGATATTTCATCTAACTCTTTCAATCTAGCCATAACCATTTCCCCTATTTCATTTGATGGGATTTCAGTGAGCATACTATTAGATATTGTTTTTTCTATATCATATGCTATTTCTTCGATTTGCTTTCTAGATATGGGTCTTTTTTGACATGCAATAATTAATCCATTAATTATTTTTTCTTTGTTGAAATTTTCTCTAGTTAAATCTTTTTTAATTACTAGGATTGGAAAATCCTCTATTTTTTCATATGTAGTATAACGCTTATTACATTTTAAACATTCTCGTCTTCTTCTAATTGTTGTATTGTCATCTGTTGACCTTGAATCAACAACCTTACTTTCTTCAAATCCGCAAAATGGACATTTCATACTTTCATTCACCTCTTTGCTTTCGTATATCAAAACCTATACTTATTATAACTATATTTTTGAAATATGGCTATACATTGTTTGCATTTACTTTATCTTTATCTTTTGCCTTCACCAATATAACATCTGTTCCTATTTTTACTATATCGCTCCACAAAATCTCTTTTTCATCTTCTTTTGCAAACCATGATTTTATTTCTCCTGGTAATATTAACGCAACTATTTTATTTTCATCGCAGTCTATTTTAAAATCTTTTATAAACCCGATTTTAGTTCCTGTTAATATATCTATAACTTCCATACTTCTCATAGCATTGAGTGAATGTAATTCAAGTTCCATAATTATCCCCCACCATTATAATATTATTAAACTCTCATTCTTATACGTGTTTTCTCATATGCTTTAGTGCTGTTTTTTCTAATCTTGAAACTTGTGCTTGGGAAATTCCAATTTCATCTGCAACTTCCATTTGAGTTCTTCCATTGAAAAATCTTAAATTTAATATAAGTTTCTCTCTATCAGTTAGTTTCTTCATTGCTTCTTTTATAGAGATGTTTTCAAGCCAATGCTCATCTGTATCTTTAGCGTCACTTATTTGATCCATTACATATATGGCATCTCCTCCATCATGATAAATTGGCTCATATAATGATACTGGATCTTGTATTGCATCTAACGCAAATACAACTTCTTCTCTTGGCAATTCAAGTTCTTTTGCAATTTGAGATATAGTAGGCTCTTTATTATTGTCTTTTATAAATTTTTCTCTCATAATAAGAGCTTTATAAGCTATATCTCTTAAAGATCTACTTACCCTAATAGAATTATTATCTCTTAGGTATCTTCTAATTTCCCCAATTATCATAGGAACTGCATAAGTTGAAAATTTAACATTTTGAGACAAATCAAAATTATCTATTGATTTCATTAAGCCTATGCAGCCCACTTGGAATAAGTCATCGATATTTTCTCCTCTATTATTAAACCGTTGAATAACACTAAGTACTAATCTCAAATTTCCCTTTATAAATGTTTCTCTTGCGTTCTTATCTCCAGCTTTCATTTGTAAAAAAAGTTGCTTTTTTTCTTTTTCTTTAAGTATAGGGAGTTTTGAAGTATTAACGCCACATATTTCTACTTTGTTAATTATCACAAGTATTCACCCCTTCGAAAGTAATAATCCATTGCATTAAACATTATCTCCGATAGGCAATACTTTTATACTTGAAGACAAGCTAAATCATTCTACTTATTTCTTTTTTCAATCTTTTAATTATCTTTTTCTCTAATCTAGAAATGTAAGATTGTGAGATTCCAAGCATATCCGCGACCTCTTTTTGCGTCTTTTCTCTTGTTCCATTTAAACCAAATCTAAGTCTTACTATTTCTTTTTCTCTATCATTTAAGCTCTTTAATGCCATGACTAATAACTGCTTATCTACTTCATCTTCTATCAAATTATAAACAGTATCGTTTTCAGTTCCTAATATATCTGATAACAGAAGTTCATTTCCATCCCAGTCAATATTAAGAGGTTCATAAAATGATATTTCAGCTTTTATCTTGCTATTTCTCCTTAAATACATAAGTATTTCATTTTCTATACATCTAGAAGCATAAGTTGCAAGCTTTATCTTTTTCTCTGGATTAAAAGTATTTACTGCTTTTATTAATCCAATGGTACCAACTGATATTAAATCTTCTACATATACACCTGTGTTTTCAAATTTTCTTGCTATATAAACAACCAATCTTAAATTTCTTTCAATTAAAGTACTTCTTATATTTTCATCTCCACCATTTAATTTATTTACCAAATCTTCTTCTTCATCTTTTGATAATGGTGGTGGTAGAGCATCATTTCCTCCTACATAATATAACTTTTTTCTAAACAACTTGAACTTACATAATAATTTATTAAAAAACAGAACTAACTTTTCCATAAATATCCCCCTTATAGACTATTCCCCTTGATAATAAGGCATTAAATTCGCATTCTTTACTTAATTTTTCTTTACATGGACATATTATTGCATCGACTTCTTCATATAGATGATAATTATTGCTTATTTTTATGTTGTTAACTTTTATACCTTTAAGACTTCCTCCATATCCTATTGAACTGTAAAGCACATGATATGTATTAATACTATTAAAATCCACATCACTTATTAGGTTTTCTTCAATTAAAATGCATGGAAGATTTGTAATTGGCTCTCTAAGCTCATTTCCAGTATCCAAAAAGCTTTTAATACTATATTGCTTACCTTCTATATTGAATTCAATCTCAAAAACAAAATTCCTTACGAACAGCTTGTCTTTAATATATTCCACAAGTCTGCTAAAAATTATATACATAATCATTACTCCTAGCATAATATACTTAATTGAATACTTCTCTATTTTGAATGTAGTTCCTAATAAATATAAATTTTGCTTTAACGAAAATAGAAAACATACTCCACTTAAAGTAAATGTCATCATTAGAAATATAATAAGAATCTTGATCATATTAAGAATGTTTGTTTTTCCATACACTATTCTGAGCATTATGAAAGCAACAATTAATTCAATAGGTAAACAAGAGAATATGTTTAACTGTGGAATAACTAAAACCAATGTATAAATTCCACCCAATAAACTGGAGCTTAAGAGCGCAATCACCTTACATTTATGCTTTATGCATTTCATAGTTACTGTTAACAAAAAGAAATTTACTATGCAGTTTTCCAAAACTAAGGTATCAACATAAATTTCCATCTCAACGCCTCCAGTCTGTCTGGATTTTATTATATACTTCTTTCTCATAAAAATTTGTCACAATCACATTAAATCTTTTTGTTTTTTTAATTAAACTTTTTACATTTATTTACACTATATTTTTTTGTACTCTTTTTTATATTTAAAACTAACTTAATATGTAAAAATAAATTCTTTTATCTTATATAAATTTGCTAAAAATAAGTGGAATAAATTTTAAGTCATTCTATTCTAAATTTAATTATGTAATTTAAATTTAGAAATACCCAACTTTAAAACTAAATTTATATGATAACTTACCGAAATCATAAATATTTTGATTCCGAAAAGCTATGAAAATATCGCTGAAGGTTCTAAGCCGCAGGTTGTATCCAATTTAGCATGCTCCAACTTTCCTAGGGAAGCTCGACTCATTACATTCGCTGAGGAAGTTCGAGAACCCAAAATAAAATTTTTGACTCTCACTTCACAAGCTAAATTGGAACAACCGTTAGCAGAAACATGACTCACGTTCGTTCACTGAGTAAGCGATTCTCACCAAATCAAAGATTTGGGTTCTCTGCTTAAGAACCTTTAACAGCTCATTTTCAAATGTTTTCTTCATATTATGACCCTTGTGGTTACAAATATATTTATGATTTCTAGTGAAGATATGAACTCAAAGTTTTAGCAACTTTGTAGATATGTTCATCTAATAAGCCTAATTCTTAAATTGTCTATCTAATAGGGTTTATTGATACCAATACATATCTACTGTTCAAATTTCCTGAATAC
This sequence comes from Candidatus Clostridium helianthi, assembly GCF_045310795.1. Lineage (NCBI taxonomy): Bacteria > Bacillati > Bacillota > Clostridia > Eubacteriales > Clostridiaceae > Clostridium > Candidatus Clostridium helianthi. Next base: position 140,266 of record NZ_JBJIAB010000001.1, read on the forward strand.
CAGCGATATTGAAATTTTATAAGTTTGAATATCATTGTGGAACCCTATAGATAATCCAACTAAGACGCGAACTTATGCATATAACTCGCCGAAATGAATAACATAATTTATAAATTATGTTATTCATAAATTGAAGATAATATCTTCATTGGTGACAAGTTTCTGAGAAAAATATAACATACTAAAAAACAAAAAATAGAATGAAAACTTGTATATCAAAGACTAAAAAACTATTTAATAGATTTTTAGTTTCTAAAACAAATTTTCATTCTATTTAACTTTATTTCTTAATATTATAAATTCCGTTATTAATGTCTCTTTTGTCTTCTTAAGAAAACAGGTATGTCTAAATCATCTGGCTCATAATTGTTAGAATTCATTTCTGGCTCTTTTGCATCTACTGCAACTTCTTGTTGTTCTTTTGCAACTTCTTTAACTTGAGGTTGAACTTTTTTAGACTCTTCTGCTGTAGCTCCTAATGATAATCTGATGTTTTCACTTTCAAATCCAGTTGCTATAACAGTAATTTTTATTTCTTCCTTAAGAGTTTCATCTATAACAGCTCCCACGATTATATTAGCATCTGGATTTACAGCCTCACGAACAACATCCGCAGCATCATACACTTCTAATGCTCCAAGGTCTGCTCCTCCAGTAAAGTTTATAATAACATCTGTAGCTCCATCTATTGATGTTTCTAAAAGTGGAGATGAAATTGCTTGTTTAACAGCATCTTGTGTTCTAGTATCACCTTTACCGAAACCAACTCCCATATGAGCTAGTCCTTTATTAAGCATTACTGCTTTTATATCTGCAAAGTCAGCATTAATTACACCTGTTATTGTAATTAAGTCTGAAATAGCTTGAACACCTTGTCTTAAAACTTCATCAGCTAACTTAAATGAATCCAACAATGTTGTTTTCTTATCAGCCATATTAAGTAATCTTTCATTAGGAATTATAACTAATGTGTCAACTTTTTCTTTTAATGTTGCTATACCCATTTCAGCATGTCTCATTCTTCTTTTACCTTCAAAAGGGAAAGGTTTAGTTACTACTCCTACAGTTAAAATCTCCATAGATTTAGCAATTTCCGCTACTATTGGTGCAGCACCTGTTCCTGTTCCGCCGCCCATACCAGCAGTAATAAATACCATATTTGCTCCCTTTATAGAAGCTGTTATTTCTTCTCTGCTTTCTTCTGCTGCTTTCTTTCCTATTTCCGGATTAGCTCCAGCTCCTAGTCCTTTAGTTAGCTTCTCACCTATTTGAATTTTTTGATCTGCATTAGAAAGCATAAGTGCTTGCTTATCTGTATTTATTGCAATAAATTCAACATTTTTTAGTCCTTCAACTATCATTCTATTTACGGCATTACTTCCGCCGCCGCCGCAACCAATAACTTTTATATTGGTTAACTCTTGCATATCTGTCTCAAAATCTAACAAAACAATTCCTCCCCTTAAAAAATCTTATCAAAAAAAACTTTAACTTTTTTTAGAATATGATTTTCACCTTCATTATTGTGTAAATGTTCTTTTTCATTAATTACTTTATTATCATTATGTTTATTAGTTAGAATTATATTATCATTCTCTAATAAATTTAATCTATCATATACTTCTTTAGCAATAGCCATAGAAGTTATATTTTCTGAATTTTTTATTCCCAAATCATTTTTTCTTATAACTTTAGTTTTTATTTCGAAAATTTTACGAACGATTTCATCTATATCCTCAAAATAATTAACTCCATCCCCATATAGAATTATACTACAAATTCTATCATAATGACCAGTATTTTTTAATTTTATATTGATATGGCTTAATATTTCTTCAATTCTAGCATTTACCACTTCATAGAATAATTTCCTGGATACTTTAGTAGTTCCTACATCAATTTCTTCTTCAAGCGAATTATCCATATATAAAGCCTTATAATTGCTAGAGTAAATCTTTTTCATATTATCTGCTTTTAGAAACGAAAACTTCCCGCAAATTGCCAAATCTCTAGTTATATTTCTTCCACCTATTGGAATAGCATTTATGCTTTTAGGAATTCCATCTGTAAATAATACTATATCAGTAGTCCCAGCTCCAATGTCTGCAATCACTATATTCTCCATAGAGTTTTTTTCATTTAAGAACACTTGCTTCCCTACTAATATATTCAATTTTATAGATGCAATATCATACTCCGTTTTTCTAAAAAGTTCATAATATTTTTCTATTTCACTTTTAGCTGCTATTACTAAGGTGAGATTTATTTCAAGTTTACTTCCTTTCCAATTTAATATATCTTTTCTTATAACTTTGTTATCTAATATATAAAAATTGATAAGCACATCTACTATACATTCATCATTACTTAAAATAAAATCTCTTTGTGCATTTTTCAGCGCTTTTCTTATATCCGCACTTGTAACTTTTTCTTGAATATTAACTACAGTTGACGCTTCAGTAATTCTTACTTTATTAGAAGAAATTCCAATGGCTATTCTTTCACTTTTTACTCTTGTCTTTTTTTCTAAATCCTTTAATAAATTTACTGCAACATCTCTGCATTTATCAATATCTACTAACAAACCTTTCTCTATACCTGCTGATTTGCATGATTGAACTCCCAAAATTTTCAGTTCATCTTTTTCCCTAATCGCTACAGTAGCAGATAATTTTTGAGTACCAAAATCTAAGGACGTAATTATCTCTTGTTGCATGATTAAATCTTTCCCTTCTCCGCAGAAAAAAATCTACTAATTGCAATATATTCAACATATTTATTAAAATTCCTTTTTTATTTATGCAGTTATTATTTTTTATTTATTATTTCGTATCCATTTTTCATATTCTTCTCTCGATATAGTATTATTACTTACTAATCTTTTTAGATCCATCTCAATAGTCTGCATTCCAAATTTAGACCCCATTTGAATAAAACTGTTAATCTGCTCAAAATTTCCTTCTCTTATAAGATTTTTTATACTAGAGGTACATACCATAATTTCCATTGCAGCAGTTCTACCCTTTCCTGAAGCATTTGGCAATAATACCTGAGAAACAACTCCCCTAAGCAATGATGATAGTTGAATTTTCACTTCATTTTGGTGGCCTGATTCAAAAGAATTTATAATTCTATATATACTATTTGCTGCTCCCATATTATGCAAAGTAGAAAAAACCAAATGCCCTGTTTGCGCAGCTCTTAAAGCTATTTCAATTGTCTCAGGATCTCTCATCTCTCCAAGCAGTATAACATCTGGATCTTGTCTTAATGCCGCTCTAAGCCCCATTGCATAACTTTTTGTATCTTGTCCAACTTCCCTTTGATTTACCATTGATTTCTTCGTTTCATAGATATATTCTATTGGTTCTTCTAATGTAATTATATGCTTTTCTTTAGTCATATTTATTTCATTTACCATAGCGGCAAGTGTTGTACTTTTTCCTGATCCCGTTGGCCCAGTAACAAGAACCAATCCATCTTGTAATTCAGTGAAATCCTTTAAAGCTGGTGCATCTGATATATCCCTAAGCTTTGGTATAGCTTCCTTTATAACTCTCATACATATAGCATAATTACCTTTGCATTTAAATGCATTAACTCTGAAGTTACCTAAACCAGGCTTATTATATTTAAAATCTATTTCTCCATTTTCTAAAAACTCTTCATATTTACTTGGCATTAGATCTCTAATATATTCTCCAACAACTTCGTGAGGTACTGCATTTTCATCTGCAATAACCAAATCACCATCTACTCTTACCATTGGTGGCAATTCTGAAGTTAAATGAATATCTGATGCGCTAGTTAGATCAATTCTATCTAATAAGTTGTCTATTTTAGCCATAAGTTTTCTCCTCTATCCGTAATTTAAGAAAGTATATCTTATAAAAAATAAGGTGCTATATTAAAAATAGCACCCTTGTTTAAAGTATGTCAATATTCTTTATATAAATATAGAATATTTATCCTTCCAACTTCTTTTAACATTACACTAATATGAATGAAAATGGATATTATTAAGTACATATATACTAAATAGCAGCGCATCGCTTTATAGTGATAAAGATTTATAATTCTCTATGCACTAAATTAATTTTTAGTAAATAACTCTTTTTTTAATTTTTTTAAAGCTTTTTTTTCTATTCTCGATACATATGATCGTGAAATTCCTAAATTTACTGCTATTTCTCTTTGTGTTTTGCATTTTCCATCAATTAATCCATATCTCATTATTATAATAGCACTTTCTCTTTTGGTTAATGACTCAATCAACTTTTTATACAGAGCTCTAACTTGTAAATTGCTTTCAACTTTTTCTAAGACACTATCTTTTTCACTGCTTAGTATATCCATAAGACAAAATTCATTTCCTTCTTTATCGACTCCGATTGGATCTTGAAGATAAACTTCACTTTTTTGCTTTTTACTATTTCTAAACAGCATTAGGATCTCATTTTCTATACATCTAGAAGCATAAGTTGCAAGTCTAGTACCCTTCCCTGCATCGAAAGAATCGATAGCTTTTATTAATCCAACAGTACCAATTGAAATTAATTCATCTACATCCTTATTAGGAAAAGAATATTTTTTTACTATATGAGCTACTAATCTTAAGTTTCTTTCAATTAAAATACTTTTGGCATTTTTATCTCCTTCTTTAAATTTTTTCAAATACATTTGTTCTTCTGTTTCATCTAAAGGTAATGGAAATGTATTATTGTTTGTTACATATCCAGTTAAGAATAGTGAATTTAATATTAGGTCTATAAAGCTATTTAATATAAACACCTTTTTCCTCCATAGCAGTGCTTGATATTATAATATGTTGGAGTACCAAAAAAGTTGCTTATACATTTTTATTTTTTATATTTATATTTTAACATATAGGTTCTAAATAGTATGATTTATTCTTCATAAAATTATTTGGTTTACAGTATCTGATATTATAATATACGTTCTTATGAATTAAATTTTTTAGAACATATATATTACAATAAAGTTTTCAGATTATAATTTTAATTAATTCCTTAGATTACTAGAGGTTCAGCTTAAAATTTATTATTGCACCATATATAATATAGTAATGCTTAAATTCTATTACTTTGCATTTAAAGTTTTAACTATATCTTTAAATATTGGTGCTGCAGTATCACCACCACCAAGATCTTCATTATTAGCATCCTTATCCATCTGTATACCTGGAGTAAATACTACCATAGTATAGTTTTTTCCTCCTGCACTAAAATATCCAGCAAACCATCCATGGGTTTTACCTTCACTACCTGTTGCCGAACCAGTTTTACCGCCTATATCAAGATCTGACTCATAGGCCTTTATTCCTGTTCCTTTCAAAACAACCTGCCTCATTTCATTCTTAACTATTTTTGCTGTTGTTTCACTAAATACTCTCTTTTTATCAGTTTTAAACTCTTTTATTAAATTATCATCTTTATCTAAAATACCTTCGACTAAATATGGCTTTTCATAAACCCCATTATTAGTTATAGAATTTATAGCTCCCAGCATCTGAATTGGAGTTACATTCATGCATTGTCCTATAGATATATTGTTTATTCCAGATTCCTCTTCTGGTTTAACACCTTGTGCCTCTTTTACAATTCCACTATTTAAATTCAGTACTCTATCATATAATCCTAATTTCTGTGAGTAATCCATTAATTTATCATAGCCAACTTTTGCTCCTATATCGGCAAATACATCATTAGAAGACTTTTCAAAAGCCTGCTCAACTGATAATTTACCATATACTTTTCTATCTATCTTACCTGCTCCAACAAATGTATCATTTATATTTATAAGCCCCATGTCTAAAGCTGCACCGAGTGTTATCACTTTATAAATAGATCCGGGTTCATATCCAATTTGCTGTATACCTAAATTCACATTCGCAGCACTTTCATCCTTTTGAACCATTGCCCTAATTTTACCTGTATCACTTTCCATTATAGTGACCCCTACATTGCTTAAATATGAATATTCCTCTTTATCCAAAATATCTCTTATTTTATTTTCAATCTCACTATCAATAGTTAATTTTAAATTTTTATTATCATCGCTTATGCTTACTGATTGTTTCGCGTAAACGGCTTTATTATCTAAATAAAATTCGCTTTTGGGTTTTTCATTATCTTTTAGATAATCGTACATATCACCTTCAAGAGTTCCTGCTTCATGCTCCTCATCTAATATTTTGGATAACATACTGCTGACACTCCACGCTTTTTTAGTATCTACTTCATCAGAAATATAAGTATATATTCCTTTTATATTTTTTAGATTATTAATTTTGTTATATGTATCCTCTGATATGTTAAAATATAATTTTCCACTTTGTTTCATTATATCTGAATAACTAAAATCAGGATTTTCAGATTTCATTATGAAATTAAACGCCATTAAATCCTCAAGTGTTTCTTCATAATTATTTAAACTGAATGGTCTGGTATCAATGACAAGTACGTATTTTTTGTTATACTTCATTAAATCTTTCCCATTAGTGTCTAAAATCATATAATTCATATTGCTAATATTTTCTTCTTGGTGATTTTGATAAGAACTCACAACTCTTTCAGATGGATATATTTGCAATATTGTTAAACGCGCTGTTAACATAACAATTACAGTCATAAGCATAGCTAGAATCTGAATTAATCTCTTATTTCTATCAAATTTTTCAGTAAAAATGAAAAACACCTCCCTCTCTAGCTTAGATTCTAGCCTTAAAGGAGATATTTTATTCAAAATATCTAGACTTATATATCTCTATAGATAGACCAAGTGAGACCTAAACTTACGCTTATAGCTATTATATATACCAAAATCAAATACATTTGAGCTTTATAATTAATTAGTACCATAAAAATTTTGCTTAAAGCACAAAACGGGAGATTGCACCCCTTTAGCCTACTCCAAATGTGAGATTTGGAGTAGCAAAAGAGGAACAACCTCCCATTAAATAAACTATTCTTTGTCTTTAACAATTAAATCTTTTTCTTTTAGAGGAATATCTACTCTAACTTTGTATATCATTTTTGCTCTATTTGCTGACTCTATTGGAGTTCCGTTTTCTTCTGTCATATCATGAAGAACAACTTCGAAATTATCTCCTTCTGGTCTTAAAACTTCTACTGTATCACCATTTAATACTTTGTTTTTTTGTTCAATGGTTGCTATTTTTGTTTCTTCATCGTATGCTCTTACTATTCCTATTATATCTGCATGCCTTATATACGCTGAATCTTCGTATACTTGCTCTCCACTTTGGCCATAGTAAAAACCTGTATGATAAACTCTATGACTTACTTTATTTAAGTTTTCCATCCACTTTGGATCGAATTTATAATTATCTGGATCTTTCATATATGCATCCACTGCCTGCCTATATGATTTAACTACTGCTGCAACATAATATAAACTCTTCATTCGTCCTTCTATTTTTAGAGAGTATACTCCAGCCTTTATAACATCATCTATATGTTCAATCATACATAAGTCTTTTGAATTCATTATGTATGTTCCATTTTCATCTTCAACTACTGGATAAAATTCATTTGGTCTCTTTTCTTCTACCAAATGATATTTAAATCTACATGCTTGCGCACAAGCTCCTCTATTAGCATCTCTTCCAACCATATAATTAGAAATTAAACATCTTCCTGAGTAACTTATACACATTGAACCATGCACAAATGCTTCTATCTCACATTCCTCTGGTAAGTTATCTCTCATTTCTTTTATCTCAGTTAAGCTAAGCTCTCTAGCCATTACTATTCTCTTAACACCTTGTTCATACCAAAACTTAGCTGCTCTCCAGTTAACATTATTAGCTTGAGTGCTCAAGTGAATTTCTAAATTTGGTGCAACTTCTCTAGCTGCTGAAATTATTGCTGGATCTGATGCTATTATTGCATCAACACCTGTTTCATATAATTCCTTTATATAATCTTCTACTCCACCTAAATCTGCATTATGAGGGAAAACATTCATAGTTACATAAACTTTTCTATTTCTATCATGAGCATATTTCACGCCTTCTTTTAATTGTTCATTAGTAAAATTATCTGCAAATGCTCTTAAATTTAATTTACTTCCACCAAGATATACAGCGTCTGCTCCAAAATCTATTGCTATTTTAAGTTTATCTAAATTTCCTGCTGGTGCTAAAATTTCTGGTCTTATCATTTTAATTTACCTCCTCTTTGTAACTGCAATCCCATCTCCCATTGGTATGACAGATGTAATTAAGTTTTCATCTTGAGTAACTAATTCCAAATAAGTCCTCATTCTCTTTACTATTGTAATTTTTCTTCTTTTAACTAATTCTTGTGATGCTACCATACCTCTAAATAAAACATTATCAGCAACTATTACTCCATCTGGATTAAGTAATCTTAAACAGTGTGGCAAAAAGTGGTTGTAATGTCCTTTGCCTGCATCCATAAAAATCAAATCAAAAGGTTCATTTAATTTTTCTAAAATCTCTAAGCAATCGCCTTCTTCAATCTTGATCTTATGGTCTAAATTAAATTTCTTTAAATTAATATTTGCAAGTTCAATCATTCTTTCATCACGTTCTATTGTAACAATTTCCGGTTCTGTTCCCGCAGCTTGATACATTAGTATTGATGAAAACCCTATTGCTGTTCCAAGTTCTAATATTCTTTTTGGTTTCTTCATACTAGTCATGAATTCTAGAAATACACCTGTTTCTTTTTGAACAATAGGTACCCCATTTTCTCTTGCAAAAGCTTCTATTTCCTTTAATGTCCCTTCTCTCTCGGGAATTAAACTTCTAATATATTCTTCCATATAGTCATATGTGATTTCGCTCATGAATTTCCTCCATAAATCTGTATTATAGATAAACAAAAAACAACTTAAATTATCAATTCACAACTATCGATTGTGCATTGTGAATTGTGCATTACAGTTAGTATCCCAATTCTTTTTTCTTATTTAAAAAATCTTCATAGTTATTAGTAAAATAATGTGCTCCATCATCTTTCATAATATAATATAAATAATCTGTCTTTTCAGGAAGCAATGCTGCCTTAATGCAGTCTAAACCTGGATTTGCTATAGGACCGACTGGAAGGCCTTTATACTTGTATACATTATATGGCGAATCCACTTCTAGATGCTTGTTTAATACTACATCAACATGATATCCTAATGCATAAATTACTGCTGCATCTATTTGAAGTTTCATATCTTTTTCTAACCTGTTGTAAATAACCGATGATATTAATGGTCTGTCACCAGGCACTCTTGCTTCTCTTTCTATCATAGACGCTATAGTAACTATTTTTTCTACATCTTCATCATTTATTTCAACTTTAGTTTCATCTTCAGCCTGCTTAAGCACATCTTCAAATCTATCTAGCATAGATTTAATTACTTCATTTGCATTTGACCCTTTTTCTATTAAATATGTATCAGGATATAAATACCCTTCCAAATTATATCTCTTCTTGTTATTATTTTTCACAAAACTAGGTAATTTGTAATCTTTAACATCTTTAATAAATTCGTCTTTAGAACAAATACCTTTATCTTCTACGCTTTTAGCAATATCTTCTATAGAATAACCTTCTGGTATAGTTAATTTAACTAAATCCTTATCTCCATCCTTATTTTCTAAAGATTTTATCAGCTCTTCTAAGGATGAATTTGTATTGATTTCATATATACCTTCTGTTAAGTTTACTTTTCTTTTATCTATAGCCAGATTTACTTTAATAAGAAGTTTATTGGTCAATTTATTTTCTTTGTCCAACCTATCCAATACATCATAAAAACCTTCGCCTTGTTTGACTTCAATTATAATTGAGTCTTCAGCTGACTTTAATGGTTTTCTTATGGTACTACTATAAGATATTACAAACGTCAGAGTTATTACAAATAAAAATAATATGATTAACAGTATTAGCTTTCTAAAAGATTTATATTTATTCATAAACTTTTTCTACTTTCTCCTAGATATAATTAAAAGTAAATAGCCAAATAAAGACCATTTACTTTAATTATATTTATTTTATTTAATAGTTAAAGTATTTTCAGCAAATTATTTTTTATTTCTGCTAATCATTCTTCTTCTTTCAGCACTATCCAATACTCTTTTTCTCATTCTTATATTCTTTGGTGTAACTTCTACCAATTCATCAGCATTTATAAATTCTAAACATTGTTCAAGAGACATTTCAACTGGTGGAGTTAATTTTAATGCATCATCAGCACCTGATGATCTTGTATTAGTAAGTTTCTTCATTTTACATACATTAATTTCAAGATCTTCTGCTCTTGCAGAAACCCCAACAATCATACCACCATATACAGGAACACCAGCACCTATGAATAATTGACCTCTTTCTTGAGCACTATATAATCCATATGCTATTGAATCTCCTGCTTCGAATGAAATTATTGATCCTCTGCTTCTTCCTGGAATATCACCTTTGTATTTTTCATAAGAATGGAATACGTGATTCATAATTCCATTACCTTTTGTATCAGTCATTAATTCACTTCTAAATCCAATAAGACCTCTAGCTGGAACTGTGAATTCTAACCTTGTATATCCATTTACTGCAGATGTCATATTAACCATTTCTGCTTTTCTTGGTCCTAACTTTTCCATAACAGGTCCCATAAATTCTTCTGGAACATCAATTGTTAAGTACTCAATTGGCTCTTCCTTATGGCCATCTACTTCTCTAAATATAACATTTGCCTTTGAAACTTGGAATTCATATCCTTCTCTTCTCATTGTTTCAATAAGAACTGAAAGGTGAAGTTCTCCTCTTCCTGAAACTTCAAAACAATCTGGAGTAAGTTCTTTTACTCTTAAACTTACATTTGTTTCAAGTTCTTTCATTAATCTATCTCTTAAATGTCTTGATGTTACGAACTCACCTTCTTGACCTGCAAATGGTGAATCATTAACCATGAAGTTCATATTTAATGTTGGTTCATCTATTTCAAGGAATGGTAATGCTTCTGGCGATGATGAATCTGCTATAGTATCACCTATATTAGCATCAATAACACCACTTACTGCAACTATATCTCCCATTGAAGCTTCTTCTGCTTCTTCTCTCTTTAACCCTTTGTACGTAAATATACTAGTTATTTTGTAATTAGCGCTTGATCCATCATTCTTTAATAAAGCAACTGTTTGATTTCTCTTTACTGTACCTCGATGTATCTTACCAATTGCAATTTTCCCAACAAATGCATTTGTATCTAGTGTACTAACAAGCATTTGAAGTGGTTCATCCATATATCCTTCTGGTGGTGCAACATATTTTAATATTGTATCAAATATAGGAGTCATATCGTTATTTTGATCATCTACATTATATCTTGCAAAGCCTTCTCTAGCTGACGCATAAATAATTTGGAAATCTAATTGTTCATCATTAGCTCCAAGTTCTACGAATAGATCAAATACTTCGTCAATAACGTCTGTTGGTCTAGCATTTGGTTTATCTATTTTGTTAATTATAACTATTGGCTTTAAACCTAATTCTAATGATTTCTTTAAAACGAATTTAGTTTGTGGCATTGGTCCTTCATAAGAGTCAACAACAAGCAAAACTGAATCAACCATCTTAAGTACACGTTCAACTTCTCCACCGAAATCAGCATGCCCTGGTGTATCTACTATATTTATTTTTATATCATTATAAATTACTGCAGTATTCTTTGAAAGAATTGTAATTCCTCTTTCTTTTTCTAAGTCATTAGAATCCATAACTCTTTCTTCTACTTTTTCATTAGCTCTAAATGTATGGCTTTGTTTTAATAAAGCATCTACTAAAGTTGTCTTACCGTGGTCAACGTGGGCAATTATAGCAATATTTCTTATATCTTCTCTTTTAATTAATTCCATTATTATTCCTCCAAACAGCAAGCAAGCTGCGAATTTTTCTTTTATAGTTTATCTTTAGTTTGTATATAAATTAGTTAAAATTTAAGTATACATTGTAAATAACTTCATAACTATTAATATATTATTCCTATATATTATAAATAAATTACGATAAAATTTATTCACACATTAATGTAAACCTATAACTGTTTTTTTCCAAAAGAAAATTGGATACTTAAAGTATCCAATTCCTACACAACTATTATAAATTCTACTCTTTTCATCAAAAAAAGTCAACCCTATTCCAAAGAATATATATTTAACAATTTAATATTTCATTAATTCATAATTTAATTATTAATAATAAAATATATTCTCTGCAGTTTTAGAATTGTTATTTTCTTTCATGTTTCTAAAACTCCATAATTATTGGTAATATCATAGGTTTTCTCTTAGTCTTTTCGTAAAGATACTCTCTAAGCTGATCTCTCATCTTAGATTTTAATGTAGCCCAGTCAGTAATCTGTTTTTCTTCACAAGTCTTTAATACAGATTTAACAATTTCTCTTGCTTCATCCATAAGACCTTCAGATTCTCTGACATAGACGAATCCCCTTGAAATTATATCTGGACCGGATACAACTCTTCCAGTTTGTTTTTCTATTGTTACTACTATTGTTAAGATACCATCTTGTGAAAGATGTTTTCTATCTCTCAAGACAATATTTCCGACATCTCCAACACCGAGACCATCAACAAATACTTGACCTGATACAACAGTTCCATTCTTTTTAATATAATTTCTCGCTACTTCAATTACATCTCCATTTTCAGGTATTAATAAATTCTTTTCTGAAAGTCCAACTTCCATAGCTAATTCACCATGCTTCTTCAAATGTCTATATTCACCATGAACTGGCACAAAGAATTTTGGTTTAACTAAAGCCTGCATTAATTTAAGTTCTTCTTGACAGGCATGACCTGAAACATGAATCTTTTCTTGAGAATCATATATAACTTGAGCACCCTTTTTAAATAGTTGATTTATAACTTTTGAAACAAATTTTTCATTACCTGGTATAGGTGTTGCTGAAATAATTACTGTATCGCCTGGAATCACATTAATTTTTCTATGTTCCGATGCTGCCATTCTTGCAAGAGCAGACATTGGTTCCCCCTGACTTCCAGTTGTTATTACAACAATTTTTTCATTTGGATATTTTGAAATTTGATCCACTGGAACAAGTACATCTTTTCCAACTGTAAGATATCCAAGTTCTATTGCAACTTGAACGATATTTTCCATACTTCTTCCTGAAACTGCTACCTTCTTTTCATAAGCTTCAGCAGCCGTAATTATTTGCTGAATTCTGTGAACATTAGATGCAAATGTTGCAACTATCAACCTGCCCTTAGCCTTAGCAAAAAGCCTTAAGAAAGTTTCTCCAACAACCTTTTCTGTCATAGTATATCCCGGTCTTTCAACATTTGTTGAATCCGCCATTAATACTAAAACTCCCTTTCTTCCAAGTTCAGCTAATCTTCCAAAATCCATCATTTCTCCATCAATTGGTGTGTAATCAATCTTAAAATCTCCTGTATGAAGTACTACCCCAAGTGGTGTATGAACCGCAATTGCAACTGAATCTGCAATTGAGTGATTAGTCTTTATAAATTCAACTGAGACGCTATCAAGTTTAATTATATCCTTTGGCTTTACTCTTACTAGCTCTGTTGAAGATAACAAACCATGTTCTTTTAGTTTTGTTTCAACTATTCCAAGAGTAAGCTTAGTGCCATAAACAGGAACATTTAGTTGTCTAAGCACATACGGCAACGCTCCTATATGGTCTTCATGTCCGTGAGTTAAAAATATCCCCTTGATTTTCTCTGAATTTTTGATTAGATATGAAACATCTGGTATTACAATATCTATTCCAAACATATCATCATCCGGAAATTTTAGTCCACAGTCTATAATAATAATATCTTCTTTATATTCTATAGCTGTTATATTTTTTCCGATTTCGTTTATACCACCAAGAGGAATTATTTTTATCTTCGCTCTTTCATTTTTCATACTTCCCCTCCTTTTTCCTAATATTATTTATAAACAAAGGTTCTTTCTTTAGTATTAAAAAATAACAAGTCCTATGTGACAATATATTTTACATTAATATAGGCGACCTTAATCCACATTCCAATCTATAAGCCTATATTGCTTTATTTAGCATATAAGGTTTAGCCATATTAATTCACTTTAAATATATATACCTCAATAACAATTACCATTTGATACCACACCTTTTTAAGCATGGCATCAAATGCATTTTCTTAGTAAATATATAAACCGTAAAATATATATCCTTACTTTATTCACGGCAAAATATCTGAAACATTTTTGACTTTATTTTATTTCTAATTTTCTATTAAAAGTCCTTTTATTCATCACTTAGTTTCTTTTGGCATTCATCACATACGCCAAAAAACTTTACACTATGGTCTAAAATCTTAAACTTATATTGCTTTTCGATTCCAGATTCTAAATCCTCTAACAAATCATCCTGAACTTCTAAAACCTTATGACAGATATTACAAATAAGATGATGATGTCTGTGCGTTTCATTTGAATGCACTATTTCATATCTACTACATCCATCATTTAGATCTAATCTAGATATTACTCCTAATTCTTCTAGTAAAAGAATAGTTCTATATACTGTTGCTAATCCAATTTCCGGACAACTCTTTTTTACACTATCATATATTTCTTCCGCTGTTAAATGTTGACCTTCATTTTCAATAATAGTATCAACAATTGATCTTCTTTGTGGTGTTAATTTATAACCCTTTTTTTTCAAGTCTTCCTTCAAGGCATTCATATCAATTAAATTTGATGCATCCATACATGACACCTCACTTTTCATATTAAATGAATTAATTTTTCTCTAAATAACATTAAAGAAAATATCATATTACTAGATTGTATACTATTCCTCAATTAAACCATCTTCATTCATAAGAGTTTCATAAGTTTCTAATACCATTTCGAATTCTTCATCGTCATCTTCTAAAGCTATAAATATATCGCTTCCATCCTCATCTTTGAATATCTTAAAAGCATAAGCTTCATCAGTTTCTTCAAATGCAGGAGTTGCAATAATATATTGGCCTTTTAATTTTTCTATTTCAAAGTATATAATAACCTCAAACTTAACATCATTTCCTTCTTGATCAGGTATATATACATATTTTGCTTCTTTATCCATAAATGTATCCCTTCTGTATTTTATTTATGTTGCAATTCACAATGCACATTTCACAATTCACAATCGCGGTTAAAATTCCTGCAATATTTTTAGAATTATGATAATGATTATTTTTGCAATATATATTTATTAATAAAAGCATATTGTATAAGAAATTAATCTTATACATATACTTCTCAAAATTTCCTATTATATCAGATATTTATTTTCTTGAAATCATATCTAAGTATCCTTGAAGTATGTAAGTTGATGCAACTTTATCTACTATCTTCTTTCTCTTATTCCTTGACAAATCAGCTTCAAGCATTGCTTTATGTGCTGCAACAGTAGTTAAACGTTCATCCCAGAATTTCACTTCTACATTAAGTTCTTCTTCTATAATCTTTCCAAAAGCCATCGCAATCTCTCCAGATGGTCCTATTGTTCCGTTCATATTCTTAGGTAATCCAATTACAATAACCTTTGCATCATATTCATCACAAAACTTTTTTATTTCCGCTATATCTTTTTCTTTATTAGTTCTTCTAACTGTAGTCAGTCCTTGAGCAGTG
Organism: Candidatus Clostridium helianthi; assembly: GCF_045310795.1. NCBI lineage: Bacteria > Bacillati > Bacillota > Clostridia > Eubacteriales > Clostridiaceae > Clostridium > Candidatus Clostridium helianthi. The sequence goes on from NZ_JBJIAB010000001.1 coordinate 155,979, forward strand.
AATCCTAATGGATCACTTACTGCCACTCCTATAGTCTTTGAACCCAAATCTAATCCAAGTATCCTCAAATTACAGCACCTCTCACAACATATAAGCAGCAAGTATCAACCAAACCGTGATATTGCACTTTCTTTCATATACTAAAATTAAAAGTGCCCGTTATAAACGGGCACTCTCTACTTTATCTCTAAATAAGATTTTATAACTTCTTCTAGTATGTCATCTCTTTCGAGTTTTCTTACTAAAGCTCTTGCTCCGTTGTAATTAGTGATGTAAGTAGGGTCTCCTGAAATCAAATATCCAACTAATTGATTTATAGGATTATATCCTTTTTCCTGTAATGAATTATAAACCTCTGTTAATATTGTTTTTGTAAGAGCTTCTTTATTCTTACTTAAATCAAATTGCATTGTATGTTCAATATTATTACTCATAAAATTGCTACTTAAAGCAACTCACCCCCTTAATCATTTTATAAGGAAACGATATCCATATTTATTATTAACTTTATTTTTTAAATTTATTCACTAACTATAATTAGATTATAACCTATTTTTTATAAAAAGTATACTACTTTGCTAAAGTTTCCACTATTTTATATGATTCTTCAATTGCTTCTTGTATCTTTTCTGGCATTTTTCCACCGGCTTGAGCCATGTCTGGTCTTCCGCCGCCTCCACCGCCAAGCATAGAAGATATTTCTTTTATTAATTTTCCACAATGAGCACCTTTAGCTACTGCATCTTTAGTTGCCATAGCACAAATAATAACTTTTCCAGCATTTGCACTCATAAGTAAAACTATGCTATTTGGAGCTTTATCTCTCACTTTTTCACAAACATCTCTTAAAGTATCACTATCAACGTCTTTTAATTCATAAGAAATTACATTTATATCCTTGACGTTTCTTGAAGAAGATACTATATCATCTATTCCCATTGATGCGAATTTAGATTTTAAAACTGTTATTTCTTTATCTTTTTCCTTAAGCTCCTTAACTTGTTGATCAAGTTTAGCTAATAATTCTTTTTCTGAGCATTTAAGCTTAGTTGAAATTTCTTTTAACAAATCTTTCTTTTCATTTACTATCTTATAAGCTTCTTTTCCTATTACAGCCTCAATTCTTCTTGTTCCTGCCGCAATACCACTTTCAGATATAATTTTAAATAAACCAATCTTTCCTGTGTTATCTATATGTGTTCCACCACACAATTCCTTAGAATATTCCCCTGCACTTACAACTCTAACTTTATCAGCATATTTGTCATCAAATATACCTATAGCTCCACTATTTTTTGCTTCTTGAAGATCCATAACTTCTGTAACAACCGGTGTAACGCTTGTAATTGCTTCATTTACTAAATCTTCAACCCTACTTATTTCTTCCTCTGTCATAGCTTCAAAGTGAGAAAAGTCAAATCTAAGTCTATCATAACTTACATATGATCCAGCTTGATGAACATGTGATCCAAGAACCTCAGTTAAAGCTTTATCTAAAAGGTGAGTTGCAGTATGATTTTTCTTGATGTTTTCACGTCTAACTTTATCCACCTCAATAGTAACTGTATCTCCCACTTTAAGTTCTCCTGATACAACTTCAACAAAATGAACTATTTTTCCACCTATGTTCTTTTTAGTATCAAGTACATTAGCCTTAAAACTATCATTAAATATTACACCTGTGTCTCCTATTTGACCACCCATTTCAGCGTATAAAGGAGTAACATTTGTAACTATAATAGCTTTGTTGCCTTCTGTTATAGTATCTGTAAAGTCTTCCCCTTCAATTAACACTTTAACTTCTGCATTTAAAGTATCATTTTCATACCCATCAAAAACAGTTTCAACTTCTGCTGGTATAATATCTAATGTCTTAACATCAGTTCCCATGTAATTAGAAACTTTTCTTGCACTTCTAGCTCTTTCTCTTTGAACTTTCATTTCTTCATGGAAAGCCTCTTCATCCAATGATAAACCTTCATCTTCTAATATTTCTTTTGTAAGTTCCATTGGAAAACCAAATGTATCATATAATTTGAATCCATCTACACCGCTAAGAACTTTTTCATTCTTTGCTTTTAATTCACTTATAAATCCATTCAATATTTCCATTCCTGAATCTAAAGTTTCTCTGAATTTATCTTCTTCTATTTTAATTACTTTTTTAATATATTCTTTCTTACTATTTAATTCTGGATAAGCCTCACTTGAATCTCTTATAACAGTGTCACATAAATTGCAAAGGAATGCTTCTTTAATTCCTAAAGTTTTTCCATGTCTTGCTGCTCTTCTAAGAAGTCTTCTTAAAACGTATCCTCTACCCTCATTAGATGGCATAACATCATCTGAAATCATGAACGTTATTGATCTAATATGGTCAGTTATTAATCTTAAAGATATATCTGTTTTTTGATTTTCTCCATATTTAACATTAGCTAATTTTGCAACTTCATTTAAAATATTTTCTAACGTATCAATTTCAAAAATGCTATTTTTTTCTTGCATTATAGTTGCAAGTCTTTCAAGTCCCATACCTGTATCAATGTTAGTGTTAGCAAGTTTTTCATAATTTCCTTTTCCATCACCATCAAATTGAGTGAAAACAAGGTTCCAGAATTCTATTATTTTATCTTCATCTGCTAATTTAACGAACTCATCAGCGTCAGTTGGTATTTCTTCTGATCTATTAAAATGAATTTCTGTACAAGGACCGCATGGACCTGCACCATGTTCCCAGAAATTATCTTCCTTGCCTAATCTAAATATATGAGTTTTATCTACATCTGTAAGTGTAGTCCAGTATTCATATGCTTCATCATCATCTAAATATATAGTTACATATAATCTATTTTTAGGAAGTTCCAACACTTCTGTGATAAACTCCCAAGCCCAAGGAATTATTTCTTTCTTGAAATAATCTGCAAAAGAAAAGTTTCCAAGCATCTCAAAGAAAGTACCATGTCTACTTGTAATACCTACATTTTCGATATCCCCTGTTCTAATACATTTTTGACAAGTTGTAATTCTTCTCTTTGGTGGCTCTTGTAATCCAGTAAAATAAGGCTTCAATGGAGCCATTCCTGCATTTATTAATAATAAACTTTTATCATTCTTTGGAACCAAAGAAAAACTATTCATTCTTAAATGATCTTTACTTTCAAAAAATTTCAAGTATGCTTCTCTTAAGTCATTGGTTTTCATAAATTTCATAAACTATTCCTCCATTTTTTTAGTTAACAGTTGGCGCCGATATCCATTGAGAATATCTTTTTATTGTTTATACTCTTCTTATGAAGATTTAAGATTTCATAATTATTAGTCATAAGATTTTAATTGTAGAACCACTGCTCTTTTCAAATGTGAAAATATCCTTATTGCAGAAAAGTTCCGTATTGCAGCATAGCTGCTCTTTTTATAGGTGAAAAGTTCTTATTTGCAGCTTAGCTGCTCTTTTTATAGGTGTATAATTTACCAAATAAAAAAAGCTCTCTCCCCAAATAGATATAGGGACGAAAGCTAGAATTCCGCGGTACCACCCTAATTATGTATAATATACTTATACATCACTTAGTAATTTATAGCTCCTAGGTAGCTTCAAAATATATAGCCAAAAGTTTTCACCAACCACTTTTTCTCTGAAATGACTATGATAAATTTACTTATCCTATTCATCGCTTAATATTTAATTATTTCATCAAAATTATATTTCATATAGATAATTATGTCAATATTCAACTTTATTTGTACAACCCTAATACATAAGCTTTTTTATATAGATAAACAATATATAACTTAGACTTATGCAATAACCTGCCGAAAGTAAAAACATTGTTATTTCACAGGACTATGAAAATTTCGCTGAAAGTACTAAATTGCAGGTTGCACCACTAATGCTTGCTCCCAATTTCATTGTGACAAGCATTAGTTGAACAACCTACAATTAAGAGCTTTTAACAGCTCATTTTCAATGCCTGCTGCATAAAAATGTTTCTACTTTCTAATATGGTATTTATTGCAAAGTATAAATCAACTTCTTAAGTTGTTTATCTATACAATCTAAAACAGATAATAATTTATATCATCATATAAAACTTTTATAATGACAGCTATTGGTACTACTAAAACCATCCCAATAAATCCGCCAAATTTATCTCCTATAAGTAATAAAATTATTATAACAAATGGGTGCATCTCTGTGCTATCCCCTGTTATTTTCGGAGATAAAATATCACCCTCAAGCTGTTGAATTATGAACATACCTACAATTACCCAAAATGCCTTTATTGGAGAATCTAAAAGTGCAACTATTATCGCTGGAACTGCACCAAAAATAGGTCCAAAGTAAGGTATTATGTTTAAGATTGCATTTAGTATTGAAATCCATAAAGGGAATTTTACTTTCAATATTAATAATAATATTAAAGTTAATCCGCCTATCAATCCCGAAAGCATCAACTGACTTGCTATATATCTTGTTAACACTCTATCAATATCGCTTAATATTTTTTTAGTAAGCCCTCTTTTAGAAGTTGGTAATAACAGCAGCATTTTACTATATATTTTATTACCATCGCAAAGAAAGTAATAAACCATAATAGGTATAATTGCAAGTGACATTGCGTTATCTCCAATGCTCATTAAATTTTCCACTGCATTTTCTGAAAAATTTGTCCAAAAAGCATTTCCTTTTTCTAAAATTTCATTATAAATTACATTGGTGGTAGAAAAGTCATCCAAGTTATTTTTTTTTAACATCCCTTCTAGCAAGCTGCTTACGTTATCAAATATATTACTTATATTGGATATCTCATTAAATAGCGTAGGAACTATAACAATTATGCATGCAGTTATAATACCTATAATTATTAATATAACTACTATTGAAGATATTTTCTTACTTATTCTAAATTTTGCCTCAAATCCATCCCTAATAGGAGTCAAAGTATAAGCTAAAATAAAAGATGCTACAATAATATTTATTATTGAATTTATTGATTTGTTAAAAATGTAAGCTAATATTAAGCTAATAAAGCATAATAGGGTTATACCTAGAAGAATTGCTTTTTTATGCTTTCTTAATTGCATTGTGCCTATCCATATTATGAGGTAAAGTTTTAAACATAACTCCCTCATTTCCTGTATATAATATATATTCTTCTCCGAGAATGCATCTATTTAAGAGAATAATTTGCTTACCCTTTATCATTTTATCTACTAACCCTGAGCTTATAACTATTGCTTTAATTGAATAATCTTGTATATCTATTATAATATCCTCTAGAACTCCTTTAACATTCCCCAATGTATCAATAACTTCCATATACTTAATCTCTTTAAATGTAAGTCCCTCACCTTTTTTTATATTTTCTATTATTAAATCTTCACCTACATCTATAACATCTTCCATGTCTATATAGTTATTTTTAGAGAACAGATGGCTATTGGATACTTTAAATCCCACAACCTTTCCCCAAAAGAAATCTATGTATAAGTCTTCTACAATACCAATCTTTTTGCCTTTAATGTTATAAACCTTCTTGAAATAGAAGTCTCTAGTTTTAAACATTGTGCACCTCCAAAATAATTTTTAATAGAAAGTCCTTATGTCTGTCTTATATCTATACACTGTAGTATCCCCCTATATTCTCTAAAATAAGTAATATAGTTAACAAACTAAATCTAGTTCATTTGATATGGTCTCCAATAAGAGGAAAATTATTCATATTAATATGCTCAGATGTATAATTTACCATACAATAATTTTGTACTAAATTACAATTTCCATTATACTTTGTGAAGACTTTGCCTCTATGGGGCGGGTTCCTACGAAAATAACAATATTTTCATCATACTTTGTCTTCATGAGCAGTGCTAGAGAACAAAAAAATAGTACCTACTATATTTAGCAAGTACTTAATTCCATTAATCAAAATTTTTGAGATAAAATTTTAATATCCTCTAAATTTGACTGAATCTATTCGAGTTTATATTTACTCCAATCACTTCCACTTATATCTTACTTCTAAGTATTCACCACCTCTGTCGTAGCCTAATATGTTATATCCATTTTTGTTATATCCTTCTTTGTCAAAACCAGCACTATTAAATCCTTTTCTATCATAGCCTTTTTTGTCGTATCCTTCTCTATCATACCCTTCCTCATTATAATATGTCCCATTTCTATGCATTCCTCTTTTATCAAATCCATACTCATCATGCTTTGTGCCATTTTTATGAAACCCTTTAGAATTGAAGCCATGTTCATTATATCTCTTTAATGCCTTGAAGATATCCAAAAAATCACCTTCCAATTTTTTACTTCGAGAACATTATACCAATTATTTCTTCATAAGTTAATACTATTATGTAAAATATAGGCAAATATTTTATTTCTTCTAGCTGTTAATTCATATTCACTTGCATTGTCTATTTATACTGATTTTTAAGTATTATTTCTATCAATTATCAAATCAGAATAATTGCTTAGAAAGTTCTTTTTTGATTCTAAATCGCATAGTCCCCCTCTCGTAAAACGCGAGACTTACGCTGCATCTATAAATCTTTTTACTGGCTGTAATGCTCGTATGCTTCTCGCGCATTGAAATGTTCTGCAACCTCAAAACAAAAAAACTGAGAGCACTTACGCACTCTCAGCCTAAAATATATTTAAATTACAATAACTCTTTAGATTATACTTTCTATTATTCCGCCGCCAACTACTATTTCATCATCGTAAAATACAACTGACTGACCTTTAGTTATCGCTCTTTGTTTTTCCTTAAAGATAACTTTCACTCTACCATTTGGAAGTGGTATCAGCGTCGCTTCTGCTGGTTTTGCAGAATATCTGATTTTCGCTGTAACTTCTATTTCTTTTTCTAGTTTATCAAAAGGAATAAAATTCACATCAGTTGCAATTAATTCTGTTTTGAAGATATCATCTTCAGACCCCAGTACAACTTCATTGGTTTTAGCATTTATATTTGTTACAAATACTGGCCTTCCAAGTGAAAGTCCAAGTCCTTTTCTTTGTCCAATAGTGTAATATACAATTCCTTTATGCTTACCTAGTATATTACCACTCTTATCGACAAAGTTACCTGGTTTAACCCTATCTGGTTCTGCTTCTGAAATATATTTCCCATGATTATTATCAGAAATGAAACATATTTCTTCACTATCCTTTTTATTATGAACAGCAAGACCAATTTCTTTCGCTATTTCTCTTATTTTTGTCTTTTCATAATCTCCGCAAGGCATTAATGTATGTTCTAACTGATCTTGAGTAAAATTATATAAAGCATACGTTTGATCTTTTCTATCATCATCAGATCTGATTAAAAGATATCTATCATCTCGCTTTTCAATTTTAGCATAATGACCAGTAGCAACATAATCTGCCCCTATACCTCTTGCTCTTCTTAAAAGTTCATCGAACTTTAAATGTTTATTACATTCAATACAAGGGTTTGGAGTTTTTCCGTCTATGTATTCTTGAACAAATTTATCAATAACTTTTTCCTTAAAATAATCTCTAAAATTTAAAACATAAAATGGTATATCAAGTTTGTCGCATACTCTTCTTGCATCATCAACAGCAGAAAGGGAGCAGCAGCCCCCTTCCCTTTCTTCAAATTCCTCATCGTGCTGCCAAATTTGCATTGTAGCACCAATGACGTCATATCCCTGCTGTTTTAATAAATATGCAGCAACAGAACTATCTACACCACCACTCATACCTACTAAAACTTTTTTCTTCATAAATTCACCTATTACTCTTCTCCATGTACAGCAGCATGTAGATCTTCGTCACTATGTTCTTCCATAGGTATTACTTCTAATCCATTTTTTGCTCTGTAATCATTTATAGCTTTATGAATTGCTTCTTCTGCAAGAACTGAACAGTGCATTTTCACTGGTGGAAGACCATCTAAAGCTTCTGCAACTGCTTTATTTGTTAATTCCCAAGCTTCATCTAATGTTTTCCCTTTAATTAATTCTGTAGCCATTGATGATGATGCAATAGCTGATCCACATCCAAAAGTCTTAAACTTAACATCTTTAATGATATTATCTTCAACCTTTAAATAGATTTTCATTATGTCTCCACATTTAGCGTTTCCAACTTCACCTACACCATTTGCATCTACTATTTCTCCAACGTTTCTTGGATTTTGGAAATGTTCCATTACTTTTTCACTGTATATCATATTAATTTTCCCCTTTCTTTAAAAAGTCATCCCATAATGGTGACATATTTCTTAATCTTTCAATAATTGGTGGTACAACTTCAAGAACATAATCTACATCTTCTTCTGTTGAACCTTCACCCATACTAAGTCTTAATGATCCGTGAGCAATTTCATGAGGAAGCCCAATTGCAAGTAACACATGTGATGGATCTAAAGAACCTGAAGTACAAGCACTACCGCTTGATGCACAAACCCCTTTAAAATCTAATGATAATAAAATCGATTCACCTTCAATAAATCTAAAACATACATTAACATTTCCAGGAAGTCTCTTATCTCCTCTTGGTCCATTTAATTTGGTGTATGGAACTTCAAGTAAACCAGCTATTAATTTTTCTCTTAACGCAGTTAATCTTTTCATATGCTCTTCTAAATTATTAGTAGCAAGTTCAAGAGCTTTACCAAGTCCAACAATAGAAGCAATATTTTCTGTACCTGCTCTTCTATTCTTTTCTTGAGCTCCACCGTGAATTAAATTATCAATTTTAATTCCCTTCTTTATATAAAGAACTCCAATACCTTTTGGTCCATAAATCTTATGACCTGCAAGTGATAACATATCTATATTCATTTCTTTAACATCAACAGGAACATTTCCAACAGCCTGAACTGCATCTGTATGGAAGAAAACTTTCTTTTCTCTACAGATTTCTCCAATTTCTTTTATAGGTTGAATTGTTCCTATTTCATTATTAGCAAACATAATACTTACTAAAATTGTCTTATCAGTTATAGCATTTCTTAAGTCATCTAAATTTATGAAACCTTCTTCATCAACATCTAAATATGTAACATCAAAGCCATTCTTCTCTAAGTATTCACAAGTATGAAGAACTGCATGATGCTCAATCTTAGTTGTTATTATATGATTTCCTTTATTCTTATGAGCTGATGCAATACCTTTTATAGCCCAGTTATCAGCCTCTGATCCGCCACCTGTAAAATACACTTCATCAGGTAAACAGTTTAACGCCTCTGCTATCTGTTCTCTTGCCTTATCTATAGCTCTTTTTGTTTCTCTTGATATTCCATAAAATGAAGATGGGTTACCAAACTTTTCAGTAAAATAAGGAAGCATTTCTTCTAATACTTCTGGCTTTACATAAGTTGTAGCTGAATAATCCATATATACGTTCTTCATAATCATTCACTCCTATCCACTATCTTAATATTATTCTTATTATTTTTAATTGTCTCATAATCATCAAGTATATCTTGTAATGTAATTGAGTTCATAACATCGTCTATGCTTCTTTTGATCTTCTCCCAAACTGCTTTGGTTGCACAGCAATCCGAGCTATCGCACTCAACACCATCAATACAATCTGCTATCTCAACCGGCCCTTCAAGAATAGTCATAATATCGCCAACCGTTATGTCTTTTGGCGGTTTACATAGAACATATCCACCTTGAGCACCTCTTATACTTCTAATCATATTAGCACGTCTAAGCGGGCTAAATAACTGTTCTAAATAGTATTCCGAAAGATTTTCTCTCTTTGATATAGTTTTTATTGAAACTGGGGCACCACCATAATTAGATGCTAAGTCAACCATAGCTCTAACTCCATATCTTCCTTTAGTTGAAAGTTTCATTATTTCTTCACCCCTTTTCGTTTTTTGTTGATATTTCTTTGTTTTTCTAGTATTATAAAAGATATATTAAATTCGCTTATATCTTACCAAAATACTCGGCTTTTGTCAAACGATAATTGCTATTATTTTTTTATTTCTGCCCAGTATTTCCTCAAACTCTCTTCATATTTATTATTTTGTTCATTATAATAAATCTTTCCAAGCAGTTCTTGCGGTAAATAACTCTGTTTTACATAATGATTAGGATAATCATGAGGATATTTATAGCCACCAACACCAAGGTTTGCTGCTCCAGAGTAATGAGCATCCTTTAAATGCATTGGAACATCTCCAAAATTCATGTTTTCTAGATCACTCATAGCAGAATCTATAGCTAAGTATGCACTATTAGATTTAGGAAGCGTTGCTAAATATACAACTATTTCTGAAAGAATTATTCTTGCCTCTGGAAGTCCAACCTTTAACGAAAGTTCTATTCCTGAATTAACAACAGATAATGCATTTGGAAATGCAAGACCAATGTCTTCTGCTGCAATAACAGATATTCTTCTAATTATAGCAGTTAAATTTCCTCCTTTAATCAATCTAGCTAGATAGTGCACTGCTGCATTAGGATCACTGCCCCTTATACTTTTTTGAAGAGCACTTAATAAATTGTAAAATTCATCTCCACTAGAATCAGCCCGCATACTTGATTGGCCTAGACTTTCAATATATTCGCTCGAAATAACTCTAACCTGCTTAACCTGAGAGTTTACAGCCAGCTCTAATATATTATAAGCTTTTCTATAATCACCTTGAGAGATTTCCCCTATATACTCCAGCGCCTCATCTGAATATTCTATTTCTATCCCTTCATCTATAAGCTTTTGTATAGACCTCTTAAGACCAACTATTATGTCACCTGTATTTAAAGGTTTAAAAGAGAATATATTACATCTGCTTATTATTGCTTTGTGTATAACAAAATATGGATTTTCAGTTGTACTTGCAATCAAAGTTATTCTTCCATCTTCTATAAATTCTAACAATGCCTGCTGCTGCTTTTTGTTAAAATGTTGAAGCTCATCTATATATAAAACAACTCCATTATAATTTAATAAGCTATCTATATTATTTGTTATGTCCTGAATATCCTTAACCGATGCAACCGTTGCATTTAATTTATAAAATTTCTTATCTACATAATTAGCCATTATATTCGCTAAAGTTGTTTTTCCCGTTCCTGGTGGTCCGTAAAATATGCAATTACATATGTTTTTTCCAGATATCAAGTTATATAATGGCTTTCCTTGCCCTAATATATGCTGCTGTCCTACAAAATCTTCTATTTTATTAGGTCTCATTAAATCTGCTAATGGTCTCACCTTTTCCACTCCTTTCTGCAATTATCGTTTTAAGACGTAATCAAAAATAATAATAACTCTCACTTTAATCATTTGCTCTCAGAGTAAAATCCCAGGCGATTACTGAGTAGGATACTTTTTATAGATCTGACTTTTTAATCCCTGCAATAAAAATCTGAAAGACTAATATATTTCTTTTTTATTCTCTCTAAGAATTCAACACTCATAATCAGTATCTTTCATAATTTACACTATCAAGGAGTACAACGTCACAAATTTGACTTTAATATAAATTTCTCAAGAATAAAAAACTCTCAGCATATGCGCCAGGTTATTGATTCACTAAAAGCTTAAGATTTCTAATTTTCTATTTGGCAACATACATATCTTAGCAAGCCCACTCACATTACTACATTACTTATGCCTAACCCAAAATCTTCTTTGTAATTTTGGACTTATCTTTTTCTTTAATGCGTCTTAACTTATATATGTTTTACAATTCACAATTCACAATTCTCAATTCTCAATTCACAATTCTCAATGCACAATTACGTCTAAAATTCTTATAATATTTTTAGAATTATGATGAAGATTTATTTTTACAATATATATAACAAACTTTATTTTATATAGAATAAGGCACATGAAAATAAGTAACAAGTCTAAAGTTGCCATGGATATTTTTCATCAAGCAAGGAGACAAATCGCCCTCATAGCGGGCCTATTAGGTCAATTTGCCGACGTAGTATAATGGAAAATATCCTGGCAAATCGACTTGTTATTTATTGGATTGTGCCTAACACTTTCCCCAATATTTCTCTTCGCTAGAAATAAAAATAGCGACAAGTAATATTATAGCAGATATAAAAAAATAAGAAAGCAAACATAATAAATTATAGAATGTAAAATTTTTTCCCTTATCTTTATTATAATTATAAAAAATATCCCCCGCTAAACTATTAATTTAGCAAGGGATAATATTTTTATCTATTTGTTATTTTATTGTATTTACTGAAGTTACATATCCAACTTGTCCATTTCTATATACACGAGCAGTAGAATATACTATTGAATTTACCGGAACAGTATACTCGCCATTGTTATACTCTATATCTTTATCTGTTCCATCTGCATTAGTAACTAATATATCTTGTGTAACATAATCGTTTCCTGTTTTGCTGTTGTCAACTTTCTCATTAAATTTAACTTTAAAACTAATTTTTCCATCTGTAGATTCTTCATTAGCTTTATTTATAGTAACCTTTGCATAAGCTGCATACTTGCTGTTAATATCCTCTTGGAATGCACTATCATCCTCGATTTCAGTTAAATCTGTTGGAACTTTTGTTATTGTTTTTATTTTATCAGGAGACATAGCCACTCCTTCAACAGTTACTTTTACTCCTGCAATAGCTCCTACTGTTAATGGTTCTATACTCATTTCAGTATCAGCACCTAAATTGGCAGTTATAATTTTTCCTGTTCCTGTAACAGTTGTAGGTGCATTAACATTTAAATTAGCTACTGCCGCTCCAGATCCAACATTGAATTTGGCTCCTACAGCTGTTCCCTTAATTAAAACAGTTCCTACTGATCCACTTTGTAAGTCTATAGATGCTCCTGCATTTTCAACTATTATGTTGCTAATTGCTCCAGCTATAACTACAGGCGATGATGTTTTTATTGAAGCATTTTTTATGCTTGCACTATTTCCTTCTACAACAATATGAGCACCATTAGTTTTATCAAGAACATTAAGATCTTTAATAGAAGAACTTCCTTTAACATGCAATGAATTATTACCTACATTAGATACATCAACGCCATTTACTGACACATTATCTAAATTTACAGTACCATCACCAAAATCAATAGCTAGATCTCCATTAATTTTTAAATTTTGTAAAGTTATTACCCCATCCGCTTGTGCAGATGCATTAATTGATATATTTCCATTTATTGTAGTAGTATTAGATGCACTACTTCCACCAAATGTTCCGGTAGTAGTAGATATTGTATAACTTCCAGTATGAGTACCTCCATCATTTAAATCTGATAGATATGATGATGATGATCCACCACCGCCACCATGGTGATGCCCTGAATCTGTGTCTACCACATCAGTTGGATTTTGCGAGCCTTGTGTTACAGCACTTCCATTACCATTAAATATTTTATCTGTAGTTGGTATTTTCTCTCCTGTAGCTGCTCCAGTGCTATCAAAAGTATATGTTGTTCCATTGATAGTAACACTTCCTGTTGCCATCGCACCATTTGCTGCAAAATAATAAACTTTTCCATCAACCTTAACTACACCTGTTTGCATTGCCCCTGATGATGATGCAAAATACCATGCGCCTCCATCATTTATCCAACCTGTTTTCATTGCTCCTGATGATTGCAAGTAATACCAAGTACCTCCATCATTTACCCAGCCTGTCTTCATTGCTCCTGATGATTGTAAATAATACCAAGTGCCTCCGTTATTTATCCAACCTGTCTTCATTTCTCCTGATGGTTGCATATAGTACCATGTACCTCCATCATTTACCCAACCTGATTTCATATATCCTGTCGAATCAAAATAATACCAGCTTCCATTTATAGATCTCCAGCCTGTAGAATATGAATCCCCTTCAGTATTCCACCAACCATTAGAATCTTGTTTCCATGCTGCTGATGCTCCTATTGGAGATAAAGCTGTTAACGTTAGTGTTGCCACTGTAACTGCAATTAATTTTTTTAATCTTGAACTCTTCATTACTATATTATCCTCCTTAATACTCTTCCTTTTTTAGTTATCAACTTATAAAATTTATTATTCAAAAATTATCTTTACTTAAATAAATAGTAAACATTTTACTTAATCAAATACTTCTTTGTTGGAATAAGCATAAGCAAACCCATAACAAGTGCCACAGCCCCATATTCAGCTAGTACCATTAAACTATGTCTAACTATAGTATAAACAGTGTCTTTGATATAAACTGGACTAATATTAATATTTTCATAAATTTTTAGGAAGTAAACACTAGATGCTACAGCAACCAATATTAACCCAGCAAACAAAAATGCCATCCCTATGTATTTTAAACTAGAGTTTAACCCCTTAGCATTTATCTTTATTAATATAGCCATAATGAATATAGGTATCATAATAAATAACCAAAATAATCTATAAATTATTGATGTTACTTTAGCCAGTTTTTGAAACTTACTTGATTCTAAAACTTTATTGAAGTTCATTTTTTCAACTTCTTGATCGATACTTTTGCTTGCTTCATCCAACAATTTATTCTTTATGTTGTCTAGTTGAGTTTTAACACCTTTATTATCTTGTTTAGCACTTATAGAATCCTGATTTTCATTCTTTGATGACGTTGCATCTTTAGAACTTCCACCATTACTATCTTGTGCATTCACTTTACTATTACCATTACTATCCGCATTTGTTGTTGCCTCAGAGTTATTTTCACCCGAGCCATAATCATCAATTGTTATTCCATAACCAGCTAATATCTTTAAAGCTTGCTCTTCCGTTATGCCTTTTTTTGTTGCCTTCTCTATCGCTTCTTCTTCAGTTAATCCTTTTTCTTTTAATATTTCTCTTACCTTAGCTTCTGCTTCGCTTTTGCTCATTAGCTTCTCTACTTCTAAAGTATCTTGTCCATCTCTTGTTGTTTTCTTAAGATAATTCATTTCATTACCTTTTAAGCTACTTTTAGTATATGCCATATTTTTAACATAAAAATTACTATTAAAAGACAAATCGCCATTAGACGGCTTTAACATTCCATTTATAACAGTATCTAACATATCAGACACTCTTTGCTTATAAATAGATGTATCTGGGGGAGTAATATTATTTTCACCTGTTTTTAAATATTCTAAAACTCCATAAACCGCATTATTCGTTTCTCTTTTTATATCCTCATCTGTTATTATTGATTTTTTTATGTCAAAATTGATATTTTTAGAACTTAAAAGATTATCTATTTTTTTATAAATGGAGTCTTTAACTTCTGCATAAACGCCACTTTTATCAAATATGCTTAAATAAGTAGATTCATTTAAAATTACATACTTTAGAAATATAGACACAATAGCAAATACTATGCTAAATACTAATAATACTTCAACAGTTTTTAGCAAATTAGTTTTCATTATTATTTAACTACTGATTTAAAAAGCTTTGCATACCCAGTCAACTCAGAGGCATTGTTATAAAGAAAGTCACTAATTTTATATGCATCCCCTGAATCAAGTTGAAGAATTACTTTACTATCTTTCATAATTGACATAGATATATTTCCATTAATATTTTTTCCAAATAATACATCTAAATCAGGATTCTTTTCATTTACTAAATCCTTGATATCACCTTCAAGTTCATATTTACCATGCTTACCATCTTTATCAGTTACTGTTTGTCCATTTTCTATATCTCTAAATCTATCTGCTACACTTCTAACTTCTTCTACTAATTTATTAATATCGTCTTTGCTGAAATTATCAACAATAACTCCTGCATTCTCTATAAGAGATTTAGATTTATTCTCAAAAATCAAGTCTAATGCTTTATTTAACTTAGGATAATTTACTTCATCCCCTTCATATTTGCTGATTATTGTTTTAAGATTTTCGATATTAATAATATCCTCAACCTTTGTGTTTCCATTAACATCGTAAGCTAATGGACTTTTATTTGATATAAACATACCGATCATATCATTTTCAACTTTTTCCTTACTAGGTCTCTCAGCCGCGAATGCCCCTATTGAAGTGGATGTAGCTACTACTAATCCAAGTGCTCCCATTGATAATAATTTTTTCATTTTCATTCTTATTTTTCCCCTTTCAATATTTTAACTATATTCTCTTCCATATAACAGTATACATATTCTATAATATATCATTTATGGGCTAATCACAATATTTTTTCCATGATATCCACTTATATGAATAGTTTTTCATTTAAAAATTACTATTTATTTCAATTTTCTTATTTTATATATTAATTACCCTTCCATCATTTATAATAATTTGAAATTTACATGTTTAAATGGTAAATTATATATATGTATATTTCAAACTTCACATAGTTATACATATGTAATAGAATCGAATACGCTATTGTGAATTTTGAGCATAACTAATTAAGTATTTTGAGGAGTGTTAAAATGAAAAATCTTAAATTAAAAAACTTAGTTTTTGCGGCTGCAATAGCCCTTATAGCTACTGCTACTATTATAATGCCAACAAAAGCATCAGCTGCTTGGAGACAAGCCGATAATGGTAGCTGGAGCTACAGTGATGGAGATGCTACGGTATCTGGTTGGAAATCAATAGATGGGAAATGGTATTTTTTCGATTCAAGTTCTGTAATGAAAACAGGTTGGGTTAATGATGGTGGTAAATGGTATTACTTAGCCTCATCTGGTGAAATGAAAACTGGTTGGATCAGCGATGGCGGTAAATGGTATTATACTACCCCTTCTGGAGATATGCAGACTGGATGGCTTTTAAACAATGGAACTTGGTACTATTTAAACCAATCTGGCGATATGAAAACTGGCTTACTTGAGTTAAACGGTAAAACTTATTATTTAAGTGACTCTGGAGCAATGAAAACTGGAACTATAACTATTAACGGCGTAAGTTATACTTTTGGTCAAAATGGCGAAAAAGTAACTGCATCTACAGCAAATCAAAATACTACTACGGGTACTACTAATACAGCAACATCTACTTCATCAGGAGGTTCTGGTGGATCAGGTGGTAGTTCATCTGGTAATTCTGGATCAAAGGATGATACCGATTCGTCATATGAAGATTTATATAGAACTTGGACTGTTGGGGACGTTGTATATAAAGGGACTAAATTAGATGATGAAACAATAGCTTTATGTGAAGGAAAAAGTATAACTATTGACAGTAATTCAATAACTTTCAATGACTATAATACAACTGTTCCCGTTCCATCAATAAAAAAAGAACCTATGACTTCTTCTGATTTCTACAAAAAATATAAGATAAAAGTCTCTGGAGATAAAGTAACATCCTATTCTGCCACTATAAAAGTTGAATTATTAAAAAGAAGTGCATCTGTAACTGTCTATATTGCCGACGGACAAGCATATGCTCTATTGGGCGGGGCTCTTTTTGAATTAAATTAAAAGAAATAAACCTTTGGATAACGTAACATCCAAAGGTTTATTTTATATACATGTTTCAATTCACAATGCTCAGTTCACATTTCACAATTCACAATCACAATGCACATTTCACAATTACGGCTAAAATTTTCCCAATATTTTTAGAATTATCATGAAGAACTATTTGGACCATATATTAGCTATTAATTATTCTCTTCTCAAAGATTCTACCGGATCTAATCTAGCGGCTTTATTAGCTGGCAATAATCCAGCCAGAACGCTTATAACAATACTTAATGTTAATCCAAAAGCAGCATAGGACTTCTTTATCAGAACTAAATTGATGCCAAATAATTTAATTGACTTGATATTTATTCCTTTCATTAATGCATATGCAAAAGCAAGTCCAATAATCCCGCTAAAGCATCCAATTAAGAACGCTTCTAAAACAAAAATTTTTCTTATATCCTTTCCGCGTCCCCCTATGGCTTTAATTATTCCTATTTCCTTAGTTCGTTCTACAACACTAATATACATAATTACTACAATCATAATTGCGGATACAACCAAAGACACTGCTGAAATTCCTGATAGTACATAAGTTAAAATATTTATCATAGAATTAAATAAATTTAACATTTGCTCTTGTGAGGATCCTGAATATCCAAGTTCCTTAACCTTTTCTTTTATTCCATCAGTATATTTTTCACTAGGTGTATTTAAATACATTACATTAGGCTTTAATTCATATTTATTCTCTGAATACCAGTTTTCTAAATCTGAATAGTTTAAAAAGACAGACTTCATAATTGAAGTTAAATCTCCACCGGCTGTAGTATAAATTCCGCTTACAACAAATTCTCTTTTTAATACCTTTTGATTTACTAAAATGCTCAAAGACACCTTTTTACCAATGACATCTTCTCCAACTTTATCACTTATAGTTTTGTTTATCAGTATCTCTCCGTCCTTAGGTAATGATCCTTCTCTAAGATTTGATTCTGTTATATTTGAGGATATAGTTGAAAGTCTCATAACATTACTTCCTTTTCCATTATAATTTAAAGAATCTGCACCTAGAGATATTTCATTAAATCCCTTTTCTATAGAAGATACATTTTCTATTTCCGATAGCTTTTTTATATCATCTTCTTTAAATGGAGTTTGTTTATTAATGTTAGGCTTCTGTATAGTCGCAATATCTAAGTTAACTGTTTCTGAATCATCACTAGGCATATTTACCTCTATTACTAGAGGATTAACATAACTATTCATAGTTCTATTAAAATAAGCCTTAATTCCATTTCCAAAAGCCAGCATCAAGATAAGACTCATTATTCCTATGCTTGAACCTATAGAAATAGCTATATTTCTTATTGCCTTTTCCTTCATATTAGTAAGTGCCAGCTTTATTGCATTAAAAGAATTTAAACTTTTTCCTTTCTTTCTAAAAGATCTACTTCCTTCATAGCTCTTTTCATTGTCAGAAGCATCTTCAAATTCAAAAAATTTATTATCATCAGTTATATTTCCATCAGCTATTTTAATTACTCTGCTGCAGCAAGATGCCACTCTTTCAGAATGAGTAACCATAATCACAAGTTTACCAGCTTTAGCTATACTCTTCATTATTTCTAGAACTTGCATTGATGTTTTTGAATCTAAGCTTCCTGTTGGTTCGTCTGCAATAATTATTTCAGGATCATTCACTAATGCTCTTGCAATAGCTACCCTTTGTTTCTGACCGCCTGATAACTGATTTGGCTTCTTATTTATATGCTCTTTTAAGCCAAGTTCTATTAACAATTCTTTTGCACGCTTAACTCTCTCTTTTTTCTTTACATTAGATAGTGTCATAGCTATTGCTACATTATTTAAAACAGATAAATGCGATATTAAATTAAAACTTTGAAAGACAAACCCAATCTTATTTTTTCTATACTCATCAAGCTCTCTTTTCTTAAACTTTTTAATGTTCTCTCCATCTACAAATAATTCACCATTATATTTAGAATCCAATCCACCTATTAAATTCATTAATGTAGACTTACCACTACCTGATTCTCCTATAATCGCCACTAATTCGTTTTTGTCAAAAGATAAATTAATATCTTTTAACACATAAACTTTTTCACTACTTTTTACTTTATAATATTTGCTAAGATTTTTTAAACTTAATATACTCATTATTTTCCTCTTTAATTAGTTCAACTTAAATTTCAAAACTTAAATAACTATACTCTTTAAGTAATCAGTAAATCCATCTCTAAGTTCTGAATTTCTTAATGCGTACTCTACTGTAGCTTTTAGGTATCCAAGTTTATCTCCCACGTCATATCTTATGCCTTCAAAGTTATATGAATAAATTGCTTCTTCTTTAAGCAATTCTAATAATGCATCTGTAAGCTGTATTTCATTACCTTTTCCAGGCTTAATTCTGCTTAGTATCTCAAATATCTGTGGTGTTATTATGTATCTTCCAAGAATTGCAGTATTAGATAAAGCATCTTTAATATTTGGTTTTTCCACTAATCCCTTAACCTTAGAAACTCTATCCTCAATTTTTATTCCATTAACTATTCCATACCTTGATACATGCTCTGGTTCTACTGCTTGCACTCCCAATATACTTGTTTTATATTCACCATAACAATCTATAAGCTGTTTCAAACAAGGCTTTTGGTATTCATTTGTATAAACAATATCATCTCCAAGCAATACTGCAAAAGGCTCATTTCCTACAAACGCCCTGGCACAATAAATAGCATGTCCTAATCCTCTTGGTTCTTTCTGTCTTATGTAATGAATGTTTGCCATACCTGATATATCCCTGACTATCTTTAGTAACTCATCCTTATTATTTTTAGCTAGTTCTACTTCGAGTTCCACTGACTTATCAAAATGATTTTCAATACATGTTTTATGCCTTCCAGTTATAATAAGAATCTCTTCAATTCCAGAAGCTATTGCCTCTTCCACAATATACTGAATTGCAGGTTTATCTACTATAGGAAGCATTTCCTTAGATTTTGCTTTAGTTGCTGGAAGAAACCTTGTACCCAATCCTGCTGCAGGAATTATTGCTTTTTTTATTTTTTTACTCATGATTATGTCCCCCATATTAGTCATCTTATCTTTTTTTGTCAATTATATCCTTTTTATAGTATAACATGAAATTTTATTCTATTGTGAAATTATTTTAACAGCTGCTGAAGTAAAGAGAAATCAAGATCATCCTTAAGCCAATAAGTTATAAAAATAAGAAATATATATATTGCAATTCAAATACACATTTCGCAATTCACAATTACAGCTAAAATTCTTGCAATATTTTTAGAATTATAATGAAGAATTATTTTTGCAACATATATATTAAAGAAAAAAGTACGTAATTTTTTAACTACGCACTTTTTTCTTTAAGACCTTTTTCTTTTATAAATTTTATAATAGGAAAGATAAAATAATCCTAATCCAATCATTGCTCCCACAAAATCAACTAAAATATCACTAACTAATGAAGTCCTTCCTGGTATAAAAGATTGATGAAACTCATCAGTTACAGCATAAAATAAACAAATAAACAATATGTAAATTATCATACCTTTTCCATTTTTATTATAAGAGAAAAGTGCACCGCAAACTAGAATTGCTAGTACCATATACATAAATGCATGAGCATTTTTCCTTACTATATGATCTAAATTACTTGCTTCTTCCTGCTGAACATTAATGCTATTCTTATTTACTTGGGAACTATCACTACTGCTTACTGCCTTATCTTTATTTTCAGCTTGTGATTTTTCTTGATTTCTTTGAGCATTTTCAATTATATTAACCACCTTAGTGCTTTGTTCATGAGAAATTGTTCCGTTATTTCCTGACATATAAAATATAAATCCCATCCAGAACAAACATAAAAGTATAACAATTTTTTTCAAGTGACCACCTCTTTTTAATTAGACCGTTTGTAAATTTCATTTCAATAGTGTTGATAATTATCTTATATTATACCCCATATATCACTTGCTTAAAACAAAATTTGCACCAAACATAATTTAGTGCAGTACTTTTATATAATTATAATTTTCAATCTCGCCATCTAACTTATAATAAAATTTATTCCTCTAAAAGACGCTGTATCAAGTTAAAAATTGCTTCTGCGCTATTAAAATTTTCAGGAACTATTTCAATTGCAGGAACTTCAATATCATATTCTTCATCAATTACATTAACAATTTCAACAATATCAAATGAATCCAAAATCCCTTCATCAACTAAAGTTGTGCATGTACTAAAATCAACATCATCTCTAACACCTTGTAATAATTCAATTAACTTTTCCATAATAGCTCTCTCCTTTATTTTATATATTCTTCTATTAGCTTTTTACGATCAATTTTTCCATTCATATTGAGTGGCATAGTGCTTCTGTTATAGCAGACATTAGGCAGCATATAGCGTGGCAGCTTTTTCTTTAAATTCTGAGATAGTTTTTTAGTCTCCAAGTTCCCTGAATATACAGCAACAATTTGATCACTTTCCTTATTATATAGACAGCAACACATGTCCACGTCTTCTAATGCACTCATTGCATTTTCTATTTCGCCTAATTCTATTCTATTTCCCATATGTTTAATTTGAAAATCTTTACGTGAAACATATACTAATTCTCTATTTTCATTCCAGTAAACTAAATCTCCTGTACAATAAACAGTTTCAGGATAGCTCTTATTTAATGGGTTTTGAATAAATGCTTCCCTTGTTTTTTCTGGATTATTATAATATCCACAAGCCAAGAACGATCCACGAATTAACAATTCTCCAACTTTTCCACATTCCTCAACAAGTTGTCTATCTTCATCCACAACCAAAGCATCTACATTATCACATGGCACCCCTATTGGGATAGGTTCATCATCATTAAACTCTCTATCAACTATATAATATATCCCTATATCTGTAATTTCAGTTGGTCCAAACAAATTTGCATATACCGCATCCGGAACATGTCTACGCCATATATTAAGCTGTTTAGTAGGCATTGTCTCTCCTGCAAATAAAACGTTCTTTAAATGAGGCAGCTTAATGACATCTAAGGCTCCTAAATTAGCCACTATGCTTAATGCAGATGGAACCCAATAAATTGTGTTAATTTCTTTTTCTTTTAAGAATTCAAGTAATTTTACTGGAAATGAAAATAACATTTTAGGAATAATATATAATGTTGCTCCACTTCGAATAGTTGAA
Organism: Candidatus Clostridium helianthi; assembly: GCF_045310795.1. Taxonomy (NCBI): domain Bacteria; kingdom Bacillati; phylum Bacillota; class Clostridia; order Eubacteriales; family Clostridiaceae; genus Clostridium; species Candidatus Clostridium helianthi. The sequence continues at coordinate 178,575 of NZ_JBJIAB010000001.1, forward strand.
AATATATCTAGTACAGACATACTAAAATAAAATGGTGTCTGATTTCCAAAAGTAGTATTTTCATTCAACTCAAAAGTTTTAACTACCCAGTCTGCATAATCAATTACAGATCTATGACATACAATAACACCTTTTGGAATCCCTGTTGATCCGCTTGTAAAGAGGATGTACAAAGGATCAGTATCGATCATTTGTCTTCTTGCAGTCTCTAATTTTTCTTCATTTTGTGGTAACATATGAATTTCATCATACAATACCTTTATGCAATCCGTTTCTATAAGCGAAAGATATTTTTCTGTTTTGTCATCATAAATTATAGCTGCTGGCTTCAATGTATCTAATATTATATTAATACGCTCCACAGGCATTTGAGCATCCAGTGGAACATAAAAACAACCTGCATACGCTGCACCCATAAATGCTGAAATATTTCTTGAGCCTTTTTCCATATAAACAACAACAGCTTTACGCATACCTATATTTTCTATCAAAAAGCTCCCAATACTTTTAGCTGCTTCAACCAATTCATGATAAGTTAATTCATATTTGCCATCAGAAAAAGCAACTTTATTAGGAAAGTTCCTTTCTGAGCTTTCAAGATAAGATAAAATACTTTTTTCCATAATATTTCCTCCATAATCTATTTTTTCATAGCTTACTTTACATTATCTTTTATATAACTCTTCTTTGGAGACATCTTCATCATAATGACGAATAACTTCATTATTATTAGATCCTTTTGCCCTAGCATTTACTCGTATTTTAAACTTCTTATAAGACTCGGAATCAAAAACAAAATCTGGATTTTTATCATAATCTCGTATGATATGCTCCTGTCCAGTTTCTGAATCTAGTAATACAAATTGGTATTCTGGTGTAACTTTAGATCCATGAAGAGAATCCCCTGATAGTGTTATAATACTACCATTCTTTTTCCAATTAAACCACGCAGATGAAACATAATCTATTGATGCATAATACTCATCTTGTTTGTAAAAATATTTGCTCATATCGTCACCATTTTCGCGCATTTTTAGGAAAGATGCCAGTGATTTAGAGAAAGCCTCTGCGCCATTAGTATTCAAGTGTTCAGTATCAGAAAAATAATTATTTTTTAACTTAAACACTTCTGGTTTAATTAAGTTATAGTTGTAATATTCAATATTTAAATCCTTTGCTATATCTGCCACCTTCTTATCAAATTCAAAGTAATTTTTCACTCTGAGAATTTGAAATGTAGGAAATGGTGTACTTAGAAGGATTAGCTCACAATTGTTCTCCTTACATAATTGTGATATCTTTTTTAAATATTCCGTATCTTTTGTATTTATATCGCTTATATTTTTATTAGCCGGAGGCAGTTTTAAATTATCGTAATTTAGAGTTCCCTTTTCATCACTAGGATCAACCTTTACAAATCCTTTTCCTACATAACCATTTTTATTGTTTTCCATAGCTTCTACTTGTCCTGGCTTTGGATAATCTGTATAAAAAGAATCAAACTTTCCATAAATATTGTTTACAACATCAAGAGGTGATTTTACATCATATCCACGCCACGGAAATAGCCTGTCTAAATAAGAACCATCTTGAGACGATGCAAAATAATATTCAAGCTTATTAAAAAATGATTTCATATATAAGGAAACTGCAAGAAATACTATTGGCTTTTCTTCCTTGCTGGTAAAATTATCTGGATCAACAGTTAAAACAATTAGTTTAGGCTTATGATAATTAAACATTTCTTTCAGTGAATAGTAAGTCCCTACAAACATCTGCTGAGAAAATGCATAATTAAAAGTATTTACTCCTAATTCCTTATCCATAATATATGGGTTGATATCCCTATTAGACAGCGAAGCGCCTGCAAATACCACATCAAAGTCTTTTTTCTCAGAATACATTTCACGCATAGTCATTCGTGAATAATTACCTTTTGGTACTAGGGCAAATGCTAAACCATAACTTAAAATAATGAAAACCATTATAAATATTATTCCACTAAACCATTTATATTTAAAATTGCGCATACATAAATCCTCCTAGCAAATTTCCAGAACTAGCATCAAAGCTTATGACAGCAAAAATTAATGCATAAAATACTGCCCACCTAAAAACCAAATTTTGCTTAGATAAAAATTCACGTATCTTTACTCCTCTTTCTTGTAATACACTTACTGCAAATAAAATAATAGTTGCCCAAAATAAAATTCTAAAATCCTGCTCTTTAAGTCCAAGTTTATAAATTGTACCATCAAGTAATTGAGTAACTTTAAAATTTGCTACGGTATTATGTAACATGTAAAGTGAAGAATTCAGATTACTTGCCCTATCAAAATACCATCCTAAATTTACAATAAAAAACGTTCTTAATATCCTAAACAAGTGATATGAGAAGCATTCAGTATTTACTTTAGTTACCCTTTTTAACCATTCATAAAACGGTTCTGCAATCGTGCTAAAGGCAATCACAATACCGTTATATAATCCCCACGCTATATAATGCCAATAAGCTCCATGCCAAATGCCAACAACTAAAAATACAACTAAGTTAGAAAATGCAACTGGAATGATTCTTCCTGCTTTCCTTCCAAGATGTTTATTTGCTAGTTTTGATACCTTAGACATTTTCTTTGAAAGAGCTAGAGGATAAAATATATAATCGCGCATCCAAGCACCTAAGGTAATATGCCACCTACGCCAAAATTCTGATAGCGAAGTTGAAAAATAAGGTCTTCTGAAATTCACAGCCATATTTATTCCGAGCAATTCAGAGATTCCCATAGCCACATCAATTCCACCTGAAAAATCTGCATATTGCTGCAGCGAATAGAATAAAATTCCTACTACTGTAATTGCACCACCATAATTATCATAGTTCTTAAATGTTTCATTAACTAATGTAATTGCTCTATCTGCAATTACCATCTTCTTAAAAAGTCCCCATAAGATCAATTGCAGCCCATATTTAAATTTCTGCCAATCAAATCTTCGAGTCTTGTATAGCTGTTCTGATAATTTATCAAATCTATTAATAGGGCCTTGTACAATTTGAGGAAAAAATGAAATAAACAGTGCAAATTTAAATAAGTTCTTTTCTGCTTTATATTTTCCATTATATACATCAATTAGGTATCCCATAGACTGAAAAGTATAGAAAGATATTCCTAATGGTAGTAACAAATTCAACTTCATTGTAACTGCTCCATGATGAGTTACTATGTTAAATAATCCTGTAATGTTTTTTGATAAAAAATCAAAGTATTTTAAAAACGCTAGAATTCCAAAATTACTTAATAAAACACACCAGAAAATTATTCTCTGCTTCCTCTTTGCAATAGCCTTTATTTCTTTTTTACTTTCAGGTGTCAGTGTTTCTTTCTTTTCAGTTAATTCAATTTTCATATTTTCACTAACTTTACTTATTATCGCGGCCCCTCCCCAAACGGCAAGAGTCGTAAAAATTATATATCCAACAGTCTTTATACCAGCAGATACATAAAAAATATAACTTCCAATAAGTAAACATATCCATTGAAACTTCTTAGGCAAAAAATAATATGCCAAAATCAATATAAATAAAAAAATACAAAAATTAAACTGCAAAAACGACATTGTTCCACATCCTTATAAAGAGATTAATATACATGTTTCAAAAGTTTAATTCATAAAAATTTATCTTAAAATATATACTGCAATGCACAATTCAGTTCATAATGCACAATTTACAATTCACAATGCACAATCATAGCTATAATTCTTGCAATATTTTTAGAATTATGATGAAGAATCATTTTTTCAATATATAGTTTTATAAAGAATGAATTATACTATTTAAACTTATATATGGCAAAAAATATTTAATATCCAAACATTTTTTATTATAGCACTTTATAACATTTGTTCCATATGTAAACTAACAAATATAAGAATTTTTTAATACTTTTGTACTATAGATATCCAACTTGAGACATAGACTTATGCATATAGTACACCGAAAGAAGAAACATTGTTGCTTCGCAGGACTATAAAAATTTCGCTGAAAGTGCTAAATTGCAGGTTATCGCAACTTATGCTTGCTCCCACCTTCAGTGTGACAAGCATAAGTAGGACAAACTACAATAAGGCACTTTTAACAGCTCATTTTTAAATGCCTGCTGCGCAAAAATGTTTCTACTTTCTAGTATGGCATATATTTCAAGGTATAAGTAAATTTCAAGTTGTGGATATAGATAAACAATTTAAGAATTCAACTTATTAGATAAATGTATTTACAAATTTACTAAAACTTTAAGTTCATATCTTCACTAGAAATCATAAATATATTTGTGAAGAAAACATTTGAAAATGAGCTTTTAAAGGTTCTTAGCTGTAGGTTGTTCCATTTTAGCTTGTGAAGTGAGAGTCCAAAATTTTATTTTGGGTTCTCGAACTTCCTCAGCGAATGTAATGAGTCGAGCTTCCCTCGGAAAGTTGGAGCATGCTAAAGTGGCTACAACCTGCTGCTTAGAACCTTCAGCGATATTTTCATAGCTTTTCGGAATCAAAATATTTATGATTTCGGCGAGTTATATGCATAAGTTGGGGTATCTATAGTCCACATATTATTCCACAAAAAATACGTTGTATCGACGGTAAGTGGTATACCCGTCAGTACAACGCATTTATATTTCATATGTATATTGAAAATATTTTTATTTATGTAATATCCTGATCTAAATTTCAGTATGAAACTATATATTAATTTTGCATTATTTTTAATCCATATTTAATTCTGGCTTCCATATGGTTACTTGATTCTTTCCACTTCGTTTTGATTTTAATGATGCTTTATCTGCATTATTAATCAAATTTTTATCTTTTACTTTATAGCTGTTTCTGATTGCATCCTTCATAAACCTTAGCTAAGTATACACATCCACAACTCCATAAATTCTTTATAAAAGCTTTTCTAAATTTCCAATTAATTCTCCTATTGCATTAACATATTCCTTTACTATTCTACTAGCAATTTCATTTGCCAAACTTTCATTATATATATGTGATGTAGAATTTCTATCTTCTAATAAACTAATCCAAACTTTATCATCTGATATTAGATTATTTACATATGCTTTTTTATAAATTGTACGTGGAAATGAATTTTCAAGAGTTACCCCCAAATATTTCATAAATTCTCTAAGTGTCTTATGAGTAAGTTCATATGTAAATTCAAATCTTTGAATCAAGCTATCCCTTATTATGTCGTTCTTTCCATCATATAATCTGCTTACTTCAACAAGTCTATCATAAGCTTTCTTTAGATTCATATATTTAAAATCAATGCTTCTCATAAATAATTATCCCCTCTTTTTCAACTTGTTCAATGAAAAATTCATCATTAATATCTTTCATATCTGAAAAATCAAATTCTAATAAAGTACTTGTATTCATTTCTATGTCTTCAATAAATTCAGATATTGAATTTTCACAATACAAAGCCAGATCAATATCACTTTTCGGCAAATTATCTCCTCGTGCTCTAGATCCAAAGAGAATAACTTTATTAATACTTTTATGCTTATGGCATATTTCTAATATCTCATCAATAATTTGCTGTTCTAAATTCAAACTCATCGCTCCTTTGGCTTGTCACACCTAACATACATAATATTATACCCTATTAATTATTTACTTAAAACAATAAATGTACTAAGCAATCTTTTATGCCTATCAATATTAAATTCTACCATAGTATATTCTATATAAATTTTCATTCATCTATCTCAAATCCGCATGTTTCCTATAAATATTTACATATTTAAATATTTTCCTAGGTAAATATTTTTCTATAAACATACTTACCTAGAAAAACACATTCCTATGAATCTATTTTCCTAGAAACATTTAAACCTATTTTTATTCTAAAATATGAACCTAGAAACCTATGAATATATGAAAAAATTTAAATTTTTTCATATTAAAGTATTTATATATTTTAATATTTGAATATATCTTATATGAAGGGGTAAATAATTCTGAATATGATAAGGCTTATATAAGCTATTATTTCTTCGCATTTTAATACATAGGGAGGAATTATAAATGAACATGTCTGTAAAAAAATCTAAGTTAAAGGGCGAAATCAAGGATGATTTTTCCATTGAAGAAAATGAATCTGGTGATATATTTACCTTCTCAGAGGGAGAACTTAAGTTAGATGGGACTCTTTTAAAATCATTTTCTTTTGATTCTGATGAAGAACTTATTGAATATCCTGCACCACCCACAATTCACGATAACACCGCCAACAACAACAACAACAACAACAACAACAACAACAACAATAATAATAATAATAATAATAATAATAATAATAATTACAGTAACCATTATAGTGCTAATGCTGCACCTAATTTAAATTCTCATGATATTCCATGTAATCCTAATGACAAAAATGAAATTTTAGACCACAGAACTTTAAAAGTTAATCCAAATGGAAGAACCCCATCTGTTGACGGAGAAGCTTTTGATATGGTAAGAAGTTATACTTTAAGACGCTCTACTGTAAGAATCTTAAGTAAAATTAAAGCCATTCATATTGATGATAATGTTTATTTAAATACCATTGTTGATGAAGCTATTCGTTACTATTATGAATATCTTAAAACTCAAAACAATTAACTTAATCTTTTTCTATTTTAATACCTAATCAAATTATTTCTTATATATAATTTGATTAGGTATTCGAATTGCAACTCCTGTTTGATCAAATTGATAATTTGTACCTTCAATAGCATCTCTACCTTGAACCATATTCATCCCTATAGTATAAAGTGCTTCTGCCATTGCTTTTGGGTCTTGAAAAATAGTTCCTAGCATTAATCTCTCGCTAATTAACTTCTGAGATTCTGGTAATCCTTCAACACCAACTACTGCAATATTTTTTTCTTTATCTCCCAAATTATATCCATATGATTGTAAAGCTTCAATTGCACCTAATGCCATAGAGTCGTCATTTGCAATTATAGCTTCAATCTTAGGTCCAGTTTTTAAAAATATTGACTCTATAGCCTCTTTTGCTAATTCTTTACTCCAATAAGCAAATACTCTTTCAAGTTCCTGTGTTTTTACTCCTGCTTCACTAAGTGCTAGAAGAGAATATTTTGTTCTATCAGCTGCTACTAAATTATTTCGTTCACCTTCCAAAAGAACATATTGCATTATCCCATCATGGTTCTTATCAATAGAATCTCTATTCGTATTCCATTCATTAGCAAGAATCTCGCCCTCCATAGTTCCATCGCTTTTTGCATCTAACCCTATATATAGAGATTTATTAAAAATACAGCTACTCTAATAGGTCTTTTTTCAGCAGCATTAATATTCGCAAATGTGGCTTTTTCATTAAAGCTCAATAATATATACGACATTATTGTTAGAAACATTATAATAGATAACATTTTCTTAAACATCTTTAATTCCTCCAACAATAGAAAATTTCCATAATGTTATTATGCATATCGCGAAAATATTTATGCTAAGCTATTATGCGTAATTTACAATTATTAGGTATATATATCCAAATTTATAATTAGATTTATGTGATAACTTACCGAAATCATAAATATTTTGATTCCGAAAAGCTATGAAAATATCGCGCTGCTCTTTTCTTTTTCAGTAACCTTTGTGAGAAAATAAATGTTTATTTTTATAAAAAATTTTATACAATACAAATAAGAAAAGCTTAATGCTGATAACACTAAGCTAATCCTAGAACATTTTTATATTTTAGGGCTATTAGATTTTAATTAATGGTTAGAAAATGAACGCTTACTCTTGTGATGATGGGGCGTTCTTTTAATGCTATTGCTATCATTAATATTTCAATACTTGTTATTATAACAGCTTATTTATAGCATAAATGTAATCACTAAAATCTTTTAAATGATTCTCAATAATGGCTTGCACCACTTTTATATTTAATGTTTTATAATCATGAACTGCTATATTTCTAAATCCAACCATTGACTTCATTCTTCCATTTAGTTTGTCATCTATCATATTATTGGAATTGAGCACTTCAAAAGAATCTCTACTATTCTGTGGAATTCCTAAACTCTTCTCTGATACAATATGCATGGCTAAATCTATAGCTGCTTCACATGCTCTTTGTATATTTAAAATTATAGAATCTTGCTTTGTATAATCGTTTAAATTATCTGGGTCATCATTGTATACTTCTTTAATTCTATTTATACATCTTTCAATAGTTTCAATTTTATTGAAGATAACATCATTTCCCATATACAGTTCCCCTTTCTTTAATCTTATTTAAAATAACTTCCCGCTCTTCATTTAACATTGCATAAGCTTTAAAAACTCTCATTTCGAAATACATACGCTTAGTCTCATCCTTGCAATATATTCTTTTCCCTGTACCTACCACTTGAGCCTTAAATACAGTAGACGATGTATTTAAATTTATTAAATCAACTTCTCTATTAAAAATGTCTGCTAATTCCTGTGCTTTCATAAAGCATTCATAAGATTCTACATCATTATCAGTTAAAAAAGCAATATCAATATCACTATCATCTCTGAGCCTATCCTTGGCAGCTGAACCAAATAAATATATTACTACAGGATTAAATTCTTTCTTTAATATTTCAATAGCTTTATCTAATTGAATTTGCAAAATTAATCCCTCCTATTCAAATATATCCTTTAATTCAAATTTTAATTCTGGAAATACTGAGCTGACATAAAGATCTTTATGGTTTAAAACTTTAGGTGTCCTGTATGCTCTATCTACTAATGAATATTGTGTAATCATTCCGTTTTGTTCAACTATATTATATTCAAGCACTCCAAACCTTTGATATATATTGGCTTTTATAAAGTAATCATGTTCTGAGTATTCTGGTGATACAACTTCAAATATTATTTGGGGTGATGATATAAAACTCTCGCCTTTTTTATCAGCATCCTCACACATTACAAATATGTCTGGTAAAAATTTATATACTTCACTTTCATTTTTAAATATAACTTCTATTTGCTCAGAATATGGTGTACATTTACTTCCTTTAAAAAAGTTATATAGTGCTGATGATATTCCCATAACAATTCTATTATGAGCCATTGATGTTCTTGAGCTAAATAATATTTGACCGTTATAGTATTCAGCTTTACCATCATAATTAGCTTGTATTTTATCAAATTCATCTAAAGATATAAATATATTATTTTGCACTTGCATCGAAATCACCTCCTGCTCAAAAAAATTTCCAAATTATCCTCTTATAAATATTATTATATCCTAAAAACTACTCACTTAAAATAAAAATTGAACTAAACTTTCATTTAGTATAATACTTGTACTTGTAAATTTATAAACCTCAGATATTCTAATTTCAAACTTTCAACTAACCTGCTTCCTAAAAATAAATATTTATTTTTAGGAAGCATTTTATACAATACAAATAAGAAAAGCTTAGTGCTGGTAACACTAAGCTAATCCTATATTAATTTCAAGATTAAATTCACTTATTTAATTTCACTTCATATTCATTTAAAATATTGCTGTCATCTTCATATTTTATGCTTGAATCTGGTTTGTTATTATATACTCTTATAATAAGAGTTGTTGTTCCTGGATCTAAAACAATATTATCATTATCAACAAGCTTTGCTTTTCTCACTTCACCAATATCTGAATATGAAGTCACTCTAAATACTTTAATATACTTTTCATCTAATCTTTTTATATTAACACTTATATTATCTGATGACGCTTTTGCATAATAAGTTCTCTTATTTTTTGCTTCACTAACTATACTATTATTGTTATAATTTTCATCACTATAAAGTTCTATTGCACTGCCATCTTTATTTAACAATCCTATTTTGTTGTAATAAGAATAATAGACTGTTACTTTACATGTATCTGATCTTCCACTTCCATCATTTGTTGTACATGTGATTGTTGTAGTTCCTTGTGATATTCCTTTTACCTCTCCACTTGAACTTACCCTTGCTACATCTGTATTACTAGATTTCCATGTTACTTTTTTATTGTCCGCATTGCTTGGCAATACTGTTTCCTTTAATTTTAAAGTATCTCCTTGATTAATAATTGCGCTTGATTCATTCAACATTATTCCTGTTACGCTTACTGTGTTTTTATTATTAAGACTTGCCTCTGATTCTTTTTCGGAGTTAACCTTTAACTCTGATCCAACATTGTTTACTATGGTGTCCGTTGATTGAACTGAGTTTCCTTCTGTTTCTGCAGCATATATTTCTATAGGATTTAATACTGATACTGATGCTAATACCAGTAAACCAGATATTACTTTTATTAATTTAAGCTTTTCCATGCCTAATCCCCCTGCCCATTTTTATTTAATTATACCATATTTTTCTTTTTTAAAAAATCCGAAGCTAAATTAACAGAGAAAACTGTTACTAAAATTGATATAGCATAAAAACTAAAAGGCTCGTTACCATGGTAACGAGCCTTTTTCTATTTTTTCACAAAGGTCTCACCCCTTTATGAAATACCGAAGAAGTGAGATTTCTATAAACTTTTCTTTAGCTCTAATACCTCATTTTCACTAAGCTTTGAATACTTAATTATTTTTTCTATTGGCTCTCCATCCTTTAACATCTCTATTGCCACTTCTATTTTTCCTTCCTCTCTTCCTTCTTCTCTTCCTTCTTCTCTTCCTTCTTCTCTTCCTTCTAATCTCGCTTCTTCTCTAGTTTGTTCAAAAGTTTCCTTTATTGTTCTTGAAATATTAGAAGTCATTATTTCAACCTCCTCTTTTTTTGCTATTAAAATATCCTCTATTCTTTCTCCTAATTTATTCTTTATATCGTCATTCAAAGTCGTTCTTAACCAATGCCTTATCATCATTTTTTGTTCTTCTGTCAAGTTATTAAAATTTATTGCAATCTCTTTTATCCTGCTTATAAATTCTTCAACATCTACTTTTTGATCTAACAAAAATACTGCTGATGCTATATTTTTTAATTTCATCAATTCATCTTTTTCATACTTATTTATGTCTATAAGTATATATTCAAAATCAATTATGTTATTTCCAAATAATTCGTTTTTATTTATAACATTTTTAAATTTTCTCTCTACAGTCCATTTATACTCTCCATTATATAATACAATTGGTACTATTGCTGGAAGCTTAAATTCTTTACTCTTAACATCAATCTTTTTAGCATTCTTTAATACTTCTCTCCATATTTCTGACATATACATAAATAGTCTTATAGGCATACTATAATCGACATATGACTGAAATTCTAGTAATATATAAAATATTACTTCTTTATCTTCTATATTTGCTTTATATACTATATCTGATTCTAATTCCTCATAATCTGAAAGAATATATGACTTATTTACTAATTCCATATTATCCTCTGTAATGTCTTTTCCCCATGGACTTTCAACAAAACTTTGAATCATAGTAACTAGCAGTTTCTTATTAGAAAACAAATCTTTATAGCTTTTATCGTGTATATGATGCATTTCCTTTTTTATTTTCATTTTTCACCTATCGTCTCATTAAATTTAATTTCTTTCTCTTGTTTACTTATATTATATCCAATAAACTACTTTTCTCAAACAAAAAATTGCACTAAGTAATCTTTTAGTGCAGCTCCTTTTAATAGGAAATTTCTCACAAGGCCTGCCTCCTTTGTGATACTTATTATTTCATAACCTCATTTAAATAATTTAAACTAAATGTTTATTTTTATAAAAAATTTTATACAATACAAATAAGAAAAGCTTAGTGCTGGTAACACTAGGCTAATCCTATATTAATTTCAAGATTAAATTCACAATCTTTTGAATTATGTCTTAATGTTCTTCTTTATACGTCTGTCTGCATTATACCTTCCTCATTAAAGTAGTACCATTTAGAGGATTTTTCATCATAATACCAGCCTATTTTCATAGCTCCATCATTGTAATCTCCAAAGTAGTACCAACTATCTCCATACTTTTTCCAATCATGAATCATCCAGCCTTGTGTATCAAAAAAATACCACTTTCCATTTATAAATTCCCAATCATCTTTAGTGAAGGTTCCATCCTTATGTTTATACCACCATTTATCATTTTCATTTATCCAAGTTCCTGAATACATGTTATTTTTAAGTAAAACACCTTCTGTAAATAAATTCACATCACATTTGCCGCTTACCCCTGATATATCTCCATTTTCAGTATATTGATGCCCTATTCTATTTGTAAAGAAATTTGAAGGAAGGTTCCAGGGATCATTATTATAATTTGCTTCCCAGAAAGGATAATCTTTTATTGTACTTTTTATCTCCTCTATATTTGATAAAAATCCTGTATAAGAGTAGATTCCTAATTGAAGAGGACTTAATTCCTTAAATGCATTTATAAATCTTATTATATAATCACACAATTCATCAAATTCAGATTCAATATCAAGCATAGGAATCATGTCCCATTCATAGCCTTTAACCTTTCTATAAAAGTTTTCTGCTTGAGCCTCTGGAGAGCTTGTACTAACTAGAAAATGATAAGCTCCAACCTTTAGTCCACTTCTTTTACATGAATTATAAAATTCCTCTAGTCTGCTGTCTTTAAAAGTCTTCCCCTCAGTAGCTTTCATATAGACGTATTCTATGTTATCTTCTGCAACTTTATCAAAATCAATACTTGAATTATTATTTGATATATCAATTCCTTTAATATACCTCATTACCCATTCCCCCTTATATACATTTTCTAATTCACAATGCACAATTCACAATGCACATTTTGCAATTTACAATGCTCAATTTACAATGAACAATGTTCAATTCGCAATTAGGGTTAAAATTCTTCCAGTTTTTATAATTATCATGAGGAATTATTTTTGCAATTTATATTAAGACATGCCCCATAAAATAACTAATTCATATGATTAACTATCTTCATTCCACCCTAGAAGTTTCTTCTCTAAGTCATCATAATCATACTGCCTAGGCTCAAAGTTGATAAATCTAAGTTTTGGTTTTTCTTTAACAGCTGATGAATTGCCTGCATTACAATTATTAAACTCCATATCTTCATAGTCTTTGGGATATCCTTCCTTAAGCCAGTTCTTAAGGATACCATTAATATAATTTATATCAAGCTTATTCCTTTCTATAGCCTCTCTAACAGCCATTTCTATATACTTTTCTTTATGAATCGTTAACGCTTTTATTACCCAGCTTAAAGTAATCCCTCTTATGATTTTATTATCTTCTTCTAAAGTTTTTATAATTCTAAGAGCCTGTGATTTTATTTCATCATGAGACGAAGAGACAATTTTAGTCTGTTTATGAGCTTTATCACAAGTTTCATCATCTTCCTTTGTTAAAGCAACATTATTTACCTTATCTTTTTCTTTATTCTCTTTTTTATCTATATTCTTTTTCTTGTGTTCTTTATCTTCTTCTCTCTTCCCTTTCTGTAGCGTTACATTTGCGTTACAGTTTTTATTTTTGCCAATTTTATTAGTGTCACTTCCTTCATCTATGGCACTATTACAAGCTTCATCAGTATTTAATTTCTTCTCTACAAGTTCCTTTTCTTTTTTCTTTCTTTCTCTAAAGTTTTTAACTCTTTCACGAGTACCCTCTTTTACTCTTTTCATTCCTTCAATATTTTGATGTTTTTCCCAGTTACATATTTTTATTATGTTATTTTCATATATTTTAATAAGCTTAAAAGATTCTAATATCTCTAGAACCTTTTCTATGATATCTAGTGGCCTGTTAAATAATATAGCCAGCATTTCTTTGGTATAAGGCACGTCTTTTTTTAAATATATTAGTCCACCATCATTAACCTTTCCCGCCTGTAAAAGCAGTCTTATCCATACATAATTTGCAGAATCTCTTAATGGCAGTGAGTCAATTAATCTCATTGTTTCATCTTCACACATATTTGTATTTAGCTTAATCCACTCTATCCCCTTCATAAATATCGTCCCCTACCTAATTTTTACTTAAAGTATTCAGTACTCCCTTTTAGATTTATTTTTCGCTCATTTTATCCTCTTCAACCTAACTTAAATAATACATATGCTGCAATATACATTTCTGTAATTCACGATGCACAATTCACATTTTGCAATTCACAATTTACAATGCACATTTCACAATTCACAATTTCAGCCAAAATTCTTCCAGTTTTTATAATTATCATGAAGAATTATTTTTGCAATATATATTATAAGCAGTACTCATAATTGGTAAATATACGCAGATTTAATAGTTCTATAATTCTCAAAAAAATAAAGTAATCCCTGAAACTATATAAATATAGATAAACAGCCATAACTTAACTCCGGTATATGGGCTATTTATCTATATTTTTAGTTACCTAGGTGAAATTTCCTTTAAGATATGATCATAAAAAAATGCTTTTTCTTCATTAACTATTTTTGAAATCACCTTTTCATCTCTATGTATCTCTTTAAATACAAATTTTCTGCTGTTTATTAAACATGCAAAATAGCATTTATCAGCTTTTGTAACTCTCATATTATGTTGACATTCAAGAAAAACATTTTTATTTATTTCTTCATCAAAGTTAATTCCATTATATATGCTACAAAGTAAAATAGAGTTTTCACCAACTATTCTTCTATCTACTTTACAACACATAAATTCATATTCTTCATCAATAATTGTTTTTAATTCTTTTCTTACCTTCTTACCACTTCTTATGGTGAATTCTTTACATAAAATCTCCTTTAAAGTATTAAACCAATAAATTTCTTCATATTCTTCCTTAAGATTTATATGTCTACTCTGACCTTTTTTTAACTTCTCTTCATATAATTCTTTTATTGTTTTCTTTGCATTTATACCTAATATTATCCCTATCTCATTCCCATAAATGAATTTTAAATCTCTTTCTTCCATACTTCCCCCCTAAACGTAAATACCTTTATGTCATCGTTTACAAAACGCGTATATTAAAAATATTCACCTATTTTAATATTAAATAAGCATCTTATTGCGTTTAAATCTTCTGAAGTAAATCTTGCGCCTCTTCCATTTAACGCATTGTTAACAAAAGAACTTGATCTGCCAATGTGTTCTGCTAACTCACTTTGTTTGATGTTATTCACCAATAAGAATTCCTTAAATTTATTATATTGAGCTTGTGACTTTGACATACTATATTCCCCCTTATATAATTTTGTCGTAACAACATTTTGTTTAAGTTGCCACCGTTAATTTAATTATACGCCTGCAGCTATACGTGTCAATGATTATTTTGGAATTTTTTTCAAATTATTTTCTTGCTTTTTGTCACTTATAGTTGTATACTTATCTCCAAAGTAATCTTTTACATTATGGAGGAGAAATATGAATATAACAGGTATAATCCTTAAGAACTTGCGATTAAAAAAGAATATTACTCTAGATCAGCTAGCTTCTGAGATAAATAAAACATTTGATATTAATATTACTGGAAGCATGCTTTCTAAATGGGAAACTGGTAAAGCAGCACCAATATATGATCACTTGAAACGCTTAGCCTCATACTATAATGTCACTACAGACTTTCTTCTTGGTTTTGATCAATATGAAAACTTAATTAGCGTTGATTCTTCTGCTAATTTAAATAAGACAAAACCTAAAATACGTTATTCTAAAAAGGCCAATAAAGTAAAAACACTAGCAAAATTATTGGAAAACGATAAGATTACTCTTAAAGATCTTTTAATCTTTGAGGATTTTATTCGTATTTATATATCAAAAAAATCAAAAAATTTATATAGGTAGAAGACTAGATAAATTTCTAGCTTCTATTTTCTCATCTTTCTTCTTTACTCAATTCACAATTCACAATTGCAGTTAAAATTCTTTAAATATTTTTATAATTAGAATTATTTTTGCAATATATATTTTAAATACACAACTTAACATACATTATAGATAAACAGAATATAACCTAGATTTATGTTATAACTTATCGAAATTATAAATATGAATATCCAATTTTCAAATTTGATATCCATATTGTACATACCTAATATCCTATATATGTTGCAATTCACAATTACGGTTAAAATTCTTGTAATATTTTTAGAATTATCATGAAGAATTATTTTTGCAATATATATTTTTTTAAATTTTTTCTTAAAATTTGTTCCCAAAGTGTTTATAAAAATCTTTTTTTCTGTATATCTCTTATGAAAAGTAATTTTTAGGAGGGATTATATGTGAATTATGATTATATTGAACACTTAGCCTCAAAGGCTAAGGGTGGTGACCTTAAAGCTAAAGAAAATTTAATTAAGGAATTTACTCCACTTATAAATTCCTTATCTATGAGAACATTTATCCATGGTTATGAAAAATGCGATATCAAAAATGAGTGCTTCTTAATGCTTTTTTACTGCATAGCTAAGTACGATTTAAATACTCATCGTTTTGTTGCCTATGCCACAAATTCCATAAAAAATAATCTACTTGTTCTACTAAAAAGATACGATAATCGAAAAGATATTGATGGATATTTCTCTTTAAGTGATGATATTGAGTGTAATACTTCTCTAAGTAATGATATGGAAGATGAAAGTATGAATCTTGAATATGAGAACATTAAACTATTATCTGCAATAAAAAATAATTTAAGCGATTCAGAGAGGTATTTAATAAACTTTGTCTTTTTTATGAAAAATACCCTTACAAATTATGCTTATCATGAGAATGTATCATATATGACAGCTTTAAAAAGAAAGAAAAAAGCTTTAAAAAAATTAAAAAGTTGTATTGTTGGAGGTAATGAATTATGGGAATTAACGATATGATGAGCCTTATTACTAATGCTGGATTTCCTATAGCAGTGTGCGCTTATTTACTATTTCGCCTTGAAAAACAACTCTCCACTCTTTCATCTTCAATAAACAAATTAAATACTATAATTTCTACTAAACTAGGTGTTGTCATTGATACTTCATGTGATAACGAAGTTCAAAATCTGAAATAAAAAATAAATTTTAAAAAAATTTTCAAATTACCCTTTATAAAAATCAATTTTTGTGTATATACAATATGAGAACAAAATTTAGGAGGTAAGAAAATATGGCAGTAGCAAAACAAATTAAAACTACATCTTTAAGTATCGAGGTTCAAAGTGGATTGGATAAAGCCGGCGACCCAATCTATAGCAAGAAAAGTTTCGCAAATGTGAGGACTGACGTAGCTCCAGAAAATGCATATGCAGTAGGAGAAGCAATTAAGAGTGTCATGTCCACTGGTACAAGATCTACTTTATTAAATGAATCTTCAAGTCTTACTCAAGAATAAAAACAGCACATTTAAACATTAAGCTTTCCTTTCAAAATATATATTAAACTTTAAGTAATTCTTAGTTTACTTAATATTTAAAAAGGTACTTTCTCTTATCCTTCATCTTATAATCAATCTTTAACTACTATAAATAAAATTTTAGGGGGATTTAAATTATGGAATATGTTTTAGCAATGACTTTTATAACTGAAAATGGATTAAAAAGCAACTTCAGCATCAGCGGAGTTAAACCTGATGTTACTCCTGCTGAGGTAAATTCTCTAATGGACATAATTATTCAAAAGAACGTCTTCTTCAGTTCTTCTGGAGCTTTAGTAAAAAAATCAGAAGCTAAATTGACAGAGAAAACTGTTACTAAAATTGATGTAGCATAAAATTAAAAGGCTCGTTACTTTGTTGTAACGGGTCTTTTTCAATAGTATAAAAAATATAAATTGGTTTAAAATACTAGATATTAAGGAATAATAAGGGGTTTTTTGAATGATTAAAAAACATAAAAATAACTTTATACTAATATCACTATTCTTATGTATACTAGTATTCATCTTCCTCCCTATAAATCTCTGCCCTCCATTGCTAAGATATGCTAGTATTTTCTCAATTTCAGACTCAAGTTTAAATAATAATAACTCAAGTAAAAGTAATTATACTGAAAAAAGAGCAACTCTATCATATGATAAAATAATAGGAAGAGATGGATTGTATCATTACAGAGTACTTTTTTGGGTTCCAAAAGAGGTTACAAAATTTATTCCTTATGCTGATACTGGAGTGATAACAGATGTTTCTTTTCATGGACCTATAGAAAAGTGGTCAGTAGAAGAAACTAACATAACTAATTCAAATGAAAAGCTGGTCTTTATTTTTGTTCCTAAAACTTTTGTTTATTTATATGGAAAGGGATTCGAAAAAGTTATTCACTTAAAATACATGTGATTTAAAAGTACTAATAGGTAGCTTGAGAATAACATTATCTTTAACATCCTTTCAATCTGTCTATAGTGTAATTATACCCTATAACCAATTTCCTTAAAACAAAAAATTGCACCAAATAATTCATTTAGTGCAACTACTTGTACCTGGAAAATCCTGTTTCCGCCAGGGTTGCTAGTCGAGAGTTTGCGAGCGACTTGCTTCGGCTATTCCCCCCTTGCTTGGCGTACCATCAATTAAAATTTTGGATCTCTGGGGTGCTAGTGAGGAACTTGTTACTCACTTGCTACTAGTTGTATCTTAACTTTTCTATTTCATCTATAGTCAATCCGGTTTTAATTGCTATAGTTTCATTATCCAAAACATCTAATAAATTTTTAGCTATCTCAAAAGCTTTTTTCTTTTCTCCTTCTTCTCTTCCTTTTTTAATACCATTTTCTTCCGCTGTCTTAATTTCTGCCTTATGTATACGTAAAGCCTTTAAATCATTTTCATATATTTCTCTTTCTTCTTTATCTAAATACATTATGTCTAATTTTTCTATAGCTATTTTTATATTCTCATCTTCTCCTAATTCTTTGGGTATTTCATCTTTATCTATTTCATAAGCTCTATTTAAAAAGCTAACCCATCTATCTAATGCTGTTTTTATATCTTTATAATCCTTCTTAAATTTATTTAATTCTATAAAGTGCATCTCAAATAAATCTGAAAATTCTTCTTTTGTTTTTTCATTATACATTCTATAAATATTATGAAAATCTTCTTCTTTTAGATAATTAAAATCTAATATATTTATTCCTATTGTCTTTCTTAAAAGTTCAAAATCATCTCCACTTTCAATTTGATCAGAATACACCTTTGACCAATAATAAAGTGCTCTTTTATCATAATATCCTTGTTCTGCTATTTGCATTTCTATATCATACCATATGCCTTTTTCATCTACTGCTTTTATATCAAGGATTGTCATTTTACCTTTTCTATAATTTGAAATATTATATGGGTTTTTTAGCTCTATATTTTTTATTTGATTTTCTTCTGATATTATGGAATTTATAAATGAAATTAATATGCATTTATTTTCCTCACTTCCAAAGAGCTTTTTAAATGCAAAATCTACTTTTGGATTTAATTTACACATGAGCTTCACTTCCTATCTAATACATATTCACATCTAACATTAACTTTATTCCTATTATACCCTATAACCAATTTCCTTAAAATAAAAAATTGCACTAAACTTTCATTTAGTGCAATACTTGTAATTGATAATTTTTCATAAGGTTCTGACTCTTTTTTGAGTGAAACATGACTCAACTAACTATTTTAATATTTCTTCTGCTTTAATAAATAATCCTTCAAAAATATTACTGGAGTAATACTCATTTATAGAAGGCTTAAATACCCCATCTACCAGATTATACTGAATCATCTCACCTGTCTGCTCAACTATTACATATTCTAAAACTCCATACCTTTGATATATTTGAAGTTTGGTTATATAATCATGTCCTGAATAATTAGGAGAAACCACTTCGAATATTATCTTTGGTGGAGATACGAAGCTTTCTCCAACTTTTTTTCCATCTTCACACATTACAAATACATCTGGAAATATATTTATTATATCCTTATCATTATGAAATTTTAATTCTATTTGCTCAGTATATACTTTACATTTACTATTAGTTAAGTAGCTCATAAGCTTAAATTGAATATTATTTACTATCTCATTATGTTTAACAGAGGTTTTAGAATGAAGAACAACATCTCCATTTATGAACTCTATATTATATTTATATTTATGTTGTAACTTCTCATATTCTTCTAAAGTAAACATTCTATTTTCTTCTATATGCATTTATATCAGCCCCTTATTTAATAAATTATATACTAATATATTTTTATTATAGCCTAAATCACATTGTAATGAAACAAAAAGCAGACATGATTTTTTATTAACCATACATGATATACATTAAATACATGTGATTTAAAAGTACTAATAGGTAGCTTGAGAGTGAAGTTGCTATATATATCTTTCCAAACATTTTTTATAGAAAAACTCCACAATATTATCTGCTTTTCTAGTATTATAAAATTCTAACATCAAAGTATTAAATTCTAATCTATCTTTAGCTTTAACATTTAATACTCCTTGGCCATTAGAAATCAATATATAGTTACATACTAATCTTGATGTTCTCTTATTTCCATCATAATAAAATTTATTTAAAGCCCCCCATAGGAACATTTCAAATGCTAAATCCGTCTTTGTCTTACATCTATCTATAATTTGTGGCAATTCAGTAGCAAATATAACTTCTAATTCATCATATTTGGGTGGCATAAAATCTGTTCCACCAATCCTAACCTGTCCTGTTCTAAATTGCCCACATATTAATGCTTCATCTTTTGCGATTATTTTATTGAAATCATTAAAAAGTTCTTTCCCTATTGTTATATTATCTTTCCTCACCATTTCAAATAATAAATTCCAACCTTCTTTTATACGATGAACTTGTTGCTCATCACTTAATCTATGACCGCCAATTGTTATTCCATCTAAAAGTGTTTGTACTTCTGGATATGTAAATGGATTTCCTTCTAAGCTCGCCATATTAAATACAACATCTGGCAATAATCTTTTTATCAATATAATTAATTTATTTATTTCTAATTGAGGTACAACATCGGAAAATGTAATATTTCGCTCAAATAACATTATCTTTAACATCCTTTCAATTTGTCTATAGTGTAATTATACCCTATAACCAATTTCCTTAAAACAAAAAATTGCACCAAATAATTCATTTAGTGCAACTACTTGTACCTGGAAAATCCTGTTTCCCCCAGGGTTGCTAGTAGGAAGTTTAAGAGCGACTTGTCCGAAGGGCTGAGGTTGCTAACTAGAATAAAATGGACTCATTACTAATAACTTTCCCAATATTCCAAAGTTCATATTCACTAATATCAATATCCTCATTCCAGCTTACACCATAACCACCAATATCAACTTGTGCTTGTTCAAATAACATCTTATTTTTTAAATCACTGTAGAAATCATCTTGCAGTTTTTCTTTAAAATCAATCTCTTTAAGTATTCCATTATCAAATAAAACTATTAAAATATATTGCTGAGAATCTATCTTTATTTTCTTTATTTTAGGATCATTCATAATTATTATTCTAAGCCCTCTAACTTCCTAAATAATTTAGTATTCCACATATCTATCAAATCTTTTTGATATTTCTCAGCCCATTCTTTTACTAATTTTAAAGCTCTATTTGATAAATCACCTTCTATCATTTCTAATGTATTTATATCTATAACACCAACATATTCTCCATATATTGCATGAAAATATGGTGGTGTATGATCATTTGGATACATCTTTACTACTATCCCATAAAATCTTGTAATAACTGGCATGTTGTTCACCTCATTCATTCATTCATTCATTTATTTATATTATATCCCATAAACTATTTTTCTTAAACAATAAAAATTGCACTAAATAATCACTTAGTGCAATGCTTGTACTTGTAAAATTTTGGACCTCAGGGGTGCTAGTGAGGAACTTGTGACTCACTTGCTATATCTTCTTTTTAAGTTCCAAAATTTCACTTTCATCAAGCTTTGAGTACTTAATTATTTTTTCTATTGGCTCTCCATCCTTTAGCATCTCTATCGCCATTTCTATTTTTCCTTCTTCCCTACCTTCTTCTTTTGCCTTATTAAGTGCACTTACCTTATCCTTTAATATTTTAGCTCTCATCTCGTAAATCTCTCTCTGCTCAGCATCATTACTCATTCTTACTAGTTGATCTTTTGCACGTCTTATTTCTTCTACTGTCATTTCAAGACTTCTTACCTTTTCACTTTCTGGATCTTTTAAAAATTCAGTCCATGCAACTAATAAATCTTTTTCATCACTATTTTCTTCTAATTTAGGAATTTCAATAAAATGCATTTCTATTATGTCTGTCAATTCTTCATTAGTTTCTATCTCCTTAAGTCTATATGCTGTATGAAAACGTTCAGTTTTTAAATACTTAAAATTTAAAATGTTTATACAAACCGTTCGTCCAAGCTTTGAGTAGTCTTCACCTTCTCCTAACTGCTCTTCATACATTTTACTTAAATAATACATACTTCTTTTTATCATACTATGTTCATTTTTTAGTTGTATTTCTATATTAATTATTTCATTATTACTTGTGGTTGCTTTTACATCTAATCTAGAATATTTATCTTCTATAAATTGCTTTGCAATGTCATTACCTTTTATCTTAACACTTGTTATTATATTCTTAGGCTTTAAAGTAGCATTTAGAAACGATATTAATATTTCAGGATTTTTCTCAGAGCCAAATATATTTTTAAATACAAAATCTACTTTAGGATCTAACAAACCTTTGCTCATAATTATTCCACCTCTTCTAAATATCTATTATCTTAATTATACACCATACATAATAACCTTAAAACAAAAAAAATTGCACTAAACTTTAACTTAGTGCAATGCTTGTACCTGTTAAATTTCCACAAGGGTCTGACCCCTTTGTGAGGACAGAATGACTAAACTTGCTACTCATCTACATCTGGAGAATTTTCATATATCTCAAACGGATCAATATCTAAACATGTATTTTCATTATAATTACCATCCAAATCCCAAGCCAGTGTTCCATTTAAAACAGTACAAGTTTGCTTAAAAACATTTATATCCTTAACTTTAGTAAATATACCTTTATTTATTAACTCCTTAGCATCATATAGCTTAATTGAACCATCATCAAAATAAACATAAACTTTGAAATCATTTGTTGGTCTTACTTGAATAACTTCTGGCATATATTCCATTTAAACATCCTCCTAACTCAATGGTGCTATTCTATATAATGCTTGGTGACTTCTAGCCAATTCCCAGTTTTGCATCAATTCATCCTTGTGAATTTCAGCCCAAGCTAAAACCAATTTCAATTGTCTCTTAGGCAAATATCCTTTCATAACTCTACCATTAATAATATCTACCAATGCCTTTTCACCATTATATTCAGCATAAAAATGTGGTGGTACATAATCATTATAATTTATAGTAATTCTTATTCCAAAAAATAGGCTTATTTCTGGCAATCCACTCACCTCTTTATTTCTATTTATTAGGTATATTATATCCTAAAAACTATTCGCTTAAAACAAAAAATGCACTAAATAATCCTTTAGTGCAACTCTTTGATTTGGTAATCTTTCACAAGAGCCTGACCCCTTTGTGAGGGAAGCATGACTGAACTTGCTAGTGCAATACTTGTACTTGGAAAATCCTGTTTCCCCCAGGGGTGCTAGTCGGGAACTTGTGAGCGACTTGCTAAATTTTTGGATCTCGGGGTGCTAGTGAGGAACTTGTGACTCACTTTCTTAAAAATAAATGTTTATTTTTATTTAAAATTTGATATAATATAAATAAGAAAAGCTTAGTGCTGGTAACACTAAGCTACTCCTAGAACGTTTTTATGTTTTAGGGCTATTAGATTTTTAACTTAAATTAATTGTTAAATAAGAGTTTAAAGCACTAATCTTCGCTGGATGGGTGCTTTTTCTCTTTGCTCTTAACCTCTATATCTAAACCAAGAAACTTACTCTTAATTTTTATATTTGAAGTGAAAAGGTTATTTTTTAATATCAATTTAATAATATATACAATAAATATACCTTCTATGATAAGTTCTAGCATATCCAATACCACCCCCTTAGACTATATAGTAAAATCTTTACCAATAGCCCAAGGTGGGAAAACGTACAACCACCATAGCCCATCTCTATGGTTAATTCTTAAATACCATCATAGTTTAACACATTTTATTAGTTAGTGGAACAAATTTCTTCAACAAAAAACACTGCACTAAACATTTATTTAATACAAGTCTTCTACAATTGTCTGACCCCTTTGTGAGGACAGCATTACTGAACTTGCTGCTGAATACTGTTTCTATCAAAAATAACTATTCCATCATTTATTATATTATTTTTTAATTCTTCTTTAGATATTTTATAAAAATCAACTACATCAACAGTATATATAATGTCAAGCTCTTCTAAGTCATTTCTTAATAAATTTAATCTACTGCTAGTCATATTATGTGAAAAAACAGCTATATCTATATCTGACGTTTTTTTATAATTACCTCTAGATCTTGATCCGAAAATCAAAGCTTTTTCAATTTCATCGTACTTAGATAAAACCGTATTTATATTAACTATAATAATTTCTTTTAATCCAAACATACTAATCAACTACCTTTGATTTAAGCAATACATAAATATCATTCATTTGTTTAAAATATTTTGAAATTATTTTTTCATATATGTCAAAGGCTACCTCTTCATCATATACATGAGAAGTTAAATTTCTGTCATTTAACATATCAATCCAAACTTCACCATCTTCAATAATTCCGATTTTAAAACCTTCTCTAAATGTACTTTTAGGACTTTTAGCTTCTTGTATTCCTTCACTTTCCAAATAATATTTTATTAATTTCCAACATATTTCATAGCAAAATTCAAATCTTTGTATTACTCCATCTTTTAGTGTTGATGATTTAGAATTACTTTTACTTTCATCTATAGCTTCACTTAATCTTAATAAAGCCTTGCCAAAGTCACTTAATTTTTCATTCAATCTTTTATCCATTATTAATCCTCCACTACAAGTATTATCTACTACTATTATATCCTATAATATTTTTCCTTAAAACAAAAATTGCACTAAACTTTCAACTTAGTGCAATACGTATTTCTGTAAAATTTTGGACCTCAGAGGTGCTAGTGAGGAACTTGTGACTCACTTGCTATTTTACTATATTTTTTAAATAATCTATAAATTCATCCTTAATTTCAGGCTTCCTTAAGGCATATTCCACTGTTGCTTCTAAAAATCCAAGCTTATCTCCAACATCGTATCTTCTTCCTTCAAAGTTATAAGCATACATAGCTTCACTTTTAGCAAGTTCTAGCAATGCATCTGTAAGTTGAATCTCATTTCCTTTGCCCGGTTTTGTATTTTCTAAAATTTCAAATATTGCAGGAGTAACTACATATCTACCAAGTATTGCAGTATTAGATGGTGCATCTTCTATACTTGGCTTTTCTACTAATCCCTTGACTTTGCAAACTCTATCTTCTATTACTATTCCATCAACTATACCATACTTACATACATCTTCTGGTTCAACACTTTGAACACCTAAAATGCTTGTTTTGTACTCATCATAACAATCAATAAGCTGCTTTAAGCAAGGTTTCCCTTCATTGTATACTATATCATCACCAAGAAGAATTGCAAAAGGTTCATTCCCTACAAAACTCTTAGCACAATGAATAGCATGTCCTAATCCTCTAGGTTCTTTCTGTCTTATATAATGAATATCAACCATATCTGAAATATCTTTAACCAATTCTAATAATTCATCCTTGTGGTTTTTTGCAAGCTCCATTTCAAGCTCAACAGATTTATCAAAATGATCCTCAATACATTTTTTATTTCTACCAGTAACAATGAGAATTTCATCAATACCCGAGTCAACTGCTTCCTCTATAATATATTGAATTGTTGGCTTATCCACTATAGGAAGCATCTCCTTTGGCTGAGCCTTAGTTGCAGGTAAAAATCTAGTTCCAAGACCTGCTGCTGGAATTATTGCTTTTCTTATTTTCTTATTCATTTTCTCTCTCCCATTATATTCTACAATGTAAATCTTTTATATTTGTCAGTAACATATTAAGTGTAAGTAATTCTGTTAATATTAAAAACAGATAATATCTTTATTTGTTAGTTCTATCTATCTATCTATCTATCTATCTAGATATTTTTTTATTTATAGATTAAACGCAAATCTATTTTTCTTTTATTATATTGGTTAATCTTAATTTTAACGATATAGTTTTAATAGCGAATAAATTAATCTTTTCCTTTAATAATACTAAAATTACTATATATATGATTATCCCCACTGCCCCTTGAACTATTGTTGTTATAATTTTAGCCCCCATATAGTTTCCTATAAGTCTAACTACAATAAACATAACTGTTGCAGCAATTACATATTTAACAATGCTTTTAATCAAATTTTTTTCTTGGATATTTTCTCTTAAAGATATATATTGAACTAAAGTAACTACAAATTCTGCAATTACAGTTGCTATACATGTTCCAATGGCTTTATAATAGGGTATAAATATGAAATTTAATATTACATTTATTACTGCCCCCATAGTTACAGAAACTGTGAACTCCTTTGTTCTATTTGTTGGTAATAAATATTGAACACCTAATACATTACTAATTGCTATAAAAAACAAAATTGGAGTTAAAATAATCATTAAGTATGAAACTGCACTAAAATCTTTTCCAAAAAACCATGGAACAAATTCATTGGATACCGCTGCTAATCCCACAGACATAGGAATCGATACATAAGATACTCCTTGAAGACTCTTATTTAAATATCCATTCATTTTTTCTTTATCACCACTCGCAAAAGTATTACTCATTCTAGGTAACATAACAACTCCAAGTGCTGTTACAAAACCTAATACTAGCTTAACTATTTTTTCGGATTGTTCATAGAGTCCTACTTCCCCAGTATTAGCTAAAGTTCCAAGCATCGTCTTATCTAATACCAAATAGATTTGAGTTGCAATCTGTGGTATAAATAATTGCATTGTTGGAATAACATGACTTACAATATCAGAAAATTTCACTTTAACTTTTAAAACTGTTCTAGGCAAATACATCCACATAACTAAATTTCCAAGCATAATCATCAAAGCATTTATACTTATATATTTATATAAATCATTGTAACTTTTTACAAATATAAAAATACAGATTACTCCTAATATCTTGACAATAAGATTTCTCGTAACTGTTTTCTTAAAATCTTCCAGCCCCATATACAACCATGATATATCAATGGTAGCAGCTAAAATATTAATTGCTTGAATTAAATAAATATTCCCATACTCCTTATTAAATCCAAAAATCAATATATAAACTAATAAGGAGATAACGGTTGTTATGGCTTTTAAAAATGTTATTGACCAAAATGTCTTAGACATCTTCTCTTTATCATCTCTTACATAAGCAATTTGTCTATTTCCATACATAGAAACTCCAAGGCTACCGAAAATCACAAAGTATTGAACGATAGAAAGGGTATAACTATATACCCCTATACCTTCTTTACCTAATATTCTTGATACATATGGAACTGTTATTAACGGCATGAATAAAGTTACTATTTGAAGTAACAAATTATACATAAAATTCTTTGCTATACTTTTACTCATCTTCTAAAGTTCCTTTTCAACACATCTTAAAGCTTGCTCAATAACATTATGCATATCATAATATTTATATTCAGCTAATCTTCCTCCAAAAATTATATTGCTCTCTTTATCTGCTAATTCTTTATATTTATTATAAATTTCATTATTCTTTTCATTATTTATAGGATAATATGGTTCATCGCCTTTATTCCACTTAGCAGGATATTCTCTAGTTATTACAGTTTTAGGCTGCGTACCATATTCAAAATGTTTATGCTCTATTATTCTTGTATATGGTACTTCATACTCAGTATAGTTAACAACTGCATTTCCTTGATAATTTTCTTCATTTAAAATTTCATGTTCAAATTTTAAACTTCTATATTCTAAAGTTCCAAATTTATAATCATAAAATTCATCTATCATTCCAGTAAAAACTATTTTATCTGCTAAACCTTCTAATTCCTCTCTATTTTTAAAGAAATCAGTATTAAGCCTTACTTCAATTCCTTCAAGCATTTTTTCAATAATCTTAGTATATCCCCCTAACGGAATACCTTGATATTTATCATTAAAATAATTATTATCATAAGTAAATCTAACAGGAAGTCTTTTTATAATAAAAGCTGGAAGTTCTGTAGCTCTAGTGCCCCATTGCTTTTCTGTATATCCCTTAACCAACTTTTCATAAATATCTCTTCCAACAAGCTTTATTGCTTGTTCTTCTAAATTTTTAGGTTCAGCTATATTGCTTTCTGCTAACTGTTCTGCAATTTTACCTTTAGCTTCAGCTGGTGTCTTAACTCCCCATAATTTATTAAATGTATTCATGTTAAATGGCATATTATAAAGTTCGTCCTTATAAATAGCAACTGGTGAATTTGTATATCTATTAAACTCTGTAAAACTATTTATGTAATCCCAAACTTCTTTATTACTAGTATGAAATATATGTGCACCATATTCATGAACATTAATTCCCTCAACCTCTTTGCAATAGATATTTCCAGCTATGTGATTTCTCTTATCTATAACCAAACACTTTTTTCCTCTTTTATTTGCTTCATATGCAAATATTGCTCCGAATAATCCTGATCCAACTATTAAATAATCATATTCCTTCATTTCTCTCTCCTCATATTTTTATATGGTTTTATTTAAAGAATAAAACCATACTATTTTTTTATATATTCTACTTTTGGATTAAAAAATAATCCACTAAAGACACCTTTTATTACAATTCTAATTTTTCTCCATTTAAAATTATTTGATTTTATGAATATTTTAATTAATATCTTAACTACATAAAAAATATAGTTAATTATTCCTCCAAAACCACTATTTTTAGCTATATAAAGTTTATTTCTAAATTCATAGAAGTATCTATCAATTCTATTTTCCGTTTCAACAATAGAAACTCCTAAATTTTCTTTCATATAATGGTGTACTATACTATTACCTATCATATATCCATTAAATTGTTCATTTATTCTACTTGTATATTCTAAATCATCCCCCCAAATAAAAAATTCAGTTATAGGTAATCCAACCTTTTCAATTACTTGTCTATTAATTAATAATGAAACAAAGGAGGCATTTCTAACCTTTACTAAACTAAACTCAGAAAATTTATTCCAAATATAATCTGCTTTAGGTATATTCATTAAACAAGGGTTATTATCTTTATACAAAACATTGCTGCATACAAATCCAATATTCTCATTTTTTAATAACTTCAATCCTTTAAGCATCATTTCCAATGCATTTTCAGTTGCAATTGTATCATCATCCATTATCCAAATATAATCATATCTATTATCATAAGCATATCTTAATCCTTTATTAAATCCACCTGCACCACCTATATTTTCTTTCAGATTTACGCAAATAATCAGCTTACTTAATTTTTTCAAATATTCTTCTGTCCCATCATTACTTGCATTATTAATAATTATTATTGAGTCTAAATTTACTGTTTGATTTAATAATTTTTCTATCGTTAGTTTTAGCAAATCTAGCCTATTATACGTTACTACTACAGCACATATTTTCAAAATTCTTCACTCCTCTTATTATTAAGATTTATTGCATCATAAAATATTGCAACAAGTAAAATTTTATTCACTAATTTACCACATAAATTGTATATTTCACTTAAATATATTTATGTTTAATAGACCAGTCCACAATATAAAATATAAGAAGGTAATTAAAATATTTTGTTTATCAAATTAGATATAATTATTTCTATTAATTTATTTAAGCATATATTATTAATGTTCTACTAATGTAGATGTAGAATTCTAAAAGTCGAAAACTTCTTATAATTTTATCAATTTCTAAGTATATATGTTTTTATACTTTTCAGTAACAATCCCAATTAATACATAAATCATAAGAGTAAATTGTCTACTAATTAAGTCACTGCCATAAATAGTAGCAAATAAAAAACTAATTATAAGCATTATACCAATCATCCCATAAATTTGATTATATAAATTTCCCTGTCTTATTAAAACACAAGCTCTTATTGTAAATATTAAACACATTACTATGATTAAAATTAGTCCAATACTTCCTATTTCTAAATTAAGTACAGTGGTACTCGATAAATGATAGCCAAAATTACTACCATACTTTTCATAAATTTTAGATGCTTGGATATCAAATATCTGTCTATTTCTACTTACACCTGAATCTATATAATACCAATTTTCATTTGGTAACGCACTTCCCAATCCTTTACCAATAAAATTTTCATATGGTTTATCAAATTCTACAGAACTCAAATATGGTATTGCTTCTAATCTTCCCATTATGAACTTAGAGTTATTATTATGTAAAATATAATCTTCTATCGTTATAATCATAGTATTTCCGGAAAACATACTGCTAAATTTCGGAAATAAAACCATGACCATATTTATTCCAATAATCATAAAAATTATCGATATACTGACTACTAAAGCTTTTTTCACTATAATTCCTTTACCAACAAAAAGAGTAATTATTGTTACTATTATAAAAATAAAAATAAAAGCTTTATTTTCTTGTAATACAAAGCAAGTAAATGTTAGTGCTATATTTAATAATATTACAAATATGCTACATTGCTTTTTTAAAAATTTTAAATAAAGAATAATTGACATAATCATTATAAATATGGCAAAAGTCGATGGACCTGTTAATCCAAAGATTCCATTTATAATATCTGGGTCACTTTTTAAAATAATTTGTATTATAAATATAATTAAATTAATAAAATAATACATATAATAATAGTATTTTATATTTATTTTTCTATTACTTAAAATTATATAAGTTGGTAAAAACCTAAAATAAATTCTTAATCCATTAAAAAAATCACTTAAATTTCTTGTGGTAATACAAACATATATAAAATTGATTATAATACACATTATTATAATTATTGCTATGCTATCTTTTATAGAATTCTTATATTCATTAAAGTTAATTAGTATTTTAAAAATTAAAATAATTGAAATAATCTCCGATAAATATTTAAGTTCAAAAGGAACATCTATTTTAGTATGAGCTAATATAGAATCTAAGACTACATAACTAATCAAAGTATAACTTATCTGGTTTTTTATAATATCTATTTCATCTTTCTTTAGTAGATATAATATGTAAATTAATCCAAAAATTGCATATAATATATATTTAGCTTCTCCAAAGTAACTGCTTAAAAATAAACATGAAATTAATATCAAATTTATCAAATTACATATTAAGAATTTTACAATTTTATTATTTATAATCATATTCAACCTCATTTTTAACTGCATAATTTTAACACTGCTAATTAATAAAACTAAAAACAATCTTAATTATTCTTCTAATAACCTTTCTATTTCTCTTATATTCTCTCTATAATTAAAATCTTTTTTTCTTTTTTTACTCTTATTTTCTAATTTTTTAATAACATTATCATTACTTAGCACATATTCCAATGCTTGCTTTATTCCATCTTCTGTACTTTCACAAAGTATACCGCACTCACCATCTTTTAATATTTCTCTGGTTCCACTTATTCTTGTACCAATTATAGCTTTTTCCAATGCTACAGCTTCTAAAATGACTAAAGGATGTCCCTCAGAAATTGAAGATGATATATACAAATCTGCCGCTTTAATATAAGGATATGGATTAGATACAAATCCTTTCAATTCCACACTATTTTTTACACCTAATTCCTTAATTTCATTTTCTAATTTATTTCTTTCAGGTCCTTCTCCTAATATTATTAATTTATGAGGATATTTTTTACATAACTCTGAATGTACTTTAATCAATCTATAGAACCCCTTTTGTTTATGCAATCTACCAACCGAAATAATTGTAAATTCCTCGAACTTTACGTTTCTTTCTTTAGACTTTTCTATTACATCATCAATTAATATAGGATTATATATTACTCTTTCTTTAATATTAAGATTACTAAATAACTTATTAAATGCTTGCTTACTATCTTCTGAAACAAATATAATTTCATTAAACTTTTTATAGCTTTCTTTTTCATCATTTATACTGTCATAATATTTTTTAGTCCAATGCTCTTTTATTAAATCAATATGAACCCATGCAATTTTTTTACTATGTATATTGTTGGAAGCAGATATCAATTTTGTTGGTAACCCTTCTAGAAAAGCCACTTCAACATCATATTTTTCTTTTATTTTTAACTTATAATATATTTTAGGCAAATACCTTAAAAATCTGTAACTCATTGCACCTAAAATCCTATTACTTGAAAATATATTCTTTATTGTTATATCTTTTCTAACCTTATTTAGATGTACACCTTTCTTTTTTAAAAGTACCAATGTTATGTCAAACTTATCTGCATTTATACTGTTAACAATATCCACCAATACTTTTTCTGCTCCTCCTCCTTCTAAATTTGTAATAAAAAAAGCTATCTTTCTTTTCATATTTTTCCTTTCTAAAACAGTTATTATATGAATAACCATTTATATTTCACGTTTTTTATTTTAATTTAAAATCCTCACTTAATTTTTATTAATTTCTTTTAATACTTATCACAATATACTGCATTTTATGTTAGGAACATATTTTATATCAAGTAAAATTATTATTTAAAAATTTTAAATTCATTCTATACTTTATCTCGTTAATTAATTGGTTAATTTTATACCTGTTACCTATCACATTAAAAAATATTAGAATTGATCCTTTTATGTATTTTTTTTCATTTATTAAAACTTTCCCTCTATAAATATTATCTTGAGTAAATTTTAAATATTTTAAATTTTTCAAATTGTTACTATCAAAGTTTTCAAGTATACAATACGGTTTTCCCTTTAATGCTGCTATATAAGATTTATTTATAGTTTGAAAATTAATTTGTTGAAATAATCTATTTGAATTACATATACTAGTTTTTCTTACTCTGTAATCTAACAAAAATTCTGGTAAAGTTTCTAAAATAATACCATTAATTATTGCTCTACATAAAAATTCATAATCTTCAACATACATACATTCGTTATATCGTTTTAATTTACTTAAAATACTCTTTCTAAAAAGCCATGTGGGATGTACTGCAACATTCTTATACATTAATATTTTTTTTATTTGTTCAAATTTAATTGGTGTATTTCTTTGTTCACCAATCTTATTATCAAATTCATCAATAAAATTTGCATAGGACATTACTAATCCAACTTCATTGTTTTTTTCCATAAACTCAACTTGTTTTTTTATTCTATTCAATTTGCTTACATCATCAGCATCCATTCTTGCTATATATTCCCCATTACATTCTAATAAAGCCTTATTTAATGATTTAACTAACCCTATATTTTTATTATTAAATAATACTTTAATTCTTCTATCAATTTTTAAATATCTTGTTAGTAAGGAAATAATATCCAAATTATCCGGATTATCATTAACTATAATTATTTCCAAATTTTTATATTCTTGATTTATTAGTGATTCTATGCTTTTTTTAACCCATTGAATCTCTTCATTATAACAACACATCACTACTGAAACTAATTTATTACACATATATCTTACTCACCCTAATTATAAATTTAGTATAATTATACTCCCATTAAATTTTAACAATTAATTGTTTTGCAATAATTCTTCACATAATATTATTTAACTACTATATAAAGATTTTAAATATTTAATTATACATTTTATTATTTTTCTAAACCTTATTTTAAAGTTAATATTTTTATATAAAATTTAAAATATTTAATTATATATGTTGCAAATTGTTTTCTACATTCGGACGCACAGCCCGTCTATTATCTGAGTAGAAACTATATTTATATTTCCTATAAACTTTTCAACTGCGTTTCTAACTTGTGGTAAAGAATGATAAAACACATTATTAATAATAGATGCTTTCAACCATACCCATAACCCCTCTATTAAATTCATTTCTGGGCTATATGACGATAAAAACATCAGTTCAAGTCTATCTTTAACTTTATTTAAAAACGGTTGTATCAATTTTGGATGATGAATTTTAGCATTGTCTAATATCATAACAATTTTCCCATTCGGATATTGCTTAAGTACATTTTCTACAAAGTTATTGAATACCTGTGCATCATATTTCTCATGTTCTTCACAATATACTTTACCAGTTTCATAATCCAATACTCCCATAAGCTTAGCTCAATCATTTTTTCGTAAGTAGGTATTTTTCTTTGATGGCCTTTTATAAGCCAGTTCTTTTTTATTGCTTGATAATCTCTAATCATTGATTCCTCTTCAAATAAAATAGTATCAACTAATCCATTAAGGCATTTTTTTACAACTTTAAAATCATCTTTAAATTTTTCTTGTTTTTCTTTATTAGCTTTTACTAGAATGTAAGTTGGTCTTGTATAACTTAAATTTACTCTATACGATACATAAGCTATTCCCCTATGCGATATTGTTACATTAAATTCTTTAATAACCGATTGTCTTACCAATTCTATATTCGAATTCTTTTTAGATTCAAAACCAAAATCTTCTAGAGTTTTTGTAGTAATAGTTTCTACTATTATTTTTTCTTGTCCTTTATTGAGTTTTTTACTAGCTCCT
Source organism: Candidatus Clostridium helianthi (assembly GCF_045310795.1). NCBI lineage: Bacteria > Bacillati > Bacillota > Clostridia > Eubacteriales > Clostridiaceae > Clostridium > Candidatus Clostridium helianthi. Next base: position 213,283 of record NZ_JBJIAB010000001.1, read on the forward strand.
CCGCCGTGGGCAATATTTAATCCGTCTAATCCTTTCAATTTATAGTTTTGTATATAAATTGAAACAGTATGTTCATCTATATTTTCCATTTCAGCTATTTTTCTATTACTAAATTCATCAAAATGTTTAATTGATATAGAATATCTTTTATATAATTTTAAATTTTTAATATGTTTTAAATCATTTTTTATTTCTTTGACTTCATCTTCATATCCACTAATCTTGTTAAGTACTAAAACATCCATATTTAACATCTCTTGATAATTTTATTTTTAGTTTGGATATTTTAGCTAATTTATACTTATGGATAATTATCCCTGAAAGCTATTTTGAAAATTTTCATTTTGCAACATATATATTTTAAATATCATCTTATCACATGTTATTTTTATAAATTTTTAAATGTAAATCAAAATATAAATTATTATTAAATTTGTCTTTAAATACTTTTTTGCATTTTTCTGACATATCTATATATTTAGCTTTATTACCATATAGTTCTAAGATAAATTTTTTAAACATCTCAATATCTTTAACATTTACTAAATATCCATTTATACCATCTATAATTTCTTCATTTGTTCCATCAATATTGGTTGCTATAACTGGAACACCTTGAGAAAATGCTTCTAATGGTGCTAATGGTAATCCCTCTATATAAGAACATAATAATAATACATCTATATATTTTAGATGTTCTATAACATTATCCTTAGATCCTAATAAATAAACTATTTCTTTTAACCCTTCTTTTTTAACTAGTTTTTTTAAATTATCTAATTCAGGTCCATCACCTAATAATACAAACTTTATTTTTTCATTTTCCAATGAAGTTCTCTTCGCTACTTCTATAAAATCATAAACTCCTTTATAATCTATCATTCTACTAACTTGAGCAACTATAAAATATCCACACTTTTTTAATTCTAAAAGTTCACTATCTACCACTTTATTTTTACACTCAGTTTCTATAGTATTATATACAGTTATAATATTCTTTTCATCTAACTTAGATTTTCTAATCAAAATTCTTTTAGCTGCTTCACTTACTGTTATAGTATTTACATTTTTTAATGATACATTAGTCAACTTAAACTTATCTTCAATGCATAAGTGTTGAGTATGTATTACTCTAACTCCGATAAACTTTGATACTATTTTAGCTAATAGCGTTGTCATTCTATGATGACTATGAATTATATCAATATTGTTCTTTTTTACTATATATATAATTTTTATAATATTACTTATAATATTATATGGGGTTTTATTTTCAATATCATTCAATGAAATATTTCTAATGCCTATCTTTTCAAATTCAGGTAATAAAGCGCCACCATCTTTACTCGCTATAAAAATTGTATTACTTCTAATGAATTCTTTAGAAAGTTTTAAAATACATTTAGCAACTCCACCTATGGTCATTTCATTATTTAAATAAAGTATATTCAATGTAAATTCTCCTTAAACACTTTAAATATAAAATTCTTATATATTATTCCTATATAATCAACATGTACTCAAAAACACTCTATTAAAAAGCACTTAATCTTTAAAAATTTAATTAGACTATTATTTCTAAAACATCTTATGCATTTCACAACCTATCTTTACTAATTAAAATTTTGAATATTTACAAAGTTTTCAATTGATTCAATTATAAATTGTGTATTAGATTCATATTGATTAAATTCACAATTTATAATATTACTTATCACACTATCTAATTGTTCAATTTCATTAACCGATTTTATAAAATTCATCTTTTCAAATTCACCTATTATCTGCAATTGATGATCATCAACATGCTCCCCAAAATCTTTCAACCTAGGAACAGCAATTACTTTTTTCCCTTGTTTTACAGCTCCTATAATAGCACCAGTTCCTCCATGGGTTATTACTTTATCACATCTGCTCATGACATCTGAAAACTCATCCCTATCTAGGAAATTTTTATATTTATAATTTTCAGGTTCATAGTCACTATATCCAGTTTGAGCAAATACCTCTTCTGTAATCCTTTTTTCTTCTACAAGTTTGTCTATTTCTTTTAGTAATCTATTAAATTGAAATTTTTGTGAGCCAACTGTTACAAATATCAATATATCCCCCCCTTATATATAGCTTTCGGATAAATCTTAAGCATATCTTCCCATTGAACATAGAATTGATCTGCAAATTTATACAAAAGCTTTCCTGTCAAAGTTGGAGTATTGACTTTTGCAAAAGATTCAATGAAAATAAGCTTTTTCCTGAGCAACTTAGCAAATATACACATCGGTATAGTTGACAAAGCACCTGTCGATATTATTACATCTGGTTTTTCCTTAAAAAATATCTCTATAGTTTTTATACTATTAAATATCATTTTAGGAATAAATGTTTTTTCGCTTCTATTTACTTGTCTTAAATAATATACTTTTTTATGATCTTTGATTACAGAATACTTTGTTTTTTCGGTTACTATAAAGCTATCACACTTATTCATAAGTGGCTTTAGCATCATTAACTGTTCAAAATGCCCTCCGGTAGATGCTATAAAACAAATTTTTTTCATCATTTCTCACCACACACTTTATTTATTTAACTGTCGCTGCAACTTCTACATTAATATCATTTTCTAAATTTAAAATAGCTTCTCTTCCAACCGAATGATATTCTACTCCAAACTTTTCAACTTCATTTATTGCATAACAATTTCTCCCATCAAACACAACAGGAGTCTTCATTAACTCTACATATACATTTAAATCTACTTCTTTTATTTCATCCCATTCTGTAAATATAAATGCAACATCTGCATCTTTTAATGTTTCTTCCGGTGTATTTGTGTATTTTATTTCATTTGGATAAACTTTTTTAAAATTATCAATTCCTACTGGATCGTAAGCTACGATTTCTGCTCCTTCATCTAATAATCTTCTTACATTAGGTATTGATGGAGCTTCTCTTAAATCATCAGTTCCCGGTTTAAATGTCAAGCCTAAGACTGCTACTTTTAATCCTTTTAGAGAACCAAATCTTTGTTTTGCTGCCCTAAATAATTTATATTTTTGATTCTGGTTTACTTCAATTGTTGCTTTTATTGTTTTCAATTCGTATCCATTGTCATTAGCTAACCAATGAAGTGCTTTTGTATCTTTAGGGAAACATGAGCCACCATATCCTATTCCTGCTTTTAAGAATTTATCTCCTATTCTTGGATCAAAGCTCATTCCTTTAGCTACATCTTCTACATCCGCTCCAACTATTTCACAGAAGTTAGCAATTTCGTTCATAAAAGAAATCTTAAGTGCTAAAAAATCATTTGAAGCATATTTTATCATTTCTGCACTTCTTCTATTTGTTACAACTATTGGCTGATTATATCTTTCATAAACTTCTCTTAGAATATTTTCTGCATTTTTTGATTCAACACCAATTACTATTCTTTTGGCATGTAATGTATCAATAACTGCTGTTCCTTGAGCTAAAAATTCTGGGTTTGATGCCACTTCTATATGAACATTATTTTTTACATTTTCTTTTAAAAATTCCTCAACCTTATCGTTAGTACCTATTGGCACTGTTGATTTAACTACTACTAAGCAATCTTTTTCTACATTCTCTGCTATCTGCTTGCAAACGTTAAACACATAATCTAAGTTAGCTGAACCATCTTCTCTTTCTGGAGTACCGACTCCTATAAATACTAAATCAGCATCCTTATATGCATTGATGTAATCCGTTGTAAAATCTAATCTTCCTTCATCATGGTTTCTTTTTAAAAGTTCATCTAATCCTGGTTCATATATAGGTGAAATTCCTTGTTTCATCTTTTGAACCTTTTTTTCATCAATATCCACACAAGTTACACTATGTCCAACTTCTGAAAGGCATGCTCCTGTAACCAATCCTACATATCCTGTTCCTGCTACTACAATCTTCATATTACTTCCCCTATCTTGCATGTTCATCACCAAAGAACACACCAAATGTTTTTAGAACTAACTTTATGTCAACTAGAGTATTTCTCTCTCTAACATACTTAACGTCTAATCTCATCCAGTCTTCAAAACCAATATCGCTTCTTCCAGATACCTGCCAGTAGCAAGTAAGTCCTGGCTTAACAGTTAATCTTTCCATCATCCAATCTTCAAATTTCACTACTTCTTTTGGAAGTGATGGCCTCGGTCCAACTAAACTCATTTCACCTTTTAAGACGTTAACTAATTGTGGCAATTCATCTATACTTGTTTTTCTTATGAATCTTCCTATTTTAGTTACCCTTGGATCTTCTTTCATTTTAAACATTGGTCCAGCCATTTCATTTTTAGCACTTAGCTTGTCCTTTAATTCTTCTGCATTGGCCACCATAGATCTAAATTTATACATCCTGAATTTTTTGCCATTTCTTCCGACTCTCTCTTGCGAAAAGATAGAATTTCCTTCTGATTCTAATCTTATTAAAATGGCCACAACTAAAAATATTGGGCTTAAAATTATAAGTCCAATAGATGAACAAACTACATCCATAGTTCTCTTTAAAAAACAATATCCTATTCTGCTGTCTTCCGTTTCCAGTTGTTCTTTAAACAAAACTTCCTCACTGTTAAATTCTAACTGCTGCATACTACTCCCCCTAAAGCTCATTATCACCAAACGAACAAATTTTCCCCTTATTATTCACAAAAAGCAACCAACCTTAACATAAATCAAAGCCGGTTGCACTAATAACTCACCATATATAAAGTGCCCAGATAAACATATGGATCAACGTCTCTCTATCACAGATTATACCACATAATTAATAATTTGTTAATATTGATTCGACAATCCATCTCATGAAATTTATCCCATTGTTAGACATTTAACAATAAATTTATCTTTTAAAAAATCCAAATATCGATTTCTTTTCTTTAATTTTCTCTCCTGAAAACTTTATCTCCCCATTATTTAGCATTTTTTCAGAACTATCTTTAAATACATCCTTGATTGTGCTTTTATTTATTAAATCCAAAGCCGTACTAAGACCAGTATTTCTTCTATTAATATTATGAGCATCTGAACCTATAAAGTTATATATCCCATTATTTAGAAGCGTATTCGCTGTCTTTTGAACTTTTTCTCCAAATCTTCCATCTATACTTCCAGCATTTACTTGGAATAAATAACCTTCATTAATAAACTTATTAATATTCTTAGGATCTTGTATAATAGGAATATATCTTTCTGGATGTGCAATTACTGGTACTATGTTTCTCACTTGAAGCTCATAAAGAGTGTCAAATATACTTTCATCAAACTTTCTCATCGGAAATTCAATAAGCATATATCTAGAATCATTTATAGTTCCAATATTCCCTTGTATATAGTATTCTATTATCTTTTCAGTATAATAAACTTCCTGACCACTATATACCTTTACATCTATGTTCTCTTTCACTAAAATATTATTAATTTCCTTCACATAATTCTTAACTTCATCAATTGTAGCTTCTCCATACTCAAGTAAATAATGAGGAGTAGCCACAATTTCTTTAACACCATCTTTTTCCGCATTTCTAAGCATCTCCAAAGTCATTTCCATATCCCTAGATCCATCATCAATCCCAGGTATTATATGCGAATGAATATCAACTATCATAACTATCCCTCTCCTCTAAAAATAAAAAAATCAGTAAAAGTTTCCCTCTTCTTTCGGTAAATATACTCACAAAACTAATCTTCATAGATATCCAATTTAAATCTTCAACTTATTAGATAAACAAATCTACTAAAACTTTAAATTCATATCTTTACTAGAAATTATAATCTTTTATCTATATCTGCTCAAAGTAGATATCCACATTCCAAACTATATCTATTCCTGAATATACTCTATACCAGAAAGAAAGGTCTTGCTTTTGTGGAAGTGTTACATTAGAGGATTAAACTGTAGACATTTCTTTAGCAAAAGTTGTTCCAGTTTTGCTTGTCCTGAACTTGTTTCAGGAGCACGCAGAAATGGTGCAACTTCTGCTATTAGAAATTCACAGTTTAATCCTCAGTAACAGGAACAAATAATATGACCTTTATTTAGGTAAATATACTCACAAAACTAATTTATATTACATATAGAATTCTCACTAGAAAGTTGAAACATTTTTATGCAGCAGGCATTTGAAAATAAGCTGTTAAAAGTGCTTGATTGTAGGTTGTTCAGCTACTGCTTGTCACAATGAAATTGGGAGCAAGCAGTAGTGATGCAACCTGCAATTTAGCACTTTCAGCGAAATTTTCATAGTCCTGCGAAATAACAATGTTTCTACTTTCGGTAGATCATTATGTAAATCTATATTACTTTATTTACCTTCTTCACTACTTCCATAATAGTAGTAGTATTTACCTCTAGTATTTTCTACTGCATGAAGTACAGTTCCTAATATATTAGCTCCAACTTTAGTTAATAAGTTCTTTGCATCAATTACTGATTCTCTGTTTGTTCTTTGTGCTCTTACAACAAGTATAGTTCCATCTACCTTTGTAGAAAGAATTTGAGCATCTGTAACAGCTTGAAGTGGAGCACTATCTAAAATTACCATATCGTATTTCTCCCCTAATTTTTGTATTAAATTAGTCATGGCAGTTGAAGATAACATTTCCGATGGATTTGGTGGAATCTTACCAGATGTTAGTATATCAAGATTTTCGTTACGACTTTGTATTACATTATCTAAATCTTCTTTTCCTATAAGAACTTCTGATAATCCACTTAAGTTCGATAGTTTAAAATTTTTATGAACTGAAGGTTTTCTTAAGTCACAATCAACTATTATAACTCTCTTCTCATTTTGAGCAAAAGATAATGCAAGATTACCTGATACAGTAGATTTCCCTTCTGCTGCTTCCGCACTAGTAACTACAATACTTTTAATTGTCTTATCGAAAGATGAATACTGAATATTTGTTCTTAATGTTCTATAAGCTTCTGATACTATTGACTTTGGCTTTTTTTCAACTACAAAGCCTCTATAGTCTTGATTAGCTACTGCTTTATGTAATTTTTTTGCTGAAAACATCTTTTATCCCCCTATTCCAAATCCTCAGGAATTGCACCAATAACAGGAACTCCTAATATTTGTTCTAATTGTTCTTTGCTTTTAAAAGTACTATCCAAGAATTCTAATAAAAATGATAATCCAACACTGACCATAAGTCCAAGTAAAAATGCAATAGCAATATTTAATTTCTTATTAGGGCTAGCGGGATTTTCAGGCAATTCTGCTGGCTCTACTATTTTTACATTACCATTTGGTATAAGATCTGTAGATGTCTTTATAAACTGATTCGTTATAGAATCTAATACTTCTTTACTTAAATTTCTATCCTTGCTTATGTATGTTATTTCTAAAATCTGAGTATTTGCTGCTGGTGTAACAGTTAAACCAGCAAGAACATCTTTAGAAGTTAAATCAAAACCTTCAGCATTAATAGCTTTTTCAACTAAGGCATTAGTCTTTATAACTTCTGCATAAGTTTTTAATAATTGCTGATACATCTGAATATCACTATTATTATAATTTTGATCCTTGCTATCTGTCTTTTCTTTACCTATAAACACCTTTGTGCTTGCTTCATACTTTGGTGCAATTACAAAAAAACTAACAATTCCGGCCGTTAATGTTGCAAGTAAGGTTATCGAAAGTATCATCTTCCATCTTTTTAATAATATATTTATTATTTCTTCGATCCTAATGGACTCTTCAATTCTTATGTTTTCTTCGTTCATCTGTCAAACTCCCTATAATTTCTATTTTTAAATGCATGTACCAATTTTTTTCTGTTTAAATCATTTTTTCAAATAATCAGTCGTAAAGGTTTAGTCTAAAATTACACACATCATTAATTTCATTAATCTTCTCAAAAAAATATTCCCCCTAAATAGTCAATTAAATTTAATAACATCACTATTTACCATTATATCATAATTTTTTCTTATATTATACTTAGTATTTAAATTAGACATAAAAAAACAAAATATTTTACACTAATTTTTCTATAAGTTATATTTTGTAATTAAACTTGTTATGTTTTTTTATAAAATTCACATTCTTCAATGCACAATACTTACTTCAATGCACAATTCACAATTCACAATTCACAATGCACAGTGCATAATTCTTACTTCAATTCGCTATTAGGGACATAATTCTTGGGATATTTTTTTGAATCATCATGAGGAGTTATTTGTTTCAATATATATATAACAAAAATAAGCAGTAAGATCTATAAGTTTCTTACCACTTCATTATAGTTATTATTTTTTAATGGAATTTTAATTTATTTTATATCTACACTAGAAATAAGGGGCATGCTTTTAGGTCATGTTGCTTCTAGGATATTAACATTATTTAAATACAAAAAATAAGGAAAAAATTTCAAGTGATTATCTATACTAGAAAGAAAAGTTATTCTTTTGCGTAGTGTTGCATTGAGAAAAGAGCTATAGGATTTCTTAAGTAGAGAACCCAAATCCATGATTTGGTGTGAATCACTTACTCAGCGAGTGAATACGAGTCGAGTTTCCTTATATATTGTTCCATTGTTGCTTGTCCTGAGCTTTGCCTCAGGAGCATGCAAAAATGGATGCAACTTTTACTTTTAGAAATCCATAGTCCGATTCTCAAAAAATATTATTCCCACAAAACTTTATTCATACATAAAACAGAAATGAGATACATGTTTATGCAGCAGGCATTTGAAAATAAGCTGCAACAAGTGGAGTTTTAATACTATATAACTTTACTTTATACCTACACTAGAAATAAGGGGCATGCTTTTACGGAATGTTGCATCTAGGATTTTGATGGCTATGTTTCTTGATTATAAGTTGTTCTAAAATGCTAGTTCAAAATTTACTTTTGAGGCTAGAATTTTGGGTACAACTTATACTCTTAGAAACATCCATCTAAATCCTTAGCAACTGGAGTAAATGCATGCCCCTTATTTCGGTAGTTTATCCAAATAAAGTTCTATCACTTAGAGCTTCTGCTCCATTAGCTTTTTCAAAGAGTCCAAGAAGTTTATTATTATCTAATTTTTCTTTTTCTTCACCTTTGACGTCAACTAAAATCTTGCCTCTATGCATCATGAAAAGTCTATTACCATTTTCAAGAGCATGTTTAAGATTATGGGTAACCATAAGTGTTGTTATTCCGCTGTCTTTTACTATATTTCTTGTTATATCCATTATTATTTCTGATGTTTTAGGATCTAGTGCTGCTGTATGCTCATCTAGTAATAATAACTTAGGTTTAGACATTACTGACATAAGTAGAGTTAAAGCTTGTCTCTGTCCTCCTGATAAAAGCTGTACTTTATTATAAAGCTTATCTTCAAGCCCCAAATTAAGTTCTTTTACCATCTCTTTGTAATAATCTATCCTCTTTTTATTTATCCCAAAGCTAAGCCCAAAGGATTTCCCTTTATTATCTGCAAGAGCGATATTTTCTAATATTGTCATATTAGGTGCTACACCCATTGATGGATTTTGAAAAACTCTCCCAATAGACTTTGATCTTGCGTATTCAGGTTTATTAATAACTTCATCACCATCTATTAATATTGATCCTGAATCTGCTTCAAGAGTTCCAGATATCATATTTAACAATGTTGATTTACCTGCTCCATTTGAACCTATTATACTTATGAAGTCACCTTGCTTAACATCCAATGATAATCTATCAAAAACCCTATTTTCATTTATTGTATTTTGATTAAACACTTTGGATAGTTGTTTCACTTTTAACATCTTTAGCACTACCTCCTATAACAGATTTTCTTTTCTTAAATTTCAAGACACCGCTATTAGAACATAATGCTATAACTACAATTATAGCTGTCATTAATTTTAAGTCATTGGCATTTAATCCAAGTTTTAATACTATTGCTATTGCCGCCTTATATATAATTGCCCCAAGTATTGATAAGGTAGTCACTTTAATAAAAGATAATCTCTCAAATAATGATGTTCCGATAATTACTGCCGCAAGCCCCATTACAACAGTACCAGTTCCCATTCCAACATCACTAAATCCTTGATATTGTGCAGTTAGTGCCCCAGCAAGTGCAACTAATGCATTACTTATCATAAGACCTAACACCTTAACTAAATCTTTATTTACTCCAAGCGATGAAACTACTTGTTCATTATCACCAACAGCTATAAGCAAAAATCCTGATTTAGTTTTTAAATATAAATCTAATAGTATTTTCACTACAATAACCATTATTAAAATCACTACTATAGCCGGAATTGATGACTTAAATAAATTAGGAGTATTAAATAATGGAACATTTGCTTTTCCCATTATTCTTAAATTAATAGAATATAATCCTATCATTACTAATATTCCAGCCATTAAATTTGTTATTTTAAGCTTAACATGCAAAAATGCTGTTATTCCTCCAGCTAATGCTCCACCTAAGGTTGCTATTATTATACTAATCCATGGATTAACCCCATTTACCAAAAGAGCTGCGGAAATTGCAGCCCCAAGTGGGAATGTAGAGTCCACTGATAAATCAGGAAAATCTAAAATTTTATAAGTTATATATACTCCGATTGAAACTAATGAAAATAGCAGCCCTTGTTCTAAAATATTTATTAAAACACCCACTACTCAACGCCTCCAGTTACCTTTTTACAATTTGATTCTATATCTGCTGGAAGTGTTATATTTAATTTCTTAACTACATCAGTGTTTATAGTAAATGACATATCACTTAATGTGCTTATTTCAACATCTGATGGCTTCTTTCCATCTAGAACTTCTGCTGCCTTATATCCAGCTTCTTTTCCTAGCTTGTAATAATCTATTCCTATAGAAGCAAGTCCACCTTTAGTTACTACTGCTTCTTCTGCACCTATTATAGGAACGTTTTTATCTAAACAAAGTTTACCTACTAACGCATATCCTGAAGCAACTGTGTTATCTGTAGGTGTATATAATACATCTATTTGACCTAAAGCACTTGCTAAATTTTGATTTATCTCATTAACATTTGTAACACCAATTTCTTTTACTGCTAAGCCTTGTTTATCTGCAGCTGCTTTAAGCTCATCAACTTGAGTTACAGAATTTGTTTCTGAAGTGTTATAAATTACTCCTACTGTTTTAGCATTTGGAAGTAATTTTTTTAATAATTCTATTTGCTTGTCCACAGGGACTTTATCTGATGTACCTGTAACATTTGTACCTGAACTCTTCCAATCCTTTGCTACTTCTGCTTTAACAGGATCTGTTACTGCTGTAAATATTATTGGAATATCTTTAGTTGAATTATAGGCTGCTTGAACTGCTGGTGTTGCAATCGCAAAAATCAAGTCTTTCTTTGCATCTGTGAATTGCTTGGCAATTGTTTGCGCATTAGCTTGTTCACCTTGAGCATTTTGCTGTTCAATTTTAATATTCTTGCCTTCTTCATATCCCTTGTCTTTTAATCCATCGACAAATCCCTTATTAGATGCATCTAACGCATCATGTTGAACCAACTGAATTACTCCAATATTCTTTACTGCCGATGATGCAGTACCTCCATTATTAGAATCCGTTGCACTTTTTCCGCATCCTGCAAGAATTCCTCCAACTAAAACTGTACATAGCAGCATGGCTGCTTTCTTTTTTCCTACCATATTTCTATCCTCCTACTATATTCTTATTATCAATTTCCTACTATACTCCAAAATGCCAACTACCTTCCCAATAAATACAATCATAAATATATATCTATATTTATGATAAATATTCAAATAAATTGATAATAATTTATAAATCTTTTAAGTTATGATATCATATTTTAAAATACTTGTAAAGTTGCTACCTATACTTTGCAAGCTTTTTTAGTTTTTTAGTATAAAAATTATATATCAATTCACAATGCACAGTTCACAATGCACAATGCTCAATTCGTAATCCACAATTCGCATGCATAATTCACCTTTTACAATTCACAATGCACAATTCACAGTTCACAATTAATGAATGATGAAGTTGTCAGGTTGAGAATTACTATTTTCTTCATATATAGGACTATCAAAAAAGGAGCTGTCGCATTAACGGATTAGAATCCGTTAATGACAGCCCCTTTTCTTTCATATACGTAAATCAGCAGTATACTTGTATTATTCTTTTTTGTTTTTCACTGAAATTTACAAGCTCCTCATCTAGCTTTCCTGTTTCTTATCCTGCCTTATTACTTTCATCATCATATGATTATAAATCAATTGCTCATAAAGCTTATTATTTATTTTACAAACTCCATCTTTCTCCTTTAAAATACCATATATACTTCCTAAACTTACTATATTATCTGTTTTTATATAATTTATATTTTCATTATCTAATACTATTCTTTTAACAAAATCATATAGTTCCTCATTGTTTTCTATATTTTTAATAAGACTCTCAAAATTAGTATTACTATCTTTTAATATTTCTTTTACAGCTAAATCCATATATTCCTTTTCCCAAACAAATTCATTATCACTCATTATCTTCTCATCTATTATCTTGCATAACTTGCTTACTAAAAATGGATATCCTTCTGTATAAAAATAAAGCTTTTCTGAAAAGTATTCTTTATCTAATATAACTTTTTTATCCTCCACATAATCCTCAAGCATAGTCATTATTTCTTCTTTTGAAAAGCTCATATCAACTTCAAAATCTGAGGCTATATTCCAAGGGCTGTTATATTTATGTTCTTCATCACTTCTTATTTTAACTTTAAGAGTTTTAACATCATAGACACCAGCCAAAATTATACTGTGAAAAGTATAATCCCTCCCTTCACTTCTAAGAAGATATTTGTTTCTAAGCATTCCTAAAAAACTCAAAAACAATTGATTATTACTGCTTTTATCAACTTCATCTATCATCAATACTACTTTTTTGTTTATTTCTCTAACAAATTTAGTTATAAAATAGGATAAATCATCTAAGGTTTCTACGCCTTCTTTATTAGAAGAAATAAATTTTGATAATTCAACATTTTCAAATTCAATTGTACGTTCTAATATTTTCATAAAACCTTTACTAAACCTATTTTCATCATCAAAAATCAAATCGCCTATACCTTCAAAGCTTATCTTTATAGGAAAATAATCTTCTGATTCCTTTAACTTATTATCTAGTAAAAATAAAGTTGTAGTTTTCCCATATTGTCTTGGTCTATTTATTACAAAATACTCTTCACCATCAATAAGCTCCATTATTTTATCTATTTTTTTCGAAATATCCACAATGTAATGTTTATTAGGAATACAAGTTCCAGTGACATTAAACTTTTTCAACATAATTTTATCACCATCCCATAAATAATATTTAATTCTGTTAATTGTTGCCTGCTATAAAGGTAATGCTCTGTGACCTATTCCTATAACTACTTCATCTAAGTGCAGAAGCCCAATACTTAAGAATATGCATACTGAAATATGTTCTCCACCTCTAGCAATCCCGATTTTTCCACCTACATTTTGACCATTTGCTCTATTTGCAACTTGAATAACCGCATCTCTAGTTGCTCCTATAACAGCACCTTCATGCAAATGCTCTTCCCTTATTAATTCGTTTCTTTTTGCAGCAACTAGTGCACTTTCGAGTATTTTAGCTATTGATGAATTTATATTTCCGCCTACATTTACTGCCGTAACTTTAATTCCTTTCTCTGCATATACTTTCTTTAAATGCTCTTCTTCATGTCTATCGCATATAGCCATTTTAGCAGCTATCTTTGCAACTCTCGTACTATTACTTTCCATTTTTTGCACTCTCCAATCAATTGAAACCTATGATATTGATCTGATTAACTTAAACATATACCTGAAAAATATCTTTTCCATTAATATTAGATCTTTCTTCTTTAAACTCTTTGTTTTTATTAAAGTCAAAAACTAATAAATATCCCACATTTAAATCATGTATATTCAAATAATCACAAAGCTGCTCGATTCCCTTTTCGTGGTATTTTAAACCTCTCCAGATTTTCATCTCAATTATATATTTAAAATTATTGTATGTTATGACTACATCTAATCTTTTTTCTTCTGAAACTTGAACTTCCTTAAAATCAAATCCTGTTCCATTTATTATTGGTTTTATGAATGCTAAAAATAATAATCTTCCATGATGTTCTGCAAATTCTTTATCCTTAGAAGAATACTGTTCCTTCATAAACTGCTGAAACCTTTTTAGAATTTTTTCTATGTTCAATTCTCCATTTTCTTTAACAAAGGCTTCCTTGAAGTTATATTTCTCCATATTACTATAATTATTTTCAAACTTTGATATCATATAATTATAAATTCTTTCCCTAAATATTTTATTAGATATTTGAACTTTGCCATCTGTATTTTTGAAATATCCATAAAGCACCCCTAAATCAACAAGAGGATTATCATTATTAAAGCTCTTATCATTTCCCCTCACTATTATGTCTTCAATGTAATCATAAAGTTCTTTATTGTTTTCTAAGTTCTTAATTAAACTATCAAATAAAGTATTTTTTTCTTCTAAAATAATTTTAACTGCCTTTTGTATATCTTCACTCTCCCAAGGCCCTTTATCCAATTCATAAATTTTTTCATCTACAATTTGGCATAGCCTGCTAACTAAAAACGGGTATCCATCTGTAAAAAAGTGAATATCTTCACTAAGTTTATCTATATCCATAGATAAAGAATTTTCTATTGCATATTCATTTAGCATAGTAGCTATTTCTTTGGACGAAAAACTCATATCAATATTAAAATCTGCTGCGATATTCCATGGAGAATTGTATTTTTCCTCATTCTCGTTTCTAATTTTTAGTTTTAAGCTTTTGACATCATATACTCCAGCTAGAATAACACTTTTAAAAGTGAAGTCCTTTCCAACTTCTCTAGCCAAATACTTATTTCTAAGCATTCCAAGAAAGCTTAAAAACAACTGGTTATTTGAGCTTTTATCTACTTCATCTATTATCAAAACAACATCCTTTTTGGCATTCTCAACAAACTGTGTTATTATTTCTGATAACTCTTCAATATCCCTAATTTCTCTGCTTAAATTTTCTAGCTTCCTGCTTTCTTCTTTATCTGAAAATGCTAGATCTTTAATTATTAGTTTCAAGAATTTATTACAAAAGCTTTTTTCATCTTCAAATACAATATCTCCAATTCCTTCAAAGCTTATATTTATAACTAAATATACATCCTTTAATTTATTATTTATCTCATTCAAAGTCGTCGTTTTTCCATATTGTCTAGGTCTATTTATTGTAAAATAGAATTCATTATCTATAAGTTTTTTTATTTCTTCAATTTTATTACTTATGTCAACCATATAGTATTTTCTCGAAACACAGACCCCTGTGCTATTAAACCTTTTCTTCATACTCTACATACACCACCGATCTTTAACTGATTTATTATATTATATCCTATAAGTTATTTTAATAAAACAAAAATAAGACTAAAGAGTATTTCTCTACCCTTTAGCCCCTATATTAAATCTTGCCATATATAAATCGATTATAAGCTATAGATAACACAATTTAAGAATTAGACTTATTAGATGAACATATTTACAAAGTTGCTAAAACTTTAAGCTAATATCTTCACTAGAAATCATAAATATATTTGTGGAGAAAACATTTGAAAATGAGCTGTTAAAGGTTCTTAGCTGTAGGTTGTTCCATTTTAGCCTGTCAAACTAAAAGTTGGAGCATGCTAAAGTGGATACAACCTGCCGCTTAGAACCTTCAGCGATATTTTCATAGCTTTTCGGAATCAAAATATTTATGATTTCGGTAAGTTATCACATAAGTCTAGCTTTAAAGTTCGATATCTATAGATTTATACTATAAAATTAATAAAAGTTTCCCATAGCTCTGAATTTATTATATCTATTATCTATTAGTTCATTTAAATCTTTTTCTTTTAATTCTAACAAGCTATCTACAATTGTTTTCTTAAGAACCTCTGCTGTTTTAACAGGGTTTTTATGTGCGCCACCTCTAGGTTCTTTTATAATACCATCGATTATATTAAAATCCTTAAGGTTCTTAGAAGTTATTTTCATAACTGCTGCTGCTTCTTTAGCTCTACTTGCATCTTTCCAAAGAATAGACGCAAAACCTTCTGGTGTAAGAACAGCATATATAGAATGTTCTAACATAAATATTTTATCTGCGACAGTTAATGCTAAAGCTCCTCCGCTTCCACCTTCACCTGTGACAACAGAAATTATTGGTGTTTTTAATCTGCTTAATTCAAAAAGATTGTTTGCAATTGCTTGCCCTTGACCTCTTTCTTCTGCACCACTGCCTGGAAATGCTCCTGGCGTGTCTACAAAACATATTACAGGTCTTTTAAATTTTTCAGCCTGCTTCATAAGTCTTAATGCTTTTCTATATCCTTCTGGATTTGGCATTCCAAAATTTCTTTCTATATTCTCAGCTGTATTTGATCCTTTTGTGATTGCAATAACAGTTACGCTTATATCATTTATTGATGCGATTCCACCAATTACTGATTTATCATCACCAAAGTTTCTATCTCCATGAAATTCTATAAAATCTTTAAATATATTTTCTATATAGTATTTTCCTGTTGGTCTGTCTTTGTGCCTTGCTATTTCAACACTTTCCCATGGTGTTACATTAATCTTCATAAAATCTTTATCCATAATTAATTCCTCACTCCATGCAAAATAAGAATTTTATATATACATGCTCTCATATTCTTTCTTTCAACAATGGCATCAACAAAACCTTTTTCAAGCAAAAATTCTGCTTTTTGAAAATTATCTGGAAGACTTTCTTTGATTGTGTTCTCAATGACTCTTCTTCCTGCAAAGCCTATTAATGCATCAGGTTCACTTAAAATGATATCACCTTCCATTGCAAAACTTGCAGTTACTCCTCCAGTTGTTGGATCTGTTAATATAGAAATATATAAAAGACCAGCTTCACTATGCTTTGCTAGAGCTGCACTTATCTTCGCCATTTGCATAAGTGAAAAAATACCTTCCTGCATTCTAGCACCGCCAGATGCTGTAAAAATCATTAATGGAAGCTTGTTTTCTGTAGCATGCTCTATAAGTCTTGTAATCTTTTCCCCTACTACAGTTCCCATACTTCCCATCATAAAGAAGCTATCCATAATAGCACATGCTACTTCTATACCATTTAGCTTTCCAACTCCAGTAACAACAGCTTCTGTACTATCAGTCTTTCCGCTCTTTAACTTTTCTTCATAGCCTTTAAAATCTAATGGATTAGTAGTTTTTAAGTCTTTCCAGAATTCCTTAAAAGTATCTTTATCAAAAAATACTTTTATTCTTTCTTTTGCGTTAAGTCTAAAATGATGACCACAAGTCGCACAAACGAACTTAGAATTTTCTAAGTCTTCTGCATATATCATTGAATTACACTTATCACATTTCTCCCACATACCTGATGGTATATTAGGTTTTTCTTCAGAAACACTCTTTTTTAACGTTGAGGATTTAACAGTTGCATATTGTCTTTTTACAAATAAATCCTTAAGCATTCTTCTTCACCATCTTTTCTGCTAAAAATGAAGTATCATAATCTCCTTCTAAGAATTCTTTAGTATGAAGTATTGATAATTCAAAATCAATATTAGTCTTTACCCCACCTACTGCAAATTCTGCTAATGCTCTATCCATTTTTACAATAGCTTCATTTCTATTATTACCAAAAGTAATTAATTTAGCTATCATAGAATCATAGCAATGAGGAATTTTATACCCACAGAATATAGCTGAATCTACTCTTACTCCCATCCCCCCTGGGACGCAAAGCTCTTCGATTGTTCCTGGACATGGTCTAAAATCATGTTCTGGATCTTCTGCATTAACTCTACATTCTATTGCATGACCTTTAATCTTTATATCATCTTGAGTATAAGCTAATTTTTCTCCTGAAGCTATCTTCAATTGTTCTTTTACTAAGTCTATGCCTGTAATCATTTCAGTAATTGGATGTTCTACTTGTATTCTAGTATTCATTTCCATGAAGTAGAAATTATTATCTCTATCAAACAAGAATTCTATAGTTCCTGCATTCTTATAATCTACAGCTAGAGCTGCTTTCTTTGCAATTTCACCCATTTTAGCTCTTAATTCTTCTGTTAATACATTTGATGGTGCTTCTTCTAAAACCTTTTGGTTCTTTCTTTGCATTGAGCACTCTCTTTCGCATAAATGTATTACATTTCCATGTTCATCAGCTAATATTTGAAACTCAATATGCTTTGGTTTTTGAACAAATTTTTCTATATATAATGAATCATCTCCAAAACAAGCTTTTGCTTCTGTTTTAGCAGTTTTAAAGCCCATTAAGAATTCTTCATCATTATGTGCAACTCTTATTCCTTTACCACCGCCACCTGCTGATGCTTTTATCATTATTGGATATCCAATACCTTTTGCAATTTCTAAAGCATGAGCTTCGTCTCTTATTTCGCCTTCATATCCAGGTACCACAGGAACACCAGAAGCTTTCATGATTTCTCTTGCCTTGGCCTTATTTCCCATAAGCTCAATTGTCTCATAATCAGGGCCTATAAATTTAATATTGCATTGTCTACACATCTTTGCGAATTTAGGATTTTCTGATAAAAATCCGAACCCTGGATGTATAGCGTCAGCTCCAGTTAAAACACATGCACTTAGAATGTTTGTTATGTTTAAATAACTATCTTTAGGCATTGCAGAACCAATACATACAGCTTCATCTGCAAGTTGAGTATGAAGTGCTTCTTTATCTATTTCTGAATAAACAGCTACTGTACTTATTCCCATTTCTCTACAAGCTCTAATTATTCTAACTGCAATTTCTCCTCTGTTGGCAATTAGCACTTTCTTTAACATCTTTATCACCTATCCTATTGTATTGCAAAAATTATTTCCGCTTCACAAACCGTCTTTCCATCAACTGATGCTATTCCATTTCCAATACCTACAGGTCCTTTAATTTTTATTATTTCACAATATAAATCTAATTTATCGCCAGGTACAACTTTGCCTTTAAATCTTGCTTTATTAATACCTGCAAATAACGGAGTTTTTCCTTTAAATTTTTCCATTGAAAGAATAGCTACTGCCCCTGTTTGAGCTAAAGCTTCAATTTGAAGTACTCCTGGCATAATTGGCTCTTCAGGATAATGCCCTTGAAAAAATGCTTCATTTGCAGAAACATTCTTATACCCTCTTACAAATTGTTTTTCTTCTATTTCCATTTCAGTTACTCTATCTATTAAAAGCATTGGGTATCTATGTGGTATAATTTTTTTTATTTCATTTATGTTAAGCATTAATTATTCCCCCTTAACCTTAAATAGTGGCTGGCCATATTCTACCATATCTCCGTCATTAGCTAAGCGTTCTACTATTACTCCATTATATTCGCTTTCGATTTCATTCATAAGTTTCATAGCTTCTATAATGCAAATAACCTTTCCCTTAGAAACTGTACCGCCAACTTCTACGAAAGGTGAGCTTTCTGGTGATGCTGAAGAGTAAAATGTTCCAACCATAGGAGAAGTTATAATACTTACATCCTTATCATCTATAACTACTTCTTTTTCAGCAGCCTTTACTTCTTCTTTCTCCACTATATGATTTTCTGATCTTTCTACTGAACTAAGTGAACTAGCAGCAGTGTTAACCTGATTGTTTACAGCTGGTGTATAATTTCCTGCACCATTATCAGCTAATCCTCTAGTTAATGATTTATCCATTTTTATATGATCATTTCCACTTTGAAGCTCAAAAAAGGCTAAACTTGAAGAGTCAACCAATTTAATAAGCTCTTTAATTTTTTCAAAGTCCATAAAAATATCCTCCTCTTATATATATGTTGCAATTCACAATTCATAATTTAATTCACAATGCACAATTCACAATTCACAGCTTAATGCACAATGCTCAATTATCAATGCACAATTATCATTTCACAGTGCACAATTCACACTGCTCAATTTTTAATTCACATTTACGTATGAAATTCTTGTAATATTTTTAAAATTATTCTTAGGAATTATTTTTTGCAATGTATATATATATCTTATTCAAAAATATTATTTATATATTTTATGCCGTACTAAGTCACATTCAAAAGTTAATATTTCTTATTAACTGCATTTAACTTTTCTGGCATAAAATATATGTAACACTTTTTATTTTACCAAATATATCTTTATTATTTCCACTTTTTCAAAAGTAAAGTGGCATTATGTCCACCAAAGCCTAAAGAGTTAGTAAGTGCATATTCTAAATCTTGCTTTCTTCCAACGTTAGGCACATAATCTAAATCTAATTCTTCATCTTTTGTTTTATATCCGATTGTTGGCGGGATAAATCCTTCTTCAAGAGCCTTTGCACATATTATAGCTTCTATTGCTCCTGCTGCTCCTAAAAGATGACCTGTCATAGATTTTGTTGAAGATATCGGAACTTTGTATGCATCTTCTCCAAACGCCTTTTTAATGGCTGCTGTTTCAAATTTATCATTTAATTCTGTTGAAGTTCCATGAGCATTTATATAAGAAACTTGTTCTGGCTTAATTCCTGCCTCTTGCAACGCATCAGCCATAGCTCTTGAAGCTCCTGCTCCTTCTGGATCTGGAGATGTAATATGATATGCATCACAAGTTGATCCATATCCTACAACTTCAGCTATGATGTTTGCACCTCTAGCTTCAGCATGTTCTAAAGATTCAAGAATTACAACTCCTGCACCTTCTCCCATTACAAATCCACCTCTTTCCTTATCAAAAGGAATAGAAGCTCTTTCTGGATTATTACCTGAATTTAATGCCTTCATACTATGGAATCCAGTAACTCCAAGTCTAGTTATAGGTGCTTCTGCTCCACCTGCAAGCATTACATCTGCATAACCATGTTTTATTGTTCTAAATGCATCACCAATATTATTTGTTCCTGTTGCACAAGCAGTTACTGCTGATGTACATGGTCCTCTTAATCCATATTTAATAGCTACATTTCCTGCACCTAAATTTATTATTGTCATAGGAACGAAAAATGGAGATACTCTCTTAGATTTTCCAGTTGCAATTTTAGTACATTCAGTTTCAATAGTTTCAAATCCACCTATACCAGATCCAAGCATTACTCCAAATCTTTCTAGATTTTCTTTTTCTAAATCTATTCCTGAATTTTTTATTGCTTCATCAGATGCAACCAAAGCAAATTGTGCGAATCTATCTAATCTCTTTGCTTCTTTCTTTCCTATTAAAGTATCTGGATCAAAGCCCTTAACTTCTGCTGCTATTTTTACATCTACTAAATCTTTATCAACTAAAGTTATATAATCTATTCCTAGCTTTCCGCTTTTTGCATTATCCCAAAACGTACTTACATCATTTCCTATCGGAGTCAGAGCTCCCATCCCCGTAATTACTACTCTTCTTTCCATAAATCAAACTTCCTCCATTACATTAACATTCCACCGTCAACCTGGATAACTTGCCCTGTAACATAATCTGCACTTTCACTTGCAAGGAAAGCTACAACATTTGCTACATCACTTGCTTTTCCTAATCTCTTAAGCGGTATAGTCTTCTTCATCTCTTCTTTGTATTTATCTGCTAGAGCTTCTGTCATATCTGTTTCGATATATCCTGGTGCTACTGCATTTACAGTGATTCCTCTTGAACCAACTTCTCTAGCTAATGATTTTGTCATTCCAATTACTCCTGCTTTAGACGCAGAATAATTTACTTGACCTGCATTTCCAGTAATTCCAACTACTGATGAAAGATTTATTATCTTTCCATGTTTTTGTTTCATCATAATTGGAGTTATAGCTTTTAAGCAGTTAAACACACCTTTTAGATTTACATCAATAACATTATCAAAATCTTCTTCTTTCATTCTGATTATTAATGCATCTTTTGTGATTCCTGCATTATTTACCATGATATCTATAGTACCAAATTTTTCTTTGGCAGAATTGATAAGATTATCAACTTCTTCTGACTTAGATATATCACCTTTTACACATAAAGTTTCTACACCCATGCCTTTTATTTCATTTTCAACTTCTAATGCTTCTTTTTCATTACTTCTATAATTTAAAACTATATTAGCTCCAAGAGATGCAAGCTTTAAAGCTATTGCCTTTCCAATTCCTCTTGATGCGCCTGTAACAATCGCACATTTTCCTTTTAGCATATATTAAATTACCTCCTATTGTTATAAACAATTAACCTATAACTGAGCTGCAAATAATTATTTATAATCTATCTACTCATTCTAAATAACTATTCCTACATTTTACAATAACAAGCCTACATTTAAAAATCTTAGTAAACTAAGTGTCAGTTAAGATAAAAATGTAGAGACTTGCTTTTAATAAATATATATTTATATATTAAAGATTGCTTTTAATCTTATCAATTGTATTTTTCAATGAATCCATATCCTCAACATTCAAAAGACTTGCACTCTTATTTATTTTCTTAACAAATCCTCTAAGTGCTTTTCCAGGACCTACTTCTATAAATGTATCAACGCCGCTATCTATCATATGATTTATAGTCTTTTCAAAAAGGACTGATGTTCTTATATGTCTCTTTAATAATTCTTTAACATCATCTTCTTTTTCATAAGGAAGTCCTTTAACATTTGAATAAACTACTTTGTTAAGTTCTTTAATATCAACATTTTTTATAGTATTAAAGAATTCTTCACTTGCAGGCTCAAGAAGGGAACTATGAAATGGTCCACTAACCTTTAGTGGAATTCCAAGGCCTCCTAATTCTTTTGCAATTTTTACAGCTTCATCTATTGCTTTGTTTTCTCCTGAAATAACTACTTGACCTGGGCAGTTAAAGTTAGCCCCTTCAACTATTCCAAATTCACCTGCTCTAGTTAATAACTCTTGTATCTTTTCATCATTTAATTTTAACACAGCAGCCATTTTTCCAAGACCTTCTGGTAGCGCACTACCCATTATTCTTCCTCTTTCTTTTATGAGAAGTAATCCCTCTTCTAAAGAAAGTGCTCCCCCGTATATTAGCGCTGCATATTCTCCTAAGCTAAGGCCTGCTGCATAATCTGCTTCAATGCCATTTATCTCTAATGCTTTTAACGCTATAAGTGATGCAACAAGGATTGTTGGTTGTGCATTTTCTGTTGCTGTTAAAATTTCTTCTGGCCCTTCGAACATCATTTTCTTGATAGGCATATTTAAAATTTCTTCACTACGATCTAATATTTCTTTACATTCTGGTATATTCTCGCAAAGTTCTTTTGCCATTCCAATAGTTTGAACTCCTTGGCCTGGAAAAAGAAATGCAGTTTTACTACTATTCATGATTCCCTCCAAAACGCTTAAATATTTCATTTGCTTCTGTAAATAATTCTTCGATCATTTCCTTACATGATTGTTCCTTGCAAACAAGTCCTGCTATTTGACCTGACATAAGTGATCCATTATCCACATCACCGTCTACAACAGCCTTTTTAAGCGCACCAATTCCAAGCTTCTCTAGCTCTTCAGCAGATGCTCCTTCTTTTTCTAACTTAAGATAAGTTCTTGCAAGCTTATTTCTTAAAACTCTAACTGGGTGACCTGTTGGTCTTCCTGTCACTTCTGTATCTATATCATTGGCTTTTAGTACTTTATCTTTATAATTTTGATGTATTGTACATTCTTTTGCCACTAAGAATCTTGTTCCAACTTGAATTCCTTCAGCGCCTAACATAAATGATGCAGCTACTCCTCTACCATCACCTATTCCTCCAGCTGCTATAACTGGTACGCTTACAGCATCAACAACTTGTGGTACTAATGTCATAGTAGTCAACTGACCTACATGCCCACCTGATTCAGTACCTTCTGCAATAATTGCATCAGCTCCTGACTTTTCCATTCTTTTAGCTAATGCTACAGAAGCTACTACTGGTATAACCTTTATTCCATGAGCCTTCCATTTTTCCATATACTTTCCTGGGCTTCCTGCACCAGTTGTAACAACAGACACGCCTTCTTCACATACTAATTCTGCTATTTCATCAGCATTTTCTGCCATTAACATTATATTTACACCGAATGGCTTATTAGTTAATTCCTTTGTTTTCTTTATCTGTTCCCTTACCCATTCAGTTGGCGCTGCCCCAGTTATTATTCCAAGTCCACCAGCCTCACTTACCGCTGAAGCTAAAGATGCATCTGCAATTCTTGCCATAGCACCTTGAAATATAGGATATTCTATTTTTAACAGGTCACATACTCTATTTTTTTCCACAACATATTCCTCCTACCATTACCAATCACAAAATATCGCTTAATGTACTATCTCTTACTATAATAATGGAACTTCCTGTATTTTAATCTTATCTATGTATAATAGCCATTTTGCCTATTATGATAAGT
Source organism: Candidatus Clostridium helianthi (assembly GCF_045310795.1). Lineage (NCBI taxonomy): Bacteria > Bacillati > Bacillota > Clostridia > Eubacteriales > Clostridiaceae > Clostridium > Candidatus Clostridium helianthi. Next base: position 237,712 of record NZ_JBJIAB010000001.1, read on the forward strand.
AATTTTACTATTATAGCATATTTTTATCAATGAGATTACTAAAAAGTTAAAAATAAGTTCATATTCTCCAACGTTTATACATTGGTTTTTTATAAGTATTAAATTGCATATTGTATTATTTCTAATCTCAAATGACATGATATTTATTTCCATACCCATTCCATTTTTATAGATAAATATATTTTAAAGTTAAATAATAAAAGCTTATTTAACTATTATTTTTAATTACCACTCAAGTAATGTTGCTGCATAAGTTAACCCACCACCAAATGCGACAAGAATAATTTTATCACCTTTATTTAGTAAGCCTTTTTCATACATTTCATTTAAAGCTATAGGCACTGTTGCAGCTGATGTATTACCTACCTTTTCTAGATTTAAATAAAATTTATCTTCGCTTAATTTTAATTTTTCTGCTGCTAATTTTATAATTCTATAATTTGCTTGGTGAGGTACTATATATTTAATATCATCAAATGAGACATTAGTATCTTTCATGACTTCAGTAACGGCTTCATCTATTGCAGATACTGCAAATCTAAGTATTTCTCTACCATTCATATCGATGGTTCTTTTAGCTAATTTTTTTTCTTTTGAAAAAGGAGTATCAAAATCAGTAGCACCTATAGTAAGTGCTTCCCCCTTTTTCCCATCCGCTCTTAAATATGATTTAATTATTCCTGGTGCCTCATCCCTCTTAAGTACAGCAGCACCAGCACCATCTCCAAATAAAATACAAGTGCTTCTGTCTGTCCAATCTGTTACTTTTGAAAGAACTTCAGCTCCAACTACTAATGCATTTTTATAGTTCATAGACATCATTAAAGCTTTAGCTGTCTCCAAGCCGTATACAAATCCTGAACATGCAACACTTATATCAAAACAAGCTGCCTTGCTTGCATCTAAATTACTTTGAACTAGACATGCAACTGATGGTATAAACATATCTGGACTAATTGTAGCAACAATAATAAGTTCTAAATCTTTTGCATCAATACCAGCTCTTTCAAGCGCAAGTTTAGCTGCTTTTGTTGAGATATCAGATGTATTTTCTCCTTCTGAGATTCTTCTTTCTCTCATACCTGTTCTTTGCACTATCCATTCATCACTTGTTTCAACGAATTCACTTATTCTATCATTAGTAACTACTAGAGATGGAAGATATGCTCCAATTCCAGCAATTTTAATATTACTCATATTTTTCTCCTTCATTATACTAATTCATATTTTTCCTTAAAAAAGTTATTTATTTTATTTAAAGAAGAAATTAAAACTTCTTCTTCTTCTAACGTTAATCCTTCTATTGCATTATTTATCATTTCTCCATGAAATCTCTGATGGATTCTGAATGCTAACTTTCCTTTTCTAGTTAATTTAATAAGGACAACTCTTCTGTCTGTTTCTATCCTGTTTCTTTCTACATATCCTTTTTTAATTAATTTATTGATAGCAGTTGTTAAAGTACTTACTGTAATTTTTAATTTCTGCGCTACCTCTGACATTGTTCTTTCACTGTACATACCAATGGATTCTATAGTATGAATTTCTGTTATTGAAAGATCTGAAAGTACACCATTCTTTAAACTTTGCTCCTCAATTTGTAAGACATCATTAAATAACTGCACCAAAAGCTCGTTAATCAGTTTTGTTGATTTATCCATTTATCTGCACTCTCCATTTTGGCATCCAAAAATATCTTCTAACAAAAATTATATTCAGTGTTTATAAAATGAAAAATTTGGTAATGAAAATCTTAAATATCACACCAAATAAACAATCTATTGACCAATTAGACATATGAAATAAAATAACAAGCAAACGACATAATGATATTTTGTCCTAAGATTGGCTAAGCAAAATCCATATTGAATGCAAAATGAATCATGAAAAGTTTCAAATTACTTTAGACAAAATATATAAACAAACATATTTACTTTATATTTTCTGAGTATGCCTCGCCTTTAATCAAAAAGTTTTAAAATCAAATAGTTTGATAATCAAAATATACTATACTCAAAATACATTGTCAAATTTTTTTCAATTTTTTCCAGTCCCTTGTATGCTTTTAATTAGCAATTTCATATGATATAATTAATTAAATTAGTTAATATTATCTATAATATTAATTTTTAAACATAGGAGGTGTACATATCATGACTAGAAAGTTAATTATAGCTACAGTTTTAATGTTAAGTACTGTAATGGTTTCTTGTAGCACAAAGCCTAGTGATTCCCCTAAGCCTAGTGATAATAACACTACTACTGTAGAGCAAAACAAAGACGACAATGGCTCTTCTAATGCTGATAGTAAAAAAGCTAATGAAACTACTAACGATACAAAAAAAGTAAATAAGGTAAAACTTTCTATATATAGTATAGATGATAACTCTTTAGAACCAAATGAATCAGGTACTATTGAGGTAAATGAAAATTCCACTCTACAGGACAAGCTAAAAGAATTAGCAAAAGCTGTATCAGAGAAAAAATTTGATAGTTTACCAATTGAAGTTAAATCTATAGATACTGTTAACGGTAAAAAAGTTGCCACTATAAACTTGACTGACTCAAATAATAAAAAATGGGTTCCAAAATTCCAAGGATCAACTGGTGGTTCAGTTACAGCTAATACTTTGATTGAAAATTTTCTTCAATCAAATAACAAATCTAAAGGTGAATGGATTGATGGTGTAAAATTCCTATATAATAATGAAACAATAGAATATGAACATGCATCAGACTTATCTACTATTAAGTATGCAAATTAATTACATTAAGTTATAAAAAAAGAAGCCAAGCTCTAATATTTAAAACTTGGCTTCTTTTGCTTTTTATTTTCCATTATTTCAACAAAATCTCTTCTTATATAATGCTATCTATTCCAAAGCTCTTAAATTTTTTCTCATCATAACATATATATGTCATAAAATAATTCTACATCATAATTCTAAACATATCGAAAGAATTTTAGCCGTAATTATGCATTGTGAGCTGTGCATTGTAAATTGCAATATATATTTCAATTTATTAAGAAATTACTGTATATGTTTGAGTATAAGCTATTTGTTCATCACCTAATGTAAGATAATAATATATTGGTATCATATACGTTGAATAAAATAATGTTGAAGCTTCTGGCACATTGTTTTCTATTGCTCTTACTAAGAGTTGTTGATAATTTAAACTTACAATATAGCAAGTAGCTATAATTACAATTTATTCTGCAAAAAACACGTCAGAAATTGAATTTGAATATTTATCAGCATGATTTACCAAATTAGTCCTAATAATTCTAAGTTGATCAATATAACGCTGCACATCAGTATCTAACGTCTTTAATTCATCAACTGGTGTATCTGGTTTTATATTATATACAGTTAAATTTGCCCGTATAACTTTAATTTGATTTAAGCTGTTAATAATATCTTCCTTATTCTGTAAATTAGATATTTTAGGACCATAAGGCTGAGGTACACTCGGAATTTGTGCATATGCTAAATTACTTGTGAATACTGTTATGAATACTACAAACGTTATCAAACGGATTATTATTTTACGCATTATTGTTCCTCCATATTATAACAAATCTATTTTATTTGCAAAAAGCATTCTTTAAGTTTATCCTTTGTTATTTTAAAGATTTTATTCCTAAAAGCAGATTATATTAATGAGGATACACGCCGCTACTCAAAGGACAGCCGTTCTATTGTTTCCAGTACTGTATATAGGTATCCAAACTAAGACATGAACTTATGCATATAACTCGCCGAAATGAATAACATACTTTTGTTCCAGTTTCTAAGTAATTCTGATAGGTGATTCTAATGCTATAAAGTTGCACCCAAAGTGCTAGCTTCAAAGAACAAGCGCTCACAGAGAAAGTTCGAATAACGAAATGTGAAATGCCCACAGGGAAAGTTCTGCGAACCAAATATAAAATTTGGAGCATCACTTTTCGATTCTCACTTTTTGAACTAGCACATTTGGAACAACTTATAGCCAAAGAATCACATCCATCAAAATTACCAATGAAACATTCCACAAAAGTATATTACTCATTTCTAATTGGAATATATTTCATAGTTTAAGTATAGTTTATGATTGTGATATCTATAGATACCCAAACCAAAAGATATACTTATACTTTAATCTTTGTGAATTATACTAGAAATTAGATACATGTTTGTGAAAGCGGCATTTGAAATTGAGTCGTGATGGTTCTTAGTTGAAGGTTGTTCCATTTTCTGCTTGTCCTAAACTTGTTTTTGGAGCATGCAGAAATGGGTTCAACCTTCCACTTAGAACTATCCAGCGAAAATTTCATTAGTCCGCTGGAACAAATTTGTATCTAATTTCGGTTTTACCACACATAACTATAATTTTAAATTTGGATATCTATACAAAGATTCTTGTATTCTTCAAGTATTCTTATTGGATCTAATTCTTTGTCTTTCTTCATATACTCCAAAAAGAATTCATTTAATTCTATACTCTTTTCTACATCTCTTAATGCTTTTAAATTTTCATTTATATTTACATAGTAACAAGCTCTATTATAATATAAAAAACCTTCATCATCATTTTCTTCTATTCCCTCGCTTATTACTTCAATAGCTTTTTCAAAATTACCTTCTTCTCTATATGCTACAGATAAATTTAAAAAACTATACGGATAATTTGGATTTGCTTCAATAGACTTGTAATAGTATTCTTTACTCTCTTCTATCTTACTTAACTTATTTAAAATTACTGCTTTATTAAATAATATCTTGTAATGCCCATCCTCAATTTCTAAAGCCTTATTTATATAATTTAGCGCCTCAATATTCTCATCGTTTTCTTCTAAAATGCAAGCTACATTTGCATATGCCCACATATAATTAGGATTTATCTCAATAACCTTTTTATAGTTACTTATCGCCTTATCCTTTTCACCTGATTCATCATATATATTAGCTAAAAAGAAATATGCTTTATCATAATTGGGATTTTTTTCTATGGACTTCTCATAATATTTCTTAGCCTTTTCTAATTCATCATTTTCATCATATATTATTGCCAAGCCATAATATGCTCTAGCATCATCCTCATCTAATTCAATTACTTCTCGATACTTTTTCTCTGCATCACCAGATAACCCAATTTCATCATAAATTAAGGCCATATCCATCAGCAATTCTATATCTTCTTTTCCTATATTTAAGGCATATGCCTTTTGATAAAATGAAATGGCTTTTAATAAGTTATTTTCTGACCTTAAATTTCTCGCCATATTTATATAATTATTGTATAAATAATTCTTGTTTTCCATGTTGCTCTTCATCCATTCATTTGATTTGTTATATGCATACTTATGTGATACTAACCGAAAGAGCAGGTACTCATTGTTTCGGTTTCTAGAGAATTTGGTTGTGGATTTCTAACAGCAGAAGTTGCACCCATTACTTCATGTTCCCACTATTCAGTGTGACAAGCAGTAAATGGAACAACTTCTGCTGAAGAAATACCTACAACCAAATTCTCAATGAAACACTACACAAAAGAGTACCAGTTCTTTCTGGTGTAGAATATATCTCAAAGTATAAATCTAGTTCATAGTTTGTTTATCTATATAAATATCCAACTTTGTAAATAATATTTTTTTATAAATTAAGGATAATATCTTGATTAGTAAAAAGTTATGGTGAAATTTCCTTTGTGAATTTCTAAAAATATTATTTTTTATCTCTATATTTTAATATAACATTGTCCTTGCTTTCCTCTAAAAACAATTCAAAATATGCTAATTTTTCTTTTTTATATCTAAAGTAAGGACTCATCTGTAATTCCTCCAAAATAACTATATTGCTCATCTATTTTTAATACTTTTTCAAAGTTTGCATTGTTCCTCGCATATTTTAAGACATAATGCTGAAAATCATACCATAATTCTTCATCAATAATATATTTATTATTACTATCTACTGCAAATCTTGCATACTTACTTCCAAAATCTTTAAATAAAACAAATGTCAAATGTATATTATCGTAGTTATAATATTGCTTTGATAATTCTATGATTTTATCTTCAATGTCTAAGGTGTCCATAAATGAAACTTTTGGTTTTACTACAACAGCTAAGTCTATGTCACTTCTATCTTTGTTCCAATACTCTGTTCTATAGCTGCCAAATTCAGCAATACAAACGATACTTTCAATTTTCTTTAATTCATTAAAAAAATATGATTCAGCCAAAATTATCACCTCTTTAGAATTATATCACTAAAATAATAAAATACTCAATTTATATACAATTGAGTATTTTATCATATTGAACTTATATATATTGCAATTTAATTTGTACATTTTATGTAAAATAGTTTTATCCCTATATTTAACCTATTATAAGTAAAAATAATACTGATGGAAATTAATCCATCAGCAAATTTTACATAAAGTTTTTTAATTATTAACTTTAGATGTATTATTTTTCACTATATCTCTTACATATTCAATATCTATTTCATTTATATCCGCAATATACTCTACAGAAAGTCCTTTGCTATATTGTTTTAATATCAATTGTTTAATTGCTTCTTCTCTTCCTTCTTCTCTTCCTTCTTCAATTTTTTCTCTATCTCTTTCCAATAAAGTCATATAAGATCTTGATTGCGCTTCGCACTTTTTCAAGAAGTGCACCTCCACCGAAATATCATTTTTAACTTCCAGCACTCTTTTATGTATACTTTTAACAAGATTCCCTTTAGCTCTCTTTGCTATTCCATCTGTTGATTCTTCTACATATTCAAGGAATTCTAATAATTCTTCACTTAAATCATTCATAATTCCCTTTGTATTTAATACTATTTTCTGAGCTTCATCATTTAACATTATACTATTGTCTTCTAAACATAAATTTTGAAAAGTATATTTATGGCGACCTTTATTGAATAAATCAAATGTACAGACAAATATAATATAGCTTTTGGTAAGTTTTCTGTAATCCTCGCCTTTGCTTATTAAGTCTAAATCTATGCTTCCTTGATAATATCTTAGCCTTTTAGGCAAATTCTTATGCTTTCCTCTCTGCATTTCAACATTGTAGATTGTATTATTTTCGTCTTTAACATAAACATCTAAACGGATTCCCTTACTTTCAAGTAATAAATCTATGGTTTTCTGTTCTTCAACTATTTCAACTTTTTCTATTTCAATTTCTAAAATTTTCTCTAATAATTCTTTACAAATTGCTTTATCACTCATAACCTTTGCAAAAAGGAAGTCATCTTCAAGATTTAATTCCTTTAAAGTTTTGTTCATCTTATTAACCTTACCTTATCTTCTATCATTTACATTGGTTTCTTATTAATATTATATCTAATTAAACATTGTATTTCAATATACTCAAATTATATTACCATTCCATTTATGAACACTGCAATAATAGTAATAATACTCTATAACCGTTAGTCTTCAAAGTACTATATTCTATCTTGGCTTATACTAATTCATTTCCAATTAGATATAGAAATAATAGTAACTACTAAAATAATAAAATACTCAATTTATGTACAATTGAGTATTTTATCATATTGAACTTATATATTGCAATTCACAATGTACATTTCACAATTCACAATTACGGCCAAAATTCTTGTAATATTTTTAGAATTATGATGAAGTATTATTTTTGCAACATATATATGAAATATTTACTTTTTATATACGTCTATAACATTTTCAGTTTTATAATGACCATAGTACCAAGTATTTGTATAAGAAGTTGATCTAAAATTCAAAGAATCAGCAAGCTTAGTTTCCACTCCATCTTTTGTCTTCCATAAACTAAATGAATCGCCATCTTTTCTTACAAATAATATTTGATTTTCTGATATATATTTTGGCATGAAATCAAATGATTTGTTATTTGTAATTTGAGTTATTTCTTTTGTTTCAGTGTTCACTTGATAAATATAGTGCGGTTCACTTTCCCAGTTTTTCGAACTTTGTGATATGTCATCTTTTAAGGCATTAGCTCCAGAATATACTATATTCTTTCCGTCACTGGAATAATCCGGTGTCATTGACACTTGATTTTCTGGAATTAGACTTGTAAATTTGTTAGCTTTGATATCGAAAATTCCTAATGCCTTATTACTATACATGTCTCTATATTCGCCATTATTAACAGCAACTATGCTGCTATCCACTGGATTTTGAGAAATATTATCTTTATATGCTAATGCAATCATATTATTATTTTCTATAAATTTATTGTTTAAAAGATCATATACTGCAAATTCTGTCATATCAGCTGACATTGAGCCTGAATTAGGTTTGTTCCATATATACATATATCTATCATCACTTGATATTCTTTCAACATTAGGTCTTGATCCAATGGATTCAAATAACTCAGATGCTGTATACTGCTCTCCAATCTCTTTATTATTTCCTTCTTTACCTTCCAAAATAACATTCTCTTCTTTAGTATCTAAGTCATAGCTAATTATACCTATTGATTTAATAGTTTTCCCTTTGTCTGTAGTACTTTCTAGCTGTTTATTAGCATATACCTTATTTTTACTATCGCAATTTATATTAAAATAATCATACTCATTGCTTATAATATCCACTAACTTTTTAGTATTGGTATTATACATAGACATACCTGCATTTTTAACAGAGCAAATTAGGTTTCCAGAATTATTCCAGTCATATGACTCTACATTTTTAGCTACTTCAATTACCTCACGAGTGTCTATATTGCAAATATATAAATCATCTTCTTTAGTATAAGCAACATATGACCCATCTTTAGATATTTTCGGCAATTTAATTTTTTCATTTTTATCAAGAAGAACTGGGTTATTTTCTTTTAATTCAGACATATATAACCCATCATCTGTTACAAATACTGCAAATTCTGCCCCTTTAGCACTTTTTGCTGTATCACTATTACTAGCAAATACAGTCTTTGAAGCAAGCAAACTTGTAGATGTAAAAATCATAGTTACTATAAGTGAAATACAAACAATTATTTTTTTTGACTTTTTAAAAAACACTATATTTTTCAATCGTGTCTCAATCTCCTTTCTACTTTTACAAACTGATGCCCCTAAGCTTAGGGATTTATTCTGAGAATATTCTATTAACTCTAATATAATTTCTCCATAATATTTTCTTTTTGATTTATCCATATTCTTTATAAGTTGTTCATCTAAAGACAGCTCACAAATTATATTTATCCTATTTCTAATAATATAAACAATAGGATTAAACCAATTGATTATATTTGCTAAAAGCGCTACTACCTTCACCCATAAATCTTTACGTTTAAAATGAATCAATTCATGATCCAGTATTATTTCAAGCTTGTTCAAACCATGGTCCATCTTAGGAATTGTGATAGTAGGTGTTAATATTCCTGTAATCATTGGACTTTTAATGCCACCACATTCTTTTAAAATTATCTTCCTATATATATTTAATTTTTTCTTACAGTTTTCAAAAACATTAATTATCAATTCATCATCAATAATATCACTTACACTTTTAAGTTTTTTATAAAAAGAAATATATACGTAAGTTTCCTTAATTACTAGTATGAGTACTCCAAATATCCATAAATAAAGTAACATATCTCTATTTATTATTTTTTGCACCATACTTATCTGTTTTAAATCTACTTTACTTTGACTTACAGACTTAAGAGTGCCATCCCCTTGCAAGACTCTTATCTCATCACTTTTATCATTGCTCTTAAGCATCTTTTCATAATTTTGCTGCACTACCGCATTCGTATCATCCTGCCTCAATAAGTAATTCTTATGCTCCACTATTTGAGGCAATTTAACAAAGCTCCCAATAGGTATAATAAAAATTAAAAGCGTTATAAATAGCATATAATAATTCCAAGTAGCACTAAAAGTTTTCTTAGTAAATGGCCTAAATAAACAAAGTATTAAAAACATAACGCTGCCTGCTAGTGACATTTGCATAATATAATTTAGAATCTCCATATGTCTATACCTCTTTGAGCCATTCTTTTAACTCTGCAATATCCTTATTACTTATTTTCTTATTATTAAACAATGTTGCCATAAAGTTTTTAACTGATCCCTTATGCATATCTTCTAAGAAATTATCCGTTTGAATAGCTCTATATTCTTCTTCTGTAATTTTAGGAAAATAATTATTTAACTTTCCTACTTTAGTTACACTCAAAATCCCCTTTTCAGTTAATCTTGATATCAACGTCATTATCGTTGTTACCTTCCATGAATTTTCTTTTGGAAGCGCGTCTAAAATCTCAGCTGTAGTAATTTGATCATTCTTTTTCCATATTATTTTCATTATCTCCATTTCAGCGTCCGATATCTTTCCTAGCTTCATATTTAATCATCTCCTCTATGTAATTCTACAAGGTGTAGTATTTATATTTTTATACTACACCCTGTAGAATTACATGTCAATATATTCCTAAAAATTTTTGATAAAAACTTATTAGCATATGTTTGTTACAATTCACACTTCACAATTCACAATTACGGCTAAAATTCTTGCAATATAGATAAATAGACTAAGACCTGAACTTATGCGTATAGCTCACCTAAATGAATAATATACATTTGATTAGTTCTTCAATTTACTTGATTTAGCTTGCTGTATATGTCAAGTTCTTATTCGGGAAATCTATATAGATAAGGCAACTGAGAACTGAACTTATGCATATAACTCGCCGAAATGAATAACATATTTTTGTTCCAGTTTCTAGGTAATTCTGATGGGTGATTTTAAGGCTATAAAGTTGCACCCAAAGTGCTAGCCTCAAAGAACAGGCGCTCACAGAGAAAGTTCGAAGAACGAAATATGAAATTTCGATTCTCACTTTTTGAACTAGCACATTTGGAACAACTTATAGCCAAAGAATCACATCCATCAAAATTACCAATGGAACATTCCACAAAAATATATTACTCGTTTCTATTTGGAAAACATTTCCTGGTTTAAGTATAGTTTATGATTGTGTTATCTATATTCAAACTAAGAGTACATAAAAATAAGCTGTTAAAAACAGTTAATGCAGAGCTGTTCTTCCCTTGCTTGTCCTAACGAAATTTAGAACATGCGCGAGTAGATACACCCCTGCATTTAATGATTTCCATCAAAATTTCCGTAACCCCACGAAATAAACATATATGTTGCAATGCACAATTCACATTTCACAATTATGCCTAGAATTATTGCAATATTTTTAGAAATTTTATGAAGAATTATTTTTGCATCATATATTATTGAATTAATTTATAGCAATTTTTATTTTTCTATTTCACTTTCCATTTATATCTTGTTTCTAAAAATTCCCCTTGCCTATCATATCCTTTTATATTATATCCCATCTTGTTATATCCTTGCCTGTCATATCCTCCACTATTATATCCTTCTTTATCATATCCATATTTATCGTACCCGTCTATATTGTAGCCTTCTGTATTAAAATATGTGCCATTTTTATGAACCCCTTTTTTATCAAAACCCTCTTCATTAAATTTTGTACCGTTTTTATGAATTCCTTTTGAATCAAACCCATGTTCATCATATTTCTTTAACCTATTAAAAAATAACATAAAGATTGCACCTCAATTTTAATTTATTATCTATATACTTAATTTATAGATATGCCAAGTGAAATCTAAACCTATGCATATAGCTCACCGAAATAAGGATTATGCTGTTGTTCCAGTTTCTAAAGAATTATGATGGATGATTCTAAGATTACAAGTTGCACCCAAGATGCTAGCTTCAAAGACAAGCTTTGAACTAGCATACTTGGAACAACTTCCAATCTAAGAATCAGAACCATCAAATTCCTAATGAAACATTTCACAAAAGCATAATTCTTATTTCTAGTTAGTACATATTTCATAGTCTAGATATAGTTTATAATTGGCTTATCTATATTTGAGTCAGCAAAAAAAGACCGACCTTAATAAAAAGGTCGGTTGCACTATTAACTCATCGAATATAAAGTGCCCAAGTAAATATTCGAATCACAGTTTCCTTATATACATAATATTCCTATTTAATGATTATTTTAACATGTAATCAGTTGGAAATCAATGAACAAATAGTTAATAAAGAAAATATATACAAACTTTAACATATGTCCTATAATAAAAAATTTATATTTAAATTTCTAGCAAACCAGCTCTTAATTAAGACTATGATATAGAAACTTACCGCGGTATATATAGCAAAAAATAAGCTATCAGGTGTTATTGATTAAATCATAATAATACCTAATAGCTCATTTCTTTAATATATATTTATTTATGTGTTCCTATATCACTTCTACAATATGCTCCTTCAAAAGTCACATATTTAATATTTTCGTAAGCGTCTTTTCTAGCTTCTTCTAGAGTTTTTCCAAGACCAATAACTGATAGTACTCTTCCACCGTTAGTCTTTAAAACTCCATCCTCTGCCTTAGCCCCTGCTAAGAATACTTTATCTTTAACTTTTTCATCAATTGTTATCTCATATCCTTTAACAAAATCTCCTGGATATCCTTTAGATGCTAAAACGACATTTATGCAGATACCATCATTCCACTTAATTGTGGTTTTATCTAGTTCTTCTCTTAATGCTGCTTCAATGACTTCTACTAAGTCACTTTCCATTAGATAAAGAACTGATTGTGTTTCAGGATCTCCCATTCTTACATTGTATTCTAAAAGGTAAGTTCCTTTTGCAGTAATCATAATACCAAAGAAGATTATTCCTTTATAATCAAAGCCTTCTTCTCTAATACCAATTAAAGTCTTAGCCATAATATTTTCTTCGAAATCCTTCATCACATCTTCTGTCACATAAGGATTTGGTGCTAATACTCCCATTCCACCTGTATTTGGTCCTTTACCTCCATCAAATATCTGCTTATGGTCTTTACCTGATATGAACGGAATTATTGTCTTTCCATCAGTTATAGATAGAATTGATGCCTCAACACCTTCTAGGAATTCTTCAATTACTATTTTTTGACCCGCTCCATTGAAGATATCATCTACCATATACGATTTTACTGCATCTATTGCTTCTTCTTTAGTTTCACATATAGCAACGCCTTTTCCTGCTGCAAGACCATCTGCTTTAACCACTGTTGGATAAGGACATACTTCTAAATATTTAAGCGCTTCATTGACATCTGTAAATGTTTCGTATTCTGCTGTCTTAACGCCATACTTTTTCATAAACTCTTTAGAAAAGCTTTTACTACCTTCAAGCATTGCTCCATTTTCAGCTGGTCCAAATATCTTTAATCCTTCTGTTTTAAACTTATTAACAATTCCCTTTGTTAAAGGATCTTCTGGCCCAACTATTGTAAGATCAATAATTTCTTCCTTAGCAAATTTAATTAATTCATCAATATCAGTTATGTTTACATTTTCGCATTTATTTTCAATTGCAGTTCCACCGTTACCTGGAGCAACAAATATTTTTTCAACCTTTTCACTTTTTGCAAGTTTCCAAGCCAAAGCATGTTCTCTACCACCTGAACCAATTAAAAGAAGTTTCATTTACATACCTCCAAAATAATATTCCGTTATAGATAAACAGTATACACCCATAGCTTATGTTACAACCAACCGAAAGAAAGGATACTCCATTGTTTCGGTTGACTTAAAGAATATAACTGTGGATTTCTAACATCAAAAGTTGCGTCCATTTCTGCATGCTCCCAATACAAGATTGGTACAAGCAAAAATGGAACAACTTCTAATGAAGAAATCCTACAGCCATATTCTCAAATGCAACACTGCACAAAAGAGTACCCTTTCTTTCTAATGCGGGAATCATTTCAAAGCATAAGTCTAATTCATAACTTGTTTATCTATAACAATTAACTTTAAAAAAACACAGGGTTTTTATTATATATTTTCAATTCAATATAGAATTTATTGCTTAATTACCTAATAAAAATAACTTATTTATATTAGTGTTTAAAATGTCTATATCCTGTAAATACCATTGCTATCCCATGTTCATTACAAGCATCTATTGATTTTTGATCATTCATTGAACCACCTGGTTGAATTATAGCTTTAATACCGTTTTTAGCAGCTTCATCAACTACATCTCTAAATGGGAAATAAGCATCTGATGCAAGGATTGTAGCTCCTTTTCCTCTCTTTAAAGCATCTTCTGTTGGCCAGATTCTGTTAACTTGACCTCCGCCAATTCCAAGTGCTATTCCATTATGAGCAACAACTATAGCATTAGATTTAACGTATTTAACTACTTTCATTCCGAATAATAAATCTTTCATTTCCTCATCAGTTGGTTTCTTTTCAGTTACAACTTTAATTTCTTCTACTAATTTATTGTCTTCCTCTTGAACAAGCATTGCTCCATCAACTGTAACCATATATTTATCTGCCTTTGGAGTATTATGGAATTTAAGAACTCTTAAGTTCTTTTTAGTCTTTAAAACTTCTAAAGCATCTTCATCATATTCTGGTGCAGCTATAACTTCTAAGAAAATTTTAACCATTTCTTCAGCAGTTTTCTTATCTACTTTTCTATTAAATCCAATGATTCCACCAAATATTGAAGTTGGATCTACTTCATATGCCTTCATATAAGCTTCATAAGAATCTTTTCCAATTGCAACACCACAAGGTGTATTATGTTTTAATGCACAACATGCTGGTTCATCAAATTCATTAGCACATTTCCAAGCTATATCCACATCTTTGAAGTTATTATAAGATAATTCCTTACCATTTAATGTTTCAAAAGTGTTCATAGCTCCATCAAGCATTGTTGATGCGTAAACAGCTGCAGTTTGATGTGAATTTTCGCCATATCTAAGACTTTGCATCTTCTTATATGAAACTGAAAGATATTCTGGATATTCTTCCTCATCATCAGCTAATAAGAAGTTTGAAATAGCCCCATCATAAGCACTCATAAGATTAAACACTTTACCAGCCAATTTCTTCTTAGTCTTATAAGAAGTTTCTCCATCTGATTCAATCTCTTCCATAACAACTTTATAGTCATTTTTATCAGAAATTACTACAACATCCTGAAAATTCTTAGCTGCTGCTCTAAGCATTGTAGGTCCACCAATATCTATAAATTCAACCTTTTCTTCAAATTCTAAATCTTCTTTAACTTTCTCAAAGAATGGATATAGATTTACAACTACATAATCTATAGTATGAATATTTCTTCCTTTTAATGTATTCATATGTTCTTCATTGTCTCTTATAGCTAATATTCCAGCATGAACTAATGGATGAAGTGTTTTAACTCTTCCATCTAACATTTCAGGAAAATCAGTAACTTCATTGATTTCAATTACATTTAATCCATTTTCCTTTAAATATTTATAAGTTCCACCTGTTGATACAATTTCAACATCTTTAGATACTAAAAATTTAGCAAAATCTAAAACTCCCTCTTTATCAAATACGCTTATTAAAGCTCTCTTTTTCACGAAAAGGCCTCCTTTATTCTTCTATCTTGACTCTACCATCAATTACTCTGATTTTATTTTCGCTAATTAACTTAATTGCCTTAGGTAATATTTCGTGTTCTTTTTCTAAAATCCTCTTTTGAAGAGTTTCCGTATCATCTTCAAAATAAACTGGCACAACTTCTTGAAGAAGTATAGCTCCACCATCAACTTCAGAATTTACAAAATGAACTGTACATCCTGAAAATCTTACACCACTTTTAATTACGGCTTCATGAACCTTTAATCCGTACATTCCAGGTCCACAAAAAGATGGAATTAAAGATGGATGAATGTTTATAATTCTATTATCAAATTCCTTTAATATTTCCCCATCTAAAATTGCCAAAAATCCTGCAAGAACTATTAAATCAACCTTTCCCTTTGTTAATTCTAAGATCTTGTTAGATGATTCTTCACCATACTCACGCCTAGTAACAACAAAAGTATCTATATTATGCTTTTTAGCCCTCTCTAAAGCATAAATATTATCACGGCTTCCTATAACCATCTCTATCTTAACATTCATATAGTTATTTTCCACCGCATCTATTACCGATTGTAGGTCTGTTCCGCCCCCAGAAACCAAGACCGCTATTTTAAACAAATACCTTCACCCCCAGATGTTACGTATCCTATTTCATAAGCTTTTTCTCCCATTTCTACTAAAGCCTTTATAATAGGTTCCACATCTTCATCTTTAACAGCAAGAACAAACCCTATTCCCATGTTAAAAGTATTATACATATGTTCCTTATCTACACCTTTTTCAATGATTCTTTCAAATATAGCTGGAAGTGGATATGAATCTTTGTTAATTACAGCTGTGAAGTCTCCACCATTGAACATTCTTGGAACATTTTCTATAAATCCACCACCTGTAACATGAGCCATACCTTTAATTTCATAGCTTTCTAACAATTTAAGTACTGGTTTTACATAAATCTTAGTTGGTGTAATTAATGTCTTCCATACTTCTTCACCATTAAATTCTTCATTTAAATCTGGGAATATTTTTCTGATTAATGAATATCCATTAGAATGTATTCCAGAAGAAGCTATACCAATTAATTTATCTCCATCTTTAATATTGCTTCCATTAATAATCTTATCTTTATCAGCTATACCAACAGCAAATCCAGCCATATCATATTCTCCATCTGAATAAAATCCAGGCATTTCAGCTGTTTCTCCACCAATTAATGCGCAGTCAGAATCAACACATCCATCTGATATACCTTTAACTAAATCTGCTGCAACTTCAGCTTCAAGCTTCCCACAAGCTATGTAATCTAAGAAAAATAATGGTTTTGCCCCATGACATAAAATATCATTTACGCACATAGCTACGCAGTCAATACCAACTGTATCGTACTTCTTGTTCTTAAATGCGATTTCTAGTTTAGTTCCTACTCCATCAGTTCCAGAAACTAAAACTGGTTTTTCATAGCCTGATGGTAATTCAACCATTCCAGCAAAACTTCCAAGACCATTTAAAACATATTGACTCATAGTTCTTGCTGCGTATTCTTTTATAAGCTTAACTGACTTATATCCTTCTTCTATGTTAACTCCCGCTTCTTTGTAAGTAATCATTTATTAACTCCACCTTTCAAAATGCTATTGACATATTCAAAAAACAATAGATGAATGTGCCTTAGATGTCTATATCTCTTTCTCTACTGGTGTTGCAACTGGGTAAACTCCATTAAAGCATCCCATACAAAATTCTTCTCTATCACCACAGCTCTTATAAACACCTTCTTCACTTAGATATCCTAAATAATCTGCTCCAATCATATCTCTAATCTCTTCTATAGTATTATTAGCAGCAACAAGCTCACTTCTATAAGGTGTATCTATTCCAAAATAACATGGATACTTAACACTTGGTGATGCTAGTAAGAAACTAACTTCTTTTACACCTGCACGTCTAAGTGATTCAACTAAATGTTTTGATGTAGTACCTCTTACTACTGAGTCATCAATAAGTATAACTCTTTTTCCTTCTAAGTTTGATTTTAGTGGATTTAACTTTACTGCGACTGCTCTTTCTCTTATTTCTTGAGATGGCGATATAAAAGTTCTTCCAACGTATCTATTTTTAATAAATCCAGTATCATAAGGTATTCCAGAAGCCTTTGCATATCCGATAGCTGCTGGTATTCCAGAGTCTGGAACTGCTATAACAACATCTGCATCTAATGGATGCTCTTTGTATAACTGTTCTCCTGCTTTAACTCTTGTTGTATGAACTTCAAGCCCATCAATTCTAGAGTCTGGTCTAGCAAAATATATATATTCAAAAGCACATGTCTGACATTTAGTATTTTCAGAATATCTATATGAACTTATTCCTTCACTGTCTATTATAACTATTTCTCCTGGTTCTATATCCCTTACAAATTCAGCACCTATTGCATCTAAAGCGCAGCTTTCTGAAGTTAGAATGTAACCTTCTTCAATTTTTCCCAACGAAAGTGGTCTAATTCCATGTGGATCTCTAGCCCCAATTAATCTATCCTTTGACATAATAGTTAATGCAAATGATCCTCTAACAGCTGACATAGCATCAACTACTGCCTTTGCAAAACCTTTTTTTGCACTTCTTGCTATAAGACATGCAATTACTTCAGAATCTGTTGTAGTATGGAAAATTTGTCCTCCATCTTCAAGTAATTCTTTTATTACATCTGCATTTACTAAAGTTCCGTTATGAGCCATAGCTATTGGTCCCATCTTTGATGAAACTAGTATTGGCTGAGCATTTTCAATGCCTTTTCCACCAGCAGTTGAATATCTTACGTGGCCTATAGCTATATGACCCTTTAGCTTTTGTAAATCTTCCTGCTTAAATGCTTCAGTTATTAAACCTAATCCTTTATGTATGTCAATTTTTTCACCATCTGCTACTGCAATTCCAGCACTTTCCTGCCCTCTATGTTGAAGAGCATAAAGTCCATAGTAAGTCATTGATGCTACATCTATTGGCTTATTAGTATATACTCCAAATACCCCACACTCATCCTTAAATTTATCATTACTTGGATCCATTATTAATTCAAAATTCGGATTACTCATCTATACAATCCTTTCACTAATCTATTTTTGAAAACTTAAAATACATGAGAACTAATGCACAATTAAGGATGAAATTTTTTTGGACTTCTAAATCACATAATTCATCAAAATTCATCAGATAGATAAGAATTTAAAATAACACTCAAGACTTAATTTATTAATTCTCAACCTTCCTCTGTGAACTTAGTTCCCTCATTGTGCATTACTAATTGCATTCTAATATAAATTTTATAATAAATCTGATTCTAAATATATACTACTTAGAAATTCTCTTTAATATTTCAACATAAGCATCTTTAACATTACCTAAGTCTCTTCTAAATCTATCTTTATCTAATTTTTCTCCTGTTGTTGCATCCCAGAATCTGCAAGTATCTGGTGAGATTTCGTCAGCTAAAACTATTGTTCCATCAGCACATCTACCAAATTCAACTTTAAAGTCGATTAAGTTTATGTTTTGTTCTTTAAATACAGCTTTAAGAGTGTCATTAATTTTTGCTGTCATATCATAGATTACTTTTAATTCTTCAAAAGTAGTTGCACCAATTCCAACTGCATGATAATCATTTATTAATGGATCTCCTAATGAGTCATCTTTATATGATAATTCAAATACAGTAGTCTTAAGTTTAAATCCTTCTTCAAGACCTAATCTCTTAGCCATGCTTCCAGCTGCAACATTTCTCACTATTACTTCAAGTGGAACTATTTCAACCTTTTTACATAATTGTTCTCTATCATTTAGTTTCTCTATAAAGTGAGTTTTAACTCCTGCTTTTTCTAATATTTCAAATAATACTGAAGTTATAGCATTATTCATTATACCTTTATCTTCGATTTGGCCTTTCTTTTCTCCATTGAATGCTGTTGCATCATCTTTGTAATATACAATTACTTCGTCAGCCTTATCTGTTGCGTAAATTTTCTTTGCTTTTCCTTCATATAACATTTCTAATTTTTCCATTATAGTTCTACCCCTTCCGCATTTTCCTCAATGAATTTTTTCTTCATATTTAATCTGAATTCTTTTAATTTATTTTTTAATTCATCATTATTAACTGATAACATTTGAACCGCTAACATTCCTGCATTGTAGCTGTTATTTATACCAACAGTAGCAACTGGAATTGATTTTGGCATTTGTACTATAGAATATAATGCATCAACACCTTCAAGAGCTGCCTTAACTGGAACTCCTATTACAGGAAGTATTGTCTTTGATGCTATTACTCCTGGTAAATGTGCTGCAAGCCCTGCTCCAGCTATAATAACTTGGCATCCTTGAGCTTGAATTTCTTCTAATGTTTCTTCTAATTTTTCTGGTACTCTATGAGCTGAAAGTATAAATGCTTTATATTCTACTCCAAATTCCTTTAAAGCATTTGCCGCTCCCCTCATAACCTCTGTGTCTGATTTACTTCCAAAAAATATTGCTACTTGCATCTTAAACATCCTTTCAATTCACAATTCTCAATTCACAATTCACAATTTAGGTAACCATTCCTTCGGAATACTCTTTTATTCTCGTTTCAAATCCCACTTGAATTTGTACCCTCATTGTGAATTGTCAATGTGCATTATTTAAAATATTTTTTCTTAAACCGCATTATAAGTGAGAATCGAAATTTTATATTTCGCTCTTCGAACTTACTCAGCGAACGCATGTGAGTCGAGTTTCCTTATAAGTACCTGTAACCCGCATTATCACTATAAGTGAGAGTCCAAATTTTACATTTGGTTCCTCGAACTTACTCAGCGAACGAAAGTGAGTCGAGTTTCCTTATAAATACCTGTAACCCGCATTATTACTATAAATATTTACATATTTACATATCTTCATATTTATCTTTTTAAATATTTATATACTTAACTTTATACATATTTAAAAATTTAACTTTTTACATATATACCTTTTTAAATTTTTAAATATATAACTATTTTTATATTTAAATTCTTATATTCTGGGCACTTTATCATTCTAGCTAATAAGACGCCCAGAAACTTACTTATTCAACCTTCATAAAGAACAAATCCTTTTTAAAGGAAACTCGACTCGCATATGCTCGCTGAGTAAGTGATTCACACCAAATCAAAGATTTGGGTTCTCTACTTAAAATAATTCACTCCTGCTTTGAAGATCTTTTGATCAAAGTCTCCTGGGATGTTTCTATATAAATCTGTTCCTATTCGTTCACTATGTGCCATCTTACCTAAGACTCTTCCATCTGGACTTGTTATACCTTCTATTCCGTACATTGATCCATTTGGATTGAACGGCATATTTAATGATACATTTCCATCAAAATCAACATATTGAGTTGCCACTTGACCATTAGCAATTAATTCTTTAATTAAGCTTTCTGGTGCAACAAATCTTCCTTCACCATGAGAGATTGCAACTGAATGTATATCTCCTACATTAACTTCACTAAACCAAGGTGATTTATTTGATACAACCTTTGTACTTATAATTGAAGACATATGTCTATTTATATTATTGTAAGTTAGTGTTGCCATATCTTCTTTAATATCTACTATCTCTCCATATGGTACTAATCCTAATTTAATTAACGCTTGGAAGCCGTTACAAATACCAAGTGCTAATCCATCTCTATTCTTAAGTAATTCCATTACGCTATTGCTTATCTTTTCATTTCTAAGAGCATTGGCAATGAATTTACCTGAACCATCTGGTTCATCCCCTGCTGAGAAACCTCCTGGAATCATAAGAATTTGAGCTGTACTTATTTCTTTTGCAAGTCTTTCAATTGAATCATTAAGAGCTTCCTTAGTAATATTTCTAAATACTACTTGAGTAACTTCTGCTCCTTCTTTTTCAAATGCTCTAGCACAGTCATATTCACAGTTGTTTCCTGGGAATACTGGAATTACAACCTTTGGCTTAGCTACTTTAATAGCAGGCGAAAGTTTTGATTTTTTATCATATAAAACTGTTTCTACTTTTCCTTCTACATCTTTTGTTTTAATCTTAAATACCGATTTTAATTTTTCTTCGTATGTTTTTTCTAAAGCTTCTATATCTAAATTCAAATCATATTCCTTGGAAATTATAACTGCTGAACTTATTGTCTTACCAACTTCTTTATATAAACACTCTTTGAATCCTTCTTCTACATTAACACCATTCTTAACTTCTAGTACTATAGTTCCATAGTTAAATCCAAATAACTCATCCTTTGTTAAGTTATCAATTTCTGCACCAATTCTATTTCCAAGTGTCATTTTAGTAACTGTTTCTGAAACTCCACCATACTTAACAGCAGATGCTGAAATTACTTTTTCATCTTGAATTAATTTATATAGTACGTCTAAGTTCTTCTTAAGCTTATCTAAATTTATAGTTCCATCTTCTAATTTTTCAGTTTGAAGTAAAACTAAACTTGATCCTGCTTCTTTAAATTCTGGTGATATTATCTTTCTAGCTTTTTCTACTCCTACAGCAAATGATACTAATGTTGGAGGTACATCTAAATCTCCAAAGCTTCCTGACATTGAGTCCTTACCACCGATTGCTGCTGTTTCAAATGCCATTTGAGCTTCATATGCACCAAGCAATGCTGCAAATGGTTTACCCCATCTAGAGCTTTCTGATCCTAATCTTTCAAAATACTCTTGGAATGTAAGTCTAGCTTTTCTGTAGTCTCCACCCATAGCTGCAAGTTTTGATATACTTTCAATTACTGCATAATATGCCATGTGGTATGGGCTCCATGTTCCAAGTTCTGGATTAAACCCAAATGTCATCAATGTAGCATCTGCACTTTCTCCATCTAGAACTGGGATTTTAGCTGCCATTCCTTCTGCTGGAGTTTTTGCATACTTACCACCAAATGGCATAAGTACTGTTCCATGTCCTATTGTTGCATCAAATCTTTCTGATAATCCTTGCTGAGATGATACATTTAATTTTCTTAAATTATTTATCCATTCTTCTTTAACATCAATATCTGCTACTACATATGGATAATCAACTGGAGCTTTAACTGTAACATTTGTCTTTTGAGTAGCACCATTTGTATCTAAGAATGTTCTCTTTAAATCAACTATGTTCTTACCTCTCCAGAATAATCTAAGTCTGTCTGTATCAGTAACATGTGCCACCAACGTAGCCTCTAAATTTTCTTCATTAGAAAGTCTTATAAATTCATCTGCATTTTCTTTTGTTACAACTACTGCCATTCTTTCTTGTGATTCTGAAACTGCAAGTTCTGTTCCATCTAAACCTTCATATTTCTTTGGAACCTTATCTAAATCTATATCTAATCCTCTGCAAAGTTCTCCAATTGCAACTGAAACTCCACCTGCACCGAAGTCATTACATCTCTTAATCATCTTTGCTACTTTAGAATTTCTAAATAGTCTTTGAAGCTTTCTTTCAGTAGGTGCATTACCTTTTTGTACTTCTGCTCCACATTCATTTATTGAATCTACTGTGTGTTCCTTAGATGAACCTGTAGCTCCTCCAACACCATCTCTTCCAGTTCTTCCACCTAGTAAGATAATTACATCTCCTAAAGCAGGTTCTTCTCTTACCACATTTTCCTTAGGTGCTGCTGCAATAACTGCTCCAACTTCCATTCTCTTAGCTGCATAGTTTGGATGATATACTTCTTCAACTTGACCTGTTGCAAGACCAATTTGATTTCCATATGAACTATACCCATGAGCTGCTCCAAGTGTTATCTTTCTTTGAGGAAGTTTTCCTTCTAATGTATCCTCAACTGGAACTGTTGGATCTGCTGCTCCTGTAACTCTCATTGCTTGATATACATAAGTTCTTCCTGATAGTGGATCTCTTATAGCTCCCCCAAGACATGTTGCTGCTCCACCAAAAGGTTCAATTTCTGTTGGATGGTTATGTGTTTCATTCTTGAACATTACTAAGTAATCTTCCATGCCTTTATCAGTTTCAATTTTTACGTTAATTGAACAAGCATTTATTTCTTCGGAAATATCTAAATCTTCAAGTTTTCCTCTTTTTCTAAGTTCTTTCATAGCAATTACAGCCATGTCCATAAGAGTTTTATTTTTTTCTTTCTCGCCATAAACGTATGATCTAGATTTTATATATCCTTCATAACTTGCTTTTATTGGAGCCGTATATTTATTATCTTCAATTTGGACATCTTCTAAGATAGTTGAGAATGTTGTATGTCTACAGTGATCTGACCAGTATGTATCTATAACTTTAATCTCAGTTATGCTTGGATCTCTTTTTTCTCCTTTGAAATAATCTTGAATCATAAGAAGATCATCAATGCTCATAGCTAAACCTTGTCCACTATGAAACTCTTTTAATTGATCCAATGTCTTGCTGGTAAATCCATCTAAGATTTGTACATCTTTAGGTATGTTTGAAAGTGACGATAAATCTTTGCTATTTATATCTACTTCCCTAGAATCGACTGGGTTTATATAATATTTCTTAATTTTTTCAATATCATCTTTTGAAAGGTTTCCTTTTAATACTACTACTTTAGCTGATTTTATTTCTACCTTGTCTTCTGCTGTTAATAGAGCTAGACATTCTGAAGCTGAATCTGCTCTTTGATCGTATTGACCTGGCAAATATTCTACACCAAAAGCTATTTCTCCTTCATTCATTGGTAATTCTGATTCGTAAACTACATCTACTGTTGCTTCAGAAAAAATTGTATGTAAAGCCTTATTATAATATTCTTCAGGTATATCTGATATTATATATTTATTAACAAGTCTCACGTCTTCTAATCCAGTTACTCCCAAGTTATCTCTAAAGTCATTTAGTAAACTTTGAGCTTCTACATTAAATCCTTTTTTCTTTTCAACGAATACGCTTCTAATATTTAACATTTTAATTCCTCCAAAAAATATTATGAGATTTAGCCTAGGTGCATTCAAAAAATACCATGTCACTATACTTGTATGTTGGACTTGTTATTTTTTTCATTTACCTACTCACTACACCTTCGTAATGGCGAATGTTTTCCGATAACACTCTACTAACTTTCGTATCGATACCATAAGATTATCATTCAACACGTATGTTGTCAACCTATTTTATGTTAAAATTTCATTTAATTTATGTTTTTACGAATTATGTATTTATTTTATCCTTGCATAATTCGTGTTTTATTTATTTAATATATGTTTTTATGTATTATAAGGCTTTTCTTCTTTTTCTTAAATTGTGCACATTTTTATGGTGTAAAACATCAATTTCAACATAATATATGCTCAAAAAAAGACGCAGATAATTATAGTGTTTTCTATTCATCCTATAATTATCTACGTCTAAAAATTTATTTTTCTATTCTTAGCAATAAAAATCTATATGTTTTTCTGCTTTTAATAATTCTTTATGCATCATCCAATGATATAATTTGCCAGAGTAGAATAAAATTTCGGTCGATGCAGTTAAGTTATTCATTGTGCTTCGCACTTTTTTCATATGTGCAGATTTTTTACACATATGTCTCTTCAAGCGTATTTTAAATTGTATAATTCTCCATACAAAAAAATAAAGAGCCATAAGATTTCTCTTATGACTCAACAACTTACTATCTGTCGAAGTTTCTGTTGTTTCTTTGTTGCTTTCTAGCTCTTCTACAATCAGGACATCTAACTGGATCGTTGTCAAATCCTTTTTCTTTGTAGAATTCTTGTTCTCCAACTGTGAAAACAAATTCCTTTCCACAATCTTTACATACTAAAGTTCTATCTTCCATTATAAAAATCCTCCCTTTTTCCAAAGATTATAACCTGATACCTAGACCCAATCTCTGAAACAGAGGCGAATGTACAGTATTGATTAAATCTTGAATTATCTTACATTCTTATAATACCACACTTTGCCACATATTTCAACACTAATTCTCACAATTAAATTGTTAAATTTAAACCTTCTCAATTTATAATATATCAAAACTTTCATTAACTTATATATAATTTGTTAAAAAAATTGAGGTTTAATTCAACCTCAATCCTAATATAGCTAATCTTCTTCAAACATTAGACCTTCTTGCAATTTTCCAGCATCCATTGATACTATTCTGTCTGCTACTTTTTTAGCAAAATCCATATCATGAGTTATAATCATCATACTCATGCCTTTTTCACTTAAACGCTTTATTAAATTTGCAACTTCTCCAGTTAGTCCTGGATCTAGTGCAGAAGTTGGCTCATCAAAGCACATTATTTTAGGTTCAAGCACTAATGCTCTTCCAATAGCAACTCTTTGTTTTTGACCACCAGATAATTCAAATGGATAGTTATTTTTCTTTCCTAACAAGTCTAAGAAGCCTAAAGTTTCTTCTGCTTTCTTTATCGCTTCTTCTTTTGACCATCCTAACACCTTTTGTGGTGCTTCAATAAGATTTTCTAAAACGCTCATATGCGGAAATAAGTTGAAATTTTGAAATACTAATCCTATATCTTTTCTTATTTCTTTTAACGCATTTTTATCTACATACTTACCATTTTTACATAAAACTTTTCCGTTAACTTCTATATCGCCTTCATCACAATGTTCCAATTCATTTACACATCTAAGTAAGGTTGTCTTTCCACCACCTGAATTTCCAACGACAACTAATATTTCACCTTTTTTTATATGAAGATTAACACCTTTTAAAACTTCTGTATTTCCGAATCTTTTTTTCAAATTACTTACTTTAAGCATATAATCTCCTCCACACTATTTATAATAGTCATACTTCTCTTCAATTTTCTTTAATACTTGACTGAAAATTGCTATTACTGCTAAGTAAACAACACCAACTATTAAAAGCGGTACCAACGAAACATCTCTATTAGCAGCAGTCTTACCTATCTTTAATAGCTCGTCCATACCAACTACATAAACTAATGAAGTATCCTTCACTAAAGTTGTTATTTCATTTGCAACTGGTGGTATTACTGTTTTAAATGCTTGTGGAAGTATTATTCTAAAAAATGTTTGTTTAGAACTTAAGCCTAGAACCTTAGCCCCTTCAACTTGTCCATTGTCTATAGACTCTATACCTGCTCTAAATATTTCTCCAAAATAAGCTCCATAATTTAAAGTAAACGCTAAAATTGCTGCTGGAAATCTATCAAAGCTGATTCCTACTAGCGGAAGTCCAAAGAAGATTACAATAATTTGCAATAACAGAGGAGTGCCTCTCATTATAAGAATATATATTCCACTTATTTGTTTAAGTATTAGAGATTTAGATGTCCTCATTACAGCGATTATTACTCCTAGTGGAATAGATAATACTAAAGTAAGTACAAAAATTTCTAATGTAACTTGTAATCCCTCTAATACTTGAGGCATTATCTCTAAAATATAACTCAAAGTTATTTCCTCCTCTTTATTTTCAAACTATTTGTATAAATATATGTGATTATCTAATTTGCACTATTTAAGAATTATATCTTGTTCGAACCATTTCTTTGATATGTCTGCTGCAGTTCCATCAGAAATAACTTCATCTAAAGCTTTGTTAAAAGCTTCTACAAATTTAGTATCACCTTTTTTAATTCCAACACCGTATTGTTCACTTCCAAAATTCTCATCTAAGATTTTATACTTCTCTTGTCCTCTTGCTTTCATATAATATCTTGCTAAAATTTCGTCTACAACAATGGCATCTAATCTCTTTGCTTCTAAATCCATTAATGCAGCGTTATTATCTTCAAATGTAACAAGTTTTCCACCATCAAAAGTTTTTTCGATTCCATTAGCTGCTTCAACTGCATCTACTGCTGTTGATCCGTTCTGAGCACCAACTTTTTTACCTGCTAAATCATTTTTAGATTTAATATTAGAATCTGCTAATGTTACTATAACTTGAGTATTACTTAAATATGGCTTTGAAAATTCAACTTTTTCTTTTCTTTCATCAGTAATTGAATATCCATTCCATATTAAATCTATATTACCGTTATTAAGTTCAGTTTCTTTCATACTCCAATCAATTGATTGAAATTTCACCTTTTTATTAAGTTTTTTACCTACTGCATTTGCTAAATCAACATCAAATCCAACTATTTCCCCGTTCTCATTTTTAAATCCCATTGGAACAAAAGTATCATCTAAACCTATTACTAATTCATCCTTATCTAATGCACTTTTTGCTGCCTTTGATTCTGATGATTTATTGGCATTCCCGCCACATGCAACCAAGCTTACTCCCAATGTAGCTATGATAGCAACTACTGTTAATTTTTTTATTAAACTATTTATTTTCATATGTAATAACCCCCTACATCACTTTCTATTTACCACTTTATCATACTAAAGCAAAAGAATCAAGTGTTTTTTATATTCTAAATTATAACAGGTATAACGAAAGCTGCATTAGCCCATTATACCTGCCAAAAACTTAGAGCTATAATTTTTTATCTAGTGGTTGCTATTCTATCTATTGCTCTTTCAAGATTATTCATATGTGATGTAAATTCATCTACTGTATCTGTCACTTGCTTTTTATCGATTGGATCCTTAAATGTATCTGCTCTATCTTTCGCATCATCAACATTATCTTTAACTTCATCTAATTTATTAGATATATCATCAAATTTATTTTTAATATCTTCACTTTTTCCTTCAAAATCAGCATTATTGAGCTCATCCGTCAATTCATCTGCTTTATCATTTAATTCTTTCATTACACGTGTAGTATCACTATCAACTTCATTAACTTTATCAGAAATTTCCTTAGGACTAGACTTTAATTTATCCATTAATTCCTTCATCTTATCTGATTCAAAAACTTCATTAACCTTATCTGCAGATGGCTTTTCATCTGTATCTTCTTTTGTTTGAAGTATATAATCATCTTTAAGATTACAACTAATTAAAGAAAAAGAAAGTATTAATAAAAGTATATAGCTCATTATATTTTTCTTTTTCATTTCTTCACCTCAATTTGTTTTTATACTACATAGTCTATATTAATATTTTTTTGCTAATCTTTCAATAATGAAATTGAGGCACACTCAAACCAACAAGTCCATCTAATAAGCTAAAGCGTATTTTTCAATTTAGATAATAATCTTTTTTTATATTTTATACTTGCCACTTCGCTTATATCAGCTAATAATCTATAATTTGATATTCCACCATATACTCCTACTATCGGTATCCCTTGAATAACTTTTGATACAACTATATTTTCAGATAAACATTTTGAAGCTGACTCAATTAATTCATTTATATCAACCTTAAGATCATGATTATTTTCAATACTATATGCAATTCTATCCACTTCATTTGAGTATAGAATTTTTTCATCTGTTTTTATAGAACTTGCACAAATTATATTTAATATAAATGCCTTTTCACTTTTGGACTTATAATCAAATCCATAATTTACACAAATCTCATACACAGTTTTTAATATTACTCCAATAAACACAGGTATATCCGGTATTCCAATTCCTAATATACCAAGTAATGTCCCTTCTGCTGCCGTGATTCCTTTATTTATAAGCACACCTTTTTTAACCCTTTTGTCTATTCTACTTAAGTTTTTGTTATTCATCTGCTTAGATAAAATATACTCATCTATATCTGCTTCATTCTTAATTTTCTCTGAATTATAACTTTTCTCTATTACTGCAGTGCCTTTTTCAAAAACATAATAAAATCCCTTTTCAAATGCTTTCTCAAAAGTTTCTATCATATTTTTCGGGATTTTTTCTTCTAATTGCTCTTTTACAGGTAATATCTTATTTTTTATATATTCATTTTCTTTTTTATAAAAAAACTTTTCTTCTCTCTTTATTAACTTTTTCATTTGACTATTTAATATTCTCTCTTTTCTTTTATCCCTATAATCCATGTATAGTTGTATCCAATCCCTTCTATAATGATAAATTTTTGTATTTAATTCTTACTTATATAATATAATAATTCCATCAAAAACGATATCTCAAACATAATTAAAGGAAACTCTACTCACAGAGTAAGCAACCATCATCAAATCATAGATTCGAGATGTCTGCTTAACTGATTCACACAAAATCGAAGATTTTGGTTCACTACTTAAAAGAGAGCAATTACCTTGCTCTCTTAATTTGTATTTATTTTTTTGCTGATGCTGATGATTTAAGCATATCTGCAATTGCAGCTATACTTCCAAGAGATGATAAAGTCTCATTTGGTAATATAAGCTTGTTTGCTGGACTGTTAGCCATTTCTTTAAGTGCTTCAACTTGTTTTAATGCTATAACAGTTTCATTTGTTCCAGACTCAATAATAGCTTGATTTACTTTTCTTATGGCTTGGGATTCTGCAATCGCTATTTCTTCTATAGCCTTTGCTTTACCTTCTGCCTCTAGTAACTGAGATTCTTTTAAACCTTCTGCTCTTCTTATATTTGCTTGCTTTTCTGCTTCTGCTGATAAAATTTTAGCTTGTTTTTCTCCTTCTGCTTTTTCTATTTGAGATTGTCTCAAACCTTCTGCTTGAAGAATCATAGCTCTCTTATCTCTTTCAGCTTTCATTTGTTTTTCCATTGCTTGTTGGATTTCAGCTGGTGGAACTATATTTTTAATTTCAACCGAAAGTATTTTTATACCATAAGCATCAGTAACTTCATCAATAATGCTTAATAGATCTTGATTTATTGAATCTCTTCCTGATAAAATTTCATCTAATGACATATTACCTAATATATTTCTCATATTAGTTGTAGCCGAATATACAATACCTGATTGATAACTTTCAATATTATAAACCGCATCTCTTGCATTCAATACCTTATAAAATATAACATTGTCTACTAATATTTTAACATTATCTTTAGTTATAACCGATTGTGGCTCCACATCTAAAATTTGTTGTTTTGTGGAAACCTTTCTTCTAACAAAATCTACAAATGGCACAATAAAATGTAGGCCTGGCTCTAACACTCTGTGAAATTGTCCAAATCTTTCTACAACATACAAATACCCTGTATTTACAACCTTAATTGATGATATAACTACTATTAATATTAATAGTAAAATAACCCCTAAAATTATAATAACACTCATAATCTAGTCCTCCTGAACCTTTTCAATTTTTAATTTTATACCTTCTATTCCTTTGATAGTAAACTTGTCCCCTTTGTGAATAATATCGCCTTCATTTATTACAGTCCAATATTCTCCACCAACTTTAACTTGGGCTTTATCTCTAATCTCTTTTTCGCTTATCCTAATTTTTCCTACATATGTTTCTTCCATTAGTGGTATTCTTTCGTTTGCTGCTTTAAATTTTTTCTTGAGTAACGGGTATCCAACTGCAAATGATATTATATTTAGTACAGAAAATACTATTATTTGAATTATAAATGGTACTTCCATTACTCCACACACTGCAGCTACGACAGCACCTACTGCAAATAGTGTAAAACAAAAATTACTAGTTAAAATATCTATTGCAAATACGCATATAGCTATAACTAACCAAAAAACTGCCGCCCCCATACAAATTCCCTCCTTAAAAACATTATAATATTAGTTCTAAGATTTACTGTCCAATTTTTACATACATACTTGAATTTGTAATCTTATTTTATATTATACAGTGTATTTATGAATATTTCAAGATATTTATTAACTCAAAAAGAGTTATTTTATACCTTTTATCTTTTTTTGATTTCACAAACATGTTAGTATATAATTATTAGGATATGTTTATGTTTACTAAGCAAAATATACTTAAAACGTATTTAATTATATTAGAACTATATCTTATAAACCAATAAAAAAACTTAAATTTTATAATTGCAAGGAGTGATTAAATGGATTTTATAAAAGTCGCAGCTGCTTGCCCTAAAACTAGAGTTGCAGATGTTGATTATAATGTTAAAAATATTTTACTGTGCATAAATGATGCAGTAAAAAATGAAAGTAAATTCATAGTTTTCCCAGAACTTTGCTTAACAGCTTATACTTGCGGAGATTTGTTTTTACAAGAATACTTACTAAGCAAAGCTTTAGATGGAATTTTTGAAATATTAGAATCTACTAAAGACCATGATATTTTAATTGCTGCAGGTGCACCACTTCTCTGTGGAAGTACTTTATACAATTGTGCTTTTCTACTATTTAAGGGAAGTGTTTTAGGAATAGTTCCTAAGTCATATCTTCCAAATTACAGTGAATTCTATGAAAAAAGATGGTTCACTGAAGGTCTTTCAGTTGAGGATGAAAGAGTGGATTTACCATTCCAAAAAGATGTTCCTTTTGGAGTAAACTTAATTTTTTCATCAAGCATCGCAAACTTTGGAGTTGAAATTTGTGAAGACTTATGGGTAACAATCCCACCAAGCTCTTACCTTTCTCTTATGGGCGCTCATATAATTGGAAATCTTTCTGCATCAAATGAGCTTGTTAGCAAAATGGATTATAGAAAAAGCCTAATATCAAATCAAAGTGCTAGGTCAATCTGCAGCTACATATATTCTTCTGCTGGTGTTCATGAATCCACTACAGATGTATTATTTAGCGGACATTTATTAATAAGTGAAAATGGTTCATTATTAAAAGAAAATGACAGATTCCAAAGAGAAAATGAAGTAATCTATTCCATAGTTGATGTATTCAAATTAAAGTCTGAAAGAATGAAAAATTTGAGTTTTAGAGATTCATCTAAGTTTATCAATAAGAATCCTAACACAATTAAATTTGAATTCAGCGATGTTTCAATAAGTACATTTGATAGATTTGTAGATAAACATCCATTTGTGCCTTCTTACGAGAAAGAAAGAGAAATTCGCTGCAAAGAAATATTTAATATTCAAGCTGCTGGCTTAGCAAAGAGATTAGAACATACAGGCTCTAAAAAAGCAGTAGTTGGAATTTCAGGGGGATTGGATTCTACATTAGCCTTACTTGTAATAGTAAAGACTTTTGAATTACTTGGTATTGATAAAAAGAATATAGTAACCATTACTATGCCTGGTTTCGGAACTACAGATAGAACTTACAATAATGCTATTAACTTGTGTAAGGACTTAGGTACAGATCTTAGAGAAATAAATATAGTTAAAGCATCTCTTCAACATTTCGAGGATATTGGTCATGATAAAGACATTCATGATGTAACTTACGAAAATGTTCAAGCAAGAGAAAGAACTCAAATTTTAATGGATATTGCTAATAAAGAAAGAGGACTCTTAATAGGTACTGGTGATTTATCAGAGCTTGCTCTTGGCTGGTGTACATATAATGGAGATCATATGTCAATGTATTCTGTGAATCCATCTATTCCAAAAACTCTTGTAAGATATTTAGTTCAATATGTAGCACAACATGAATCTACCGAAGTTGTACGTGATATTCTTATGGATATACTAGATACACCTGTCAGCCCTGAATTATTACCTAAGGATGCTAACGGTGAAATCTCTCAAAAAACGGAAGATATTGTAGGTCCTTATGAACTTCATGATTTCTTCTTATATCACTTCATTAAACATGGCTCAACTAAAGAGAGAATATTCTTTTTAGCTAAGGCTGCTTTTAAGGATGATTACTCTGATGAAGAAATACAAAAATGGCTTGATAAATTCATTTTTAGATTCTTTACTCAACAATTTAAAAGAAGTGCTCTTCCTGATGGACCTAAAGTTGGAAGTATTTCTTTAAGCCCTAGAGGTGACTGGCGTATGCCATCAGATGCTAAGCCTTGGGAATAGCTAGCTGAAATCATATATATTTTTGTTCCGAAAAACTATGAAAATATATATGATTTCAT
Source organism: Candidatus Clostridium helianthi (assembly GCF_045310795.1). Classification (NCBI taxonomy): domain Bacteria; kingdom Bacillati; phylum Bacillota; class Clostridia; order Eubacteriales; family Clostridiaceae; genus Clostridium; species Candidatus Clostridium helianthi. The sequence continues at coordinate 271,026 of NZ_JBJIAB010000001.1, forward strand.
GAAAAACCTTAATTAATCTATTACTAGATTAATTAAGGTTTTTTTGACGTGGACATTTTTTCAAATGTGAAAAGTTCTTGATTGCACTTCGTGCTCTTTTTAACTGTGAAATGATCTTAATTGCACTTCGTGCTCTTTTTATAGGTGAAATGATCTTAATTGCACTTCGTGCTCTTTTTATAGGTGCGTACTTTTTTTCAAATGTGTGGAATTTTTTTTTGGATAGTGCTAAAATAGATGTTATTAAATAATAATAATAAACAATGGCAATAAGCCTTATAGATTTGGAGGAATATAAAAATGGGGAAAAAAGCTGATATAGACTGGGGTAAATTAGGATTTGATTACATAAAAACAGATCTTCGTTATATTTCAGTTTGGAAAGATGGAAAATGGGATGAAGGAAAACTTGTTGAAGACAATATGCTTAGTATAAGTGAAGCTTCTACAGTTATTCATTATGGCCAAAGTTGTTTTGAAGGGCTCAAGGCATATACAACAAAAGAAGGCAAAATTCAATTATTTAGACCTGACTTAAATGCAGATCGTATGAATGAAAGCTGTGACAAACTTCTTATGCCACATATTCCAAAAGAAAAATTTATCGATGCAGTTAAACAAGTTGTAAAAGCAAATGAAAAATATGTACCTCCTTATGGAAGTGGTGCAACTCTATATATTAGACCATATTTAATGGGAGTTGGTAACAACATTGGTGTTAAACCTGCTCCAGAATATATTTTCGGTGTATTTTGTATACCAGTAGGACCTTATTTTAAAGATGGTGTATCTCCTTGCAATTATATAGTTTTAGATGACTTTGATAGAGCCGCTCCTCATGGTACTGGCGGAAATAAAGTTGGTGGTAACTATGCAGCTTCATTACAAGCTCATGCTGAAGCTGTAAAAAAAGGATTTGCTGATTGTATTTACCTAGATCCAGCTACTCATACAAAGATCGAAGAAATAGGTGCTGCAAACTTCTTTGGAATAACTAAAAATGATGAATTTGTTACTCCTAAATCACCATCTATTTTACCTAGTATAACAAAGAGATCTCTTCTTTACATTGCTGAACATTATTTAAAGATGCCTGTTTATGAAAGAGAAGTATTTATTGATGAAATAGATCAATTTAAAGAAGCTGGTGCTTGCGGTACTGCTGCAGTAATAACTCCTATTGGTGGAATTCAACATAACGATAAATTGCATGTATTCTTTAGCGAAACTGAAGTTGGTCCTATAACTCAAAAATTATATGACTTACTTTTAGGAATTCAACTTGGTGATGTTGAAGCTCCAGAAGGCTGGATATACGAAGTAGAATAATATTTATAAAATAAAGTTAAAAAACTAGTATGAACTTAACCCAAAATAAGTTCATACTAGTTTTTTATACTCTAATTAAGTTCCATTTTATTAAAATAACTCCCTATAGATAAACAATATATAACTTAGACTTATGCACTAATCCACCGAAAGTAGAAACATTGTTATTTCACAGGACTATGAAAATTTCGCTGAAAGTTCTAAATTGCAGGTTGCACCACTAATGCTTGCTCCCAATTTTATTGTGACAAGCATTAGTTGAACAACCTACAATTAAGATCTTTTAACAGCTCATTTTCAAATGCCTGCTAGATAAAAATGTTTCTGCTTTCTAGTTTAGATATATTTCAAAGTATAAGTAAGCAATAATTGTGTTATCTATAAATCTTCTAAAAGGTTTAATTGATTAAACTTTATCTTAAACTGTCAGTTATTTTAAACTAAATAACTTTATAAAGAATGAATCATATAATTCACATATATATGTCACATCTGTCAATTGAGATTGAACCTTTTATTCTTTAAGTTCATAATACTGAACATAAACTTGTTATTCCCGCATATATTTTACTCTTTCGTTATATTATATTAATCAAATAAATATACATTATATTATAGAATATTTAGTAAACTTTTCTAGTAAATATACGAATATATAAGTAATATATTGATACTAATATTGAAGCTGAATTTATAATTTTAGGGAGGGGATATTATATGAGTGATAACAGAATAATTTCTAGAAGTGAATATATTGTGGCTAGTGTATCTGGTGCTGCTATTGATAATAAAATAATAAAGAGGCCTTATACTAACCCTAGAAATCCTTCCAATAAAAAACAAAACAATGCTAAATCTTTTGATAATACTTTGCATTCATCAGCTTCACAATCATCAAATGACAGCCAAGCGTCTTTTTCCAATGAATTAGAAAATATGGCAAGATTGAAAAGTGAAGAAAATTCTAGGTTGGTTCAGGCAAAATTCAATAATAAAATAAAAGATTCTGAAACTAGCGATAAGAATCCCGCTCAAACTGAATTGCATAACAAACTTGCTCAAGCTATGGATGTTGAGGTGGATGTATCTACTATATATAAAAAAGTACAATTGCTAAATTCATTAAAAAATGAATCTAATAACTAATAAGAGGTTGCCAAAACATATGGTTTTTGGCAACCTTCTTTTATCTAAAGTTTACACTGCTGCTAGTCTATGTAAATTACTATACTCTCCTTGTTTTTCCATTAATTCTTCATGGGTTCCTGCTTCTATTATACCTGTTTTTCCAAGTACAATAATTTCATCTGCGTTCTTAATGGTAGACAATCTATGTGCAACCACTATGGTTGTCCTTCCAGCACATAGCTTTTCTAAAGATTCTTGAATTATGCGTTCTGTTGCATTATCTAATGCTGATGTTGCCTCATCCAAAATTAATATTGGAGGATTTTTAAGAAAAACTCTTGCAATGGAAATACGCTGCTTTTGCCCACCAGATAATTTAACACCTCTTTCACCAATGTAAGTATCATATCCTTCTGGTAATGTATTTATAAATTCATGAATATTCGCCATCTTAGCAGCTCTTAGTAATTCTTCTTCAGTTGCATCTGTCTTTCCAAACATTATATTATCTCTTATAGTTCCTGTAAATAAGAAAACTTCTTGCTGAACTATTCCAATATTTTCTCTAAGAGAATCTAATTTAACATCATAAATGCTCTTATTATCTATTAAAATATCTCCACTATCAACTTCATAAAATCTTGGGATAAGATTACAAAATGTTGTTTTACCTCCACCAGAAGCTCCTACTAACGCCAACATCTTTCCTTTATTTATCTTAATAGAAATATTTTTTAAAACTTCCTTTCCTTCATAACTAAAATTAACATCTTTAAATTCTATTTCACCTTGAACATTTTCAAGTTCAGTTGCATTTGCTTTATCTTTTTCTTTATCTTGACTCATTATTTCTATATATCTTTGGAAACCTGTAATTCCATTTTGAAATTGCTCCATAAAATCAATAAGTTTCTTTATTGGGGTCATAAAGATTTTTATAAACAGCATGTATGCCATAAAATCCCCAATGTTTATAAGTCCAATAAGTGTAAATATTCCTCCGCCTATTAAACCTACGTAACTTAGCACGTCCATTCCAAATCCTGCACCAGAAGAATATTCTGCCATTACCTTGTATGCTCTTTCTCTAGCATTAATGAACTTTTTGTTTCCTTTTTCAAATTTTTCTTCTTCGGCTTCATGACTTACAAATGCTTTTGATATTTTTATTCCTGAAATACTATTTTCAAGATTTGCATTGACTGCTCCTGTCTCTACTTTAGTTTCAAGAAAAGCTTTATTCATCTTCTTTCTCTCATACAAGGTAAACCATACTATAAATGGTATGAATGCAAATATTAAAACTGTAAGAGGTATATTGATTGTACACAATATTATAAATGAACCTATAAGCATAACTATTGATATAAATAAATCTTCTGGTCCATGGTGAGCAAGCTCTGAAATATCCATTAAGTCATTAATAATTCTAGACATTATATCCCCTGTTTTATTATTATCAAAAAAACTATTAGGTAATTTTTGAAGGTGCTTAAATATATGCCTTCTCATATCCCCCTGCATTCTAACCCCTACAACATGTCCCCAATACTGCATGAAGTAACCACATGCAGCCTTGATTCCAAAAATTATAAGTAATGCTATTGCAAATACAATAATTGTCCTTAAATCTTTATTAGGAATCGATTCATTTACAAGATCCCTTGTCATAACTGGATATACTAAATCGCATAAAGATGCGATAAGCGCTACTACTAAATCTAAAATAAATAGTAATTTATATGGTTTATAAAATGAAATAAATTTTCTTATCATTTAAAATCTCCTTCCTCTAATGAATAAAATTCATATAGCTTGTATATACTTTAATATAATACATAATTTCCCAATTGTAAGGTGGTGAATAACTTTTATGAAAAAGCTATTTTATTTTGTAAGCTTCTGCTTAGCAATTCTATTGCCTTTATTCTCATTAAATATCATAGCAAGTAAATCTGATCCAGATTATTTTTTTCCATTAATCTTTATTTGCTTGGGTCTTTGTGATACATTGCTTGGCATTAATTTATTAAATGCAAATAAAAAATTTTTGGGTATTTCCAGTTTTGTAATAGCAAGTTTCTTATTCGTTTTAGTTGGAAGCAAAATTTGTATATATAATTAGAAATGTGTACTAGTAGTGCATCCCTACTATATAACTTTTATATTATATTTAAAATTTCTTCCTTACATTTATCTAAATTATCACTGAATGTTCCTGCTATTTTAACTGGTCTATTGTTAAATACTATTATATTCCCTCGGAAATATATAGCTTCATCTAGATCATGAGTAACCAATATAACCATTCTTTTTTCTTTGTCTAATAAATTTTTAAATTCATCAATTATGGCATATTTCAACTTATAATCTAAAGATTTAAAAGGCTCATCCATTAAAATGACCTTTGATGGCTTTCCAAATGCTCTTGCTATATTAACTCTTTGTCTCATTCCTCCGCTAAGTGCATTTGGATATTTGTTTTTTGTATCATAAATTCCAACTAAATTTAATACTTCATCAATTCTATTCTCTAAAGCAGAATCCTTGAAATACCTTTTTAATGCAATTTCTAAGTTTTCTTTAACTGTAAGCCACTCAATTAACCTATCTTCCTGAAATATATAGCTTATATCATTTAATGAAACACCGCTTATATCTCCACTTTGATAATCTATTAGACCTGCTATAATATCTAAAAGAGTGCTCTTTCCACACCCTGATTTTCCTATTATGCAATTTATCTTATCGTCACAAAAATCTATGTTGAAATTTTCAAAAATTTTCTCAGTTCCATATGACTTATTTAGATTTTTAATACTTATATTCATTTGGACCACCTATATGTTCTTTTCCTTAATAACTTATTTAAAAACTCTAAAACTAGAGATACAATGACAATAATTACAATCCATGCAAAAATCCCTGGAGTATTAAAATTAACTTTTTCTACTTGTATCTGTGATCCTATCCCAAACTTTGGCTGCCCGTATACTTCTCCTGCAATTACAACTTTAAAAGTCAATGAAAATGTCGATACAAAGATGCTCATAAAATAAAATTTCATAGTTGGAATATAGATCTTTTTGACCTTGTTTTTTAGGCTTACTTCATATATCTTCGTCATATCGATTATTTTTTTATCTATTTGCAAAAGGTTATTTCGTATACCTTCATAAAGGATTGGAAAAATGATAGCAAATCCTGCAACAAATGGTGTACTATCCTTATCAAACCACACCAATGAAAGAACTACTAACACCATAGTTGGAATTGTCTTGCTAAATGAATTTACAGGCTCCATTAAATACTTGAAAAAGGGATACACTATTGCGAGCACCCCTAAAATCATTGAAAAAATCAAAGCTAATACATAACTAGTCGTAGTCCTGTAAAAACTGCTAAAAATTATCTTTAACGAATTTTTATCACCAAAAATATTCTTAATAGCTTCTAATACTTGTTCTAATCTTGGAATATATATGTCATTATTTATTATTACTGCAATTAGCTGCCATATCCCTATGAAAAATATACATGATAGTAAAGTATATAATCTACTTTTCCATGAATATTTCATCATTTGGTATACTTCCTCCTATTGTTTTTGGATCAAATTCATTTAATTTTTTGAAATAAGTTTCATATTCCTTATAACAATCCTTTATGCCTACGTATTTTATATTTGACCTGTCAATAGCTTTCACTACTATTGGCTTCTTTGCCGAAACTCCTATTTCTTCGCAATACTCCCCAGCAGTTTCTTTATTATTATATATCCACTCTTCAGAATCTTTAACTTGCTTTAAAAGTTCTGAAACAAATTCTTTATCATTTTCTAACAATTCCTTCTTAACTATAATTGTTGATTGAGGATATCCATATTGAGAATCATTTAATTTTTTCCATTCTTCATTTAAATTTAGCATTACATCAAACTTATCATTTTTACTCTGAACAGTTGATAAAGCTGGTTCTGGTATTACTGCATATTCAGATTTTCCAGATAAAATTATTGGTGCAAGCTCATTTACTGTATTCACATAGCTGAAGTTAATTTCTTTATCTACATCAATACCTTTTTCTTTAAGTATTGTTCTTGTAATTATGTCAGGTGTTAATCCCTTTCCAATATTGTAAACTTCTTTTCCCTTTAAATCTTCAACACTTTGATTCTGATTAGTTGTTCCTATATAAAATGATCCAAATCCAACTGTTCCTGCTATTTTATATTCCTTATTCTTGTTAAACACAGTTGCTGCTACGTTTGAAGGTACAATTGCAATATCTGGCTCACTCTTCATAACGCTTGTAACTAAGCTGTCAGAGTTTTGCTCAATAGTATAATTAACATTGTATCCAGATTTAATTTCCGGTTTTTCTTTTATAAGTTTAGCTACTGCTATAGCTGTAAGCCCATCTGGTGTTACAAAGCTAATATCTTTTGTTGATTTCTTATTATCTTCAGATTTGCTTTGATTTGAGCTACTGCCACAACCTGCAAATGTAAAAACACACAATATCATGATTAAAAATAATGATACCTTTTTTTTCATTCTAATTCCCCCTAAAAATATTAATATCTAAATTAAGAATTAATCAAAATACTTATTAGTAATATTAATTAATTGATATTCACTATTAATTATAATAACATATTAAAATTGAAATACCAAATCTGCATGGATATCCAACTATAATCTATACTTATGCGTATATCTCACCGAAATGAATAACATACTTTTGTTCCAGTTTCTAGGTAATTCTGATGGGTGATTCTAAGGCTATAAAGTTGCACCAAAGTGCTAGCCTCAAAGAACAAGCTTTGAACTAGCACATTTGGAACAACTTATAGCCAAAGAATCACTTCCATCAAAATTACCAATGAAACATTCCACAAAAGTATATTACTCATTTCTTGTTAGAAGATATTTCATAGTCTAAGTATAGTTTATGATTATGTCATCTATAATTTCAATAAAGATTAAAAACGAAAAAAGAACATGTAGAATAATTATTAAACATGTTCTAATATATTTCTATTTATAAAAAATATACATTTATATACTTACTGAAATTGGATTTCCACATTTCCATCTTGATTGAAGAATCAACTTAATAACCTTGCAAATGTGAATATGTTATTGCAATACGTATATCATTTATTATCTATATATATCAACAATCATCCCTTGAATCTCATCGATTGTTGACGCTATATTTATATTATCTTTTTCATCAGAAAGGAGTGCTTTTGTTAATTCTTCAAGTTTTCCATCAACAGTATCAACCGTTACGAAATACTGAGTCTGCCAAAAGCTAATATCTTTTTTAGTCTCATACATGAACTTTAGTATCGATTCTAAATATTCTTTTATCATCTTTTTGTACATAACTACATCAACATAAGTCTTAGTAGTTACTAGTCTGTTACCCCTTTTTTTTATATCATCTATCATTTTTTTGAGCTGTTCTTCTGACTTTTTATGCCTTTCCTGACTAAAACTTTGAGAAAAATCTTTTTTTTCAGAAATAATTTTTCTCTCGGAAGTTACAGTCCCTCTTCGCACTCTACCAATCTCCATGTATATTCAATCCTTTCCTAACTCAAAAATAAAGTTTATCTAAAAGTTTAAAACTCTAAAAATAGCTAATTACGCTCTATTGTATATATGTTGCAATTCACATTTCACAATTACAGATAAAATTCTTGCAATGTCTTTAAAATGATTATGAAGAATTATTTTTGCAATATATATAATTAATTATATCAAAATCCAGTTATTTTCTCTACTTAATATTTGATTTTGATATGTATATTTCATTTTTTCCCATGTATATAAATTCATTAAACCTCTAATATATATATGTATATACTAAATTATGAATGGAGTGATGTTATCCATGTGGTTTGATGCACCTTCACAAGAAGTTCTGCAAAAATTAAATGTTAATCCTGATGTTGGCCTTTCCGAATCAGAGGCAAAAGAGCGCCTTGAAAAATATGGAGAAAACAAATTAGCTTCTCAAAGTAAAAAGAGCCTTTGTCAGCTATTCTTATCCCAAATAAACGATGTTATGATTTATATACTTTTAGTTGCAGCAATTATTTCTGCATTTATGCACGAATATAGTGATACAATCGTCATACTGCTTGTAATTTTAATAAATGCTTTAATAGGGGTTTTTCAAGAATCTAAGGCAGAAAAATCGCTCGAAGCATTAAAAAAACTATCTACTCCAAAAGCCATAGTTAAGAGAGATGGTATTATAAAAGAAATACCTTCTGAAGAGGTTGTTGTAGGCGACATTATTATACTAGATGCTGGAAGGTATCTCCCTGCTGATTTACGATTAATTGAAAGTGCCAATTTAAAAATAGATGAATCAGCATTTACTGGTGAATCTGTCCCTGCTGAGAAAGATAGTAATGTCACACTTACAAATAATAACATTCCTATAGGTGATATGATAAACATGGCATTCATGTCCACTCTAGTGACTTACGGACGTGGAACTGGTGTTGTTGTAAATACTGGAATGAATACACAAATAGGAAAAATAGCTGATATGCTAAATAAAGAAGAGGATAATACTACCCCCTTGCAACGAAGACTTGCATCTCTTGGAAAAACTTTAGGCTTTGGAGCTGTAGGTATTTGTATATTGATCTTTGTCATATCGATGTTTCAAGGACGAGATTGGTTCGAAATGCTTTTGACAGCTATAAGCTTAGCTGTTGCTGCAATTCCTGAGGGCCTTCCAGCAATTGTTGCAATAGTACTAGCAATGGGTGTACAGCGAATGATAAAACAAAATTCTATAGTAAAAAAACTTCCAGCCGTTGAAACTTTAGGATCTGTTAATATCATATGCTCTGACAAAACCGGAACCTTAACTTTAAATGTAATGACAATAAAAAAATGCTGTATAAATAATAAACTTGTATCTATTGATAATTGCGATCTGGGTGATAATGATACCAAATTGTTGTTTGAAGGAATGATTTTATGCAATGATGCTACTTCAAAAGATGGTAGTAAAACAGGGGATCCTACTGAAATAGCTTTACTAGATGCGGGAATTAAATATGACTTATATAAAGAAGATTTAAGCATAGATCACTCAAGAGTTGATGAAATTCCTTTTGACTCCGATAGAAAACTCATGACTACTGTAAATAAATACGATTCACATTTTAAAGTCTTCACAAAAGGAGCTATTGATAATTTACTTAAACTTTCAAATAAAATCTTATTAAATGGAGAAATAATTGATTTTACACAAGAAAAAAAGGATGAAATATTAAAGATATCTAATTTAATGTCTGACGAAGCCTTACGGGTCCTCGGTTTAAGCTATAAAGACATAAAGGATGAAAGTATCAGCATAGATTCCCTTGAAAAAGATTTAACTTTCGTAGGATTAATGGGAATGATAGATCCTCCTAGAGAAGAAGTTAAGCCATCAATTGCTTTATGCAAGCAAGCTGGAATAACTCCTATTATGATAACTGGAGATCATAAAAACACTGCTTTTGCGATTGCAAGCGAACTTGGAATTGCAAATAATATAAATGAGTGCATGACTGGTGCCGAAATTGATAGCTATAGCGATGAAGAATTTAATAAAATAGTTAACAATTATAAAGTATTTGCTAGAGTTTCTCCAGAAAATAAGGTTAAGATTGTAAAAGCATTTAAGTTTCATGGGAACATTGTATCTATGACAGGCGATGGTGTTAACGATGCCCCTTCTTTAAAGGCTGCTGATATAGGTGTTGCTATGGGTATAACGGGGACTGATGTCGCTAAAGGTGCTGCTGATATGATTTTAACTGACGACAACTTTACTACAATAGTAAAAGCTGTAGAGGAAGGAAGAAATATTTATGCAAATATAAGAAAAGCTATAATATTCTTATTATCCTGTAACTTGGGTGAAATAGTTTCTTTGTTTGTAGCTATTCTATTAAATTTTGATCCACCATTATTACCAATTCATATTTTATGGGTGAATTTAATAACAGACAGTTTTCCTGCTCTTTCTCTTGGTGTAGATCCAAAGGATTCAAGCGTAATGGAGCATCCTCCTAGAAATCCAAAAGAATCACTTTTTGCAGAACACATGGGTTTATTTCTAGCTTTAAATGGTGTGCTAATTGGCGGTGTAACATTAGTTGCCTTTCTCCTTGGTGAACATCTATATATGAGTTCTCTGGTTCATGCTCAAACTTTAGCTTTTGTGGTTTTAAGTTTCTCCCAATTATTTTTTTCACTCTCAATGCGAAGCAGAGAAAAATCACTTTTAAAGCTTGGAGTATTCACAAACAAGTATTTGTTATTATCAATTTTACTTGGTATATGCATTCAATTTTTAATAATTATAATTCCATTCTTCGCTGATGTATTTAATGTATTTATTTTAAGTGCCAGAGATTGGCTTCTAGTAATATGTATCTCTTTAATACCATTTTTACTTAATGAAATATTTAAGTTAATTAAATATCATAGATAGGTATTCGGTAATTAAAATATTACATTTATTACAATATTTTAATGATCATTTTTTATGAATATTAACAAACTTTTTTTATCTTTCTAATTATAGTTGAAACAAGACAATATCTATAGTACAATCTATCATATAAAAGGGATTTAGGAGGTATTAAAATGATAATAAAATGTATAGATAATGATCTTTGTTCAACTTTAACTTTAAATAAAGAATATGTGGTCATAGAAGAAGCACCTGAATATTATGTAATTATTGATGATAAAAATGATGAAACAACTTGCAGAAAATCAAGATTTGAAATTATTGAAGATGGTGGGTTAACTAAGAAAGCTAAAGCTACTATTACAGAACTAACTTACCAATTAGAAAATGATTTTAAAGACATAAAACAATTTTCAATTAGAAAAAATTCAAAAGGTGAAATTAAAGAAATATCTGTAAAATTTAAATATATATAAAAAAAGTTCTGCCATTTGGCAGAACTTTTTTAATGCATAATTTACAATGTACAATACGCAATTAAGGATGAAATTTTCAAAATTTTTAAATATATATTTTTAAAACTCCAAAGGAGTTTTCCCCATGATTGTGCATTGTGAACTGTGAATTGTAAATTAAATTAGTAAATTAACATTATATTCTTCGAGCCAAATATTTACTTGAATTAAGAAAGCAAGCAATTGTGGTCCAGTCATTAGTTGCCCATACCATGGAGCTTTATATGATTCTCCTTTTGTTAATATTATCTCTCTAACTACATTTTCATCAATAATCTCATGAATTGGCGAAGATTTTTTATCCAAAATCTCAGTTATCATCTTACATACAATATCTGTATAAACTGGATTATGTGTCTTAGGATATGGACTCTTCTTTCTATATATAATATCATTTGGCAATATTCCTTCAAAGGCTGCTCTTAGCAATCCTTTTTCTCTGCCTTTATATAATTTTACATCCGCTGGTAAGTTGAACGCATAATCAACCAATCTAATGTCGGCAAATGGAACTCTTGCTTCTAATCCATTATACATACTAGTCCTATCTTTTCTTGTAAGAAGCTGAACCATGAACCATTTTAGATTTAAATATGATACTTCCCTCATCCTATAATCTCTCTTACTCTCCCCATCAAGATGAGGTACTTTACTTAGAGATTTTTCATATTGTGTTCTAACTAATTCTTCTAACGGCATATTTTTTAATTTCTTATTAACTATAGCCTTTCTATCATTAACAAATCTTGACCATGGGAATGTATCTAAATAGAACATTTCATCCCTTGTAAACCAAGGATATCCTCCAAAGATTTCATCAGCACACTCCCCTGTAAGTCCAACTACAAAGTCCTTGCGAATTTCTTTACAAAATAGAAGCATTGATGAATCGATATCTGCCATACCTGGTAAGTCTCTTGATATTACAGCATCTCTTAATGCAGCTGCTAAATCTGAATGATTCAAAACTACTTTTCTATGATCACTATTTATAAATTTTGCCATTTCTTCTGACCAGTATTCATCTGATGTAGGTTGAAATAATGATGCTTTAAAATACTTTTCATTATCTTCATAATTAATAGCGTAAGTAGTAAGCTTCTTTCCCTGTTTTCTAAATTCCTCAGCAGCTATTGCTGATATAATTGAAGAGTCTAGCCCTCCTGATAGGAATGTACAAACAGGCACATCTCCAACTAATTGTCTCTTTACTGCATCTATTAATAATTCTCTCGCATGAACTATTGCCTCTTCTGCTGTTTCATGAAATTCTTTTGCTTCAACTGTCCAATATTCCCACTTTTTAATATTTCCATCACCTGAAACTAATAAGCAATTGGCTGGTGCAATTTCTTTTATATTCTTAAATACTCCGCTTCCTGGTATTGTCGCAGGTCCAAGTCCAAATATTTCAGTTAATCCTTCCATATCAATTTCTCTTTTAACTCTTGGATCTGCTAAAAGAGTTTTTATCTCAGAACCAAAAACAAGGGTATTATCATGAACAGTGTAGAATAATGGCTTAACCCCCATTTGATCTCTAGCTAAAAAAACTTCTCTTTTATCTTCATCAAAAACTCCAAATGCAAATATACCTATAAGCTTATTGACGCAGTCCTTCCCCCAACAAATATACGATGTAAGCAATACTTCAGTATCTGAATAAGAATCAAAAGTAAATCCTTTAGCCTTTAATTCTTTTCTTAAATCCTCAGTATTATATAGCTCACCATTATAAACTAATGTGTATTTTTTACCCTCAAATATTTTAGTCATAGGTTGCAATCCACCTTCTGGATCTACAACTATAAGCCTTCTATGGCCTAATAAAACATTTGGAGATATATAATATCCTTTTGCATCAGGTCCCCTCTTCTCCAAAGTCTTTATCATATTATTTAATATATCTTTATCTTGTACTATATTCTTTTTAAAATTTACTAATCCAGCAATTCCGCACATCCATTTCACCTTCTAATAGTATTGATACTATTAAAATATGCACCTTTAAAAAAAGTGCGACAGCACATTAAGATCTTTACACATTTAAAAAAAGTGCGACAGCACATTAAGATCTTTACACATTTATAAAAAGTGCGATAGCACAATTAAGATCTTTACACATTTGAAAAAAGTGCGATAGCACATTAAGATCTTTTTTACTTTAAAAAAAGTGCGACAGCACATTAAGATCTTTTTACATAAAAAAAGTACGCACAGTTAAAGAAATCACGAAGTGCAATTAAGACCATTTAAAAATTAAAGAGCGCGCGAAGCACAATTAGGAACTTATCAAGTACAATCATAATCTTTACGCATTTATAAAAAGTACTCAAAGTGCGAGTCACAATTATGATCATTTCACCTCTAAAAAAGCACAAAGTTCAACCAATATCATTTCATATCTAAAAAAAGCGTGAACCACAATTACGAGATTATCAAGTACAGTTAAAAACTTTACGCACAAAAAAGTGCGCTGTCCCCCAAAATGCTTTTCCTATTTATAAAAAGTACATCACCTATGAAAGTGAAATTACATTCAAAAACTTCTACATCTAAAAATGCTATAAAGAATTATAAACTTATATATTTGATAAACATGAATACTATTTCTTATCTGTAACATACTAGATATGTATATTTAAATATAGAGAGAAGGTAAAATAATTGAATGTTGCAAACAATTACCAAGCAAATATTGACTTAATTCATTCAAATTTAGTTGTAGATAAAAGTTTCGATATCGTTGAACGAAAATTTGTTGTTGGGGGAAGAAGCTCTGTTTTATATTTTTTGAATGGTTTTATTAAAGATGCTATCATGGAGGAAATATTAAAATCTTTCTTTAAGATAACACCTGAAACAATGAATTCATACAAAACAATTGATGACTTTATCAATAATAAAGTTTCCCACGTATCTGTTAAAACTGAAACTGATTTAGACAAAATTTTAATCGCATTATTATCTGGCCAAACAATAATGTATATTGATGGTTATGATTCATTTATTCTATTAGACTTGCGTACTTATCCTGGCTCAGATTCATCAAAACCTGAAAAGGAAAAAACTTTAAGAGGCGGAAGAGACGGCTTCATTGAAAAATTAGTATTCAATGCTGGTTTCATTAGAAGAAGAATAAGAGATCCAAGACTAGTTTTTGATATACACCAAGTTGGTGATGTCTCAAAAACAGATGTATGTATTGCATATATAGATGGAGTAGCAAATAAAAAAGCTCTTAATTTAATCGTTGATAGCATATCAAAAGTAAATATAAAAGCCTTAACGCTTTCTGACCAAAGCTTAGTTGATGTAATGTGTACAAAAAATTGGCTTAATCCATTTCCAAAGGTAAGATTTACAGAAAGACCTGATGTGGCAGCTGCACATATAGTTGAAGGTAAAATAGTTATTATTGTGGATAATTCTCCAAACGTAATAATTCTTCCAACTGGAATTCTTGATTTTTTACAAGATGTAAATGATTATTACTTCCCACTATTCACTGGAAACTACTTAAGACTTGTTAGGAATTTCGTAATGTTAGCGACCATATTATTAACTCCAGTCTATTTGATGATTGTAAATGGTAATATTTTTATACCGAGTTATTTTGACTTCTTGAAACCGCAAGAAGAATTTGCTTTACCTCTGCTCGGACAATTTATGCTTTTAGAATTTGCTGTTGATATATTAAAACTGGCCGGTTTAAATACACCAAGCCCACTTGGAAGTGCAATGTCTCTGATTGGTGGTTTAATCCTTGGTGATTATGCTGTAAAAACAGGCTGGTTTATTCCTCAGTCTATATTATATATGTCCATTGTTACCATAGGGGACTTTACTCAACCTAGCATAGAAATGACTTTTGCTTTAAAATTTGCAAGAATGATTTTACTTGTACTTTGTGGCTTCTTTGGTTTCTGGGGATTTTTAGGTGGTATTATATTCATTCTAGTAGTTATGGGAAGTACGAAAACAATAGCTGGTGATAAATATTTTTATCCTTTAATACCATTTAACTGGAAAGCTCTTAAAAATTTATTATTCAGAACAAGAATATCAAACGATGTACAATAAGTCATGTAAAAAAAGTGATAAGTTAACATAAAACTTATCACTTTTAATTTATAAATTTTCACTTGT
Organism: Candidatus Clostridium helianthi; assembly: GCF_045310795.1. Taxonomy (NCBI): domain Bacteria; kingdom Bacillati; phylum Bacillota; class Clostridia; order Eubacteriales; family Clostridiaceae; genus Clostridium; species Candidatus Clostridium helianthi. The sequence continues at coordinate 286,646 of NZ_JBJIAB010000001.1, forward strand.
CTCTTTTAATTTGTCACTTATAAAAGTCTAGTTCCCTCTTTATCCTGTGTAATTAGTTTTTCTCTCATTAATCCGCCTAAAGTCATTTTGAAATAATTTTTACTTGTATTAAATTCTCTTTTTATATCTTCAGGCGATGATTTATCATTATAAGGCATAAATCCACCATTTGCTTTTAAATAGTTAAGTATTGTTTCACTTAATTCACTTCTTGCTTCTAACCTTTTCTTTCTTGTTGTAACTCCAATAGTTCCATCTTCATAAATTCTCTTAACTCTTCCCTTTATTTCTTGACCAGGATATATGTACTCAAAATGTTCATTAGCTAATATTAATCCTCTATATTCACCATCTATTGCAACATTTAAGGTCGCATTCTCATTTATTTCATAAACTATAGCATTTACTTCATCAGAAACTTTATATTTACCTTCTTCTGCTATATCTAAATAAGAGTGTATTCTAGTAGTTGCCGCTAATCTATCAGTTTTATCTACATACATATAAAATAGATACTTTTTTCCTTCTTTAAGCTTGTAACTTTGCTCTTTTAATGGGACGAATAAGTCTCTTTCAAGCCCAAAGTTTACGAATGCCCCAATGTTATTCTGGCTTACAACTTCTAGATAACCAATCTCTCCAACTGTTAATAATGGTTTTTTTAGAGTTGAAATCATCCTATCCTTTGAATCTCTATAAATGAATACTTCTAATTGGTCGCCTTCTTTTATTTCATGTCCTTTTGCCGCACTGTTTGGAAGTAAGACCTCATCACCAAAATTATCTTCAAGATAATATCCAAAATCTACTTTTTTACTTACTTTTAATTTACTATATTGCCCTACTGATATCATTTTTAATTTCCTCCATTAGTCATAACACCTTAATCGATGTTACCTTCTTTATTACTTTTCTTGAGTCTTCTATATATTGAAATTAACTTTATACATTGCTATCATCAATTGGGTACTCACCTTACTAGAACCTTGAATTTAAATTTATTACTATACAATATGATAATAACTTGTATCTTTTCTTTATACAAAACATGTTAAATCTAAATTACTTGAAATCTTTACTCAATTCCAGATAACTTATATATGATTTCTTAATTCCTTCAATTTCTTCTTGTGTTAACTTTCGTATCACTTTTGCTGGATTTCCAAGTATCAAAACGCCATCTTCAAATTCTTTATTTTGAGTTATTAAACTTCCTGCTCCTATAATTGTATTATTGCCTATTTTTGCTCCATTTAATATTATTGATCCCATGCCTACTAAAACATTATTTTTAATGGTGCATCCATGGATTATTGCGCCATGCCCTATAGTACAACAATCTCCTATAACTACATTATATCCATAATCAACATGTACCACACAATTTTCTTGGATGTTTGTATTTTCTCCTATAGTTATTGATGCTTCATCACCTCTTATAACAGCACCAAACCATATATTTGCATTCTTCTTAATAGTTACATCACCAATTATCACTGCTGTTTCTGAAATATATAATTCGCCTTCTAAATTTGGTTCTTTATCTTTAAAACTTTTTATCAATAATTACCACCTCATCAAATACTAAAGTTATTTTATCATTACTTTTATGTTATTGTCATTATTTTAATAACTTATTTAATAATATATACTATAAATAATTTTTAGAGGTAATAACTTTGGGCAAAAAAAAATCACCTAAAAATAAGCTTAATATAGATGATCTGAATTTTTACTATGGAATTCCTCATGCTCATTGCAATTTTTCCACTGGACATGGAACTCCAATTGAAGCATTTGATTATGCACGACATAATGGCCTTAACTTCCTTATCTTAACAGACCATAATAATCATTTAACAAAAACAATAAAAGTAAAAAGCTCTGAGCTAAGTAGATGGGATGCGCTAAAATATTTAACTGCTCGTTATAATAAAAAACATGAAAACTTTTTAGCTGTGGTAGGTTTTGAAAGTAAAACAAATCCATTTGGAGATATTAATGTAGTAAATCCAAATAGGTTCTTTACTGGAACAGTAAATAATATGCAATTACTAGTTTTATGGATGCTTAATAATCCTAATGCATTTATTTCAATTAACCATCCTCACAAAACAATAACATATTTAGAATACAACTCTATTTTAAATAAACTAATAACTTCAATAGAAGTTGGAAATGGATCTTATCCAAACAAGTATTTAAGATATGAAAAATATTATTACCATTTACTCGATAAAAACTGGAAACTAGGCGCAATCAATGGTCAGGATAATCATAGATTAAACTTTGGTGACGATGAAAATTTAACATGTATAATTGCAGAAGAACTTACAACTCAGTCTCTAGTCGATGCTTTTAGAAAACGACGCACTTATTCAACAGAATCCAGAACTTTAACTATGTACTTTACAATAAATAATGAATTCATGGGCGATATAATACCTATGGAAGATGATAATTTACAATTTTCAATTTTTGCTCATGATCCTAATCACAAAATATTAGAAATTGATATAATATCTACAGGTGGGACTATAATAAAAAAAGTATCTAACTTGAATTTAAATAAAGTAAAATACTTGTATTCTCACGAGCCCCTAAAAACTGAGTCGTGGTATGTAATAAAGATAACACTGGACAATAACAAAATCGCTATCAGTTCTCCCATTTTTAGAGGTCAAGAATAATATTGTTTATATACTTAAATATATATGTTGCAATTCACAGTGCACAATTCACAATTACAGCTAAAATTCTTGCAATATTTTTAGAATTATGATGAAGATTTTTTTGCAACGTATATATATTCTTAAAAAAATAATTCATATAAAAGGAAATAGAATATATAATTTCAAAACATTTACATTGTTATAAATCATACATTCTATTTCTTTTCTATGTTTCTATTTATTTTTTTTAACTCTATTTGGTTTAGCTTTTGGCTTAATCACTATTTGCTTTTCTTTTTTCTTAAGTCCACCTCTTTGCGTAATATCCATGAACCATAAGAAAAATAGAACTGCAAAAATAGATAATCCACTTGAAATATAAGTATTTGATTGACCTACGAATATTTGGGCTGCAAATAATACTGCAGCTATCGCTAAAGGTATCCACTTATTTATACGCACTTTACCAAATATAAATTTTTTGCATAGTGCATAAGCTACAAATATAACAAGAAGCATTAATACAAATAAAATAATTGATGTAAAAAGATTCATCTACTCACATATCCTCCTATAAAAAAGTCTATATGGTTAATGATAATTTATATATAAACTATTATCAAGCATTCCTTTTAATTGGTGTTGATTTCATCAGTATACATTATAATCAAAAAGTAATAAATTTTATTAAAATATCAATATTATAATTTTTTTTTAACAAATTTATAGTTTTATCTTTAATTATTCGCACATATTTGATAAAATAAAAAAAGTATATGATATAAAAGATATGAGGTGATATAATGAATTTAATTTCAAATAATCATTTAGATGAATTAGATTTACAAATACTTGACTTGTTAATAAAAGATTGTAGAACTCCTTACTTAGAGATTGCCAGGATATGCCATGTAAGTGGTGGTACTATCCATGTAAGAATGAAAAAAATGGAGGATCTAGGAATAATAAAGGGTTCTAGAATAATATTAAATCTACCTAAACTAGGATACGATGTATGTTGTTTTGTAGGTATCTATGTTGATAAAACATCTTCTTTTAACTTTGTATTCGACCAAATGTCAAACATAAAGGAAGTAGTTGAATTGCACTTAACTACTGGTGATTATTCCATGTTTGCTAAAGTTGTATGTGCTAATATTTTAGATTTACAGAATGTTTTACTCAACAAGATAAATAACATTGATGGAGTACAAAGAACTGACACATTTATTTCTCTATCTCAACCTATAGACAGAAACATATCATTAGAATAATTATAAAAAATAGAATAAAAACACATTTTTATATGCATACTAAAGGTATCTTATAATAAGGAGTGTGTTTTTTATGAAAATTTTAAATTCAATTTCACTTGCCCTTATAATTATAGGCGGCATTAATTGGGGCTTAATAGGTTTTTTTAGATTTAACTTAGTAGATTTCCTTTTTGGAAGTTTTTCAATGTTATCTACAATAATTTATTGTTTAGTTGGAATTGCTAGTCTATATTCTATCTCTTTTTTCGTTCAAGAAAGATCTAGAGTATAATGCAGCATAATAAATATTAATATTATATTTGTTAAAATAAAAATGACTTAAACGCTAATTCTATCGCTGCTAATCTCAATATAATATTTATTTATACTTAAGCCTTATACATAGTGATAAGAAATTTTTAATGTAAAATTAATATTTCTTTAGCTATGTTTTGATATATAATGGAATAAATTATTAATACTTATATTTTACTAGGAGGTTAGTATACATTTGCGTACAGTATTAAATTTTAATTTTTATAATTTAATATATTTTTTTGTATTCTATTCATTCGCTGGCTGGTGCCTCGAAGTCTTGTATTATTTTAAAAATGAACGTAGGTTTGTTAATAGAGGATTTTTATATGGTCCCTTTTGTCCTATATATGGATTCGGCGTCTTATTTCTTGTAGTCTTTCTTGATAACTACAAAAATAATATTTTCGCCTTATTCTTCTTAGCCTGTTTCTTTACAACAGTCTTAGAATATATTACTGGTTTTGTATTAGAAAAAGCATTTAAGACAAAGTGGTGGGATTATACCGACGATCCATTTAATATACATGGTCGTGTTTGTTTACTTTATTCTCTACTCTGGGGAGTTGGTGAGGTAGGCATAATTAAGATAATACATCCTATAGTGGTAAACATAATCAATAATATTCCCAAAACACTTGGTGAGGTATTTATTTTCTTTATTATTATTTATTATCTTATTGATTTTAGTTTAACTATAGCTTCTTTAATGCAATTTGAAAAAATGTCTTTTGCATTTCAATTTGTGCCAGCTAATTTTTTATTTGATAAACCAAGTTCTTTATTGAATTTCACAAAAGAAAAAGCTGTTGGTAGGATTAGACACTTTGAATCATTTTTTAGTAAGTTAAAAATGAATTTATATAATAAACAATCAAGACAAAACTTTTCAAGCATTTCTTATAGATCTTTAAATATTTTTAAGGCTTTAAGAGATAAATTAAAAAGAGATTAAGGTAAATGCTTTACCTTAATCTCTTTTAGGCACATGAAAATAAATAATAAGTCCAAAGTTGCCATGGATATTTTTCATTAGGCAAGGCGGCAAATTGCCCTCATAGCGGATCTATTAGGTCAATTTGCCAACGTAGCATAATGGGAAATAGGCTGGCAAATGGACTTGTTATTTATTTGATTGTGCCTTAGTATTTATTTCATGCTTTTAATTTCATCGAATAATTCTATAGCTGCATTTCTTGGTCCATTTTTTTCTTGCCCTTTTACTCCTAAACAAGTTCTAATTTGTCCAACTTTTACTTGTCCATTTTCAAACATTGTCTTAAAATATTTTTCTATCAAAATATTTGTTTCATCCTGCTTTTGCGCTGGTCCAAATGGATTTGCAAAAAATGACTCTACTAACCCCTTCTCCGTTGTTGTTCCCTTCGCCATTCTAGCACCTGCTTTAAATACTTTAATGGCTTCCTCTGGAGTTTTAAAGTAATCTAAATATTTTTCTCCTTCATTAACGCCGTCGTAGTTATTAGCATAGAAGAAAAAGTCTATTGGATGTCCCTTTGATATTTCCTTATATGATGCTACTGGTACTACAAGTCTAGCATTGACCTTATCAGGATTCATAAATATACTTCTATCCATTTCTTTAAAGGCGTATCCTTGATCTAAATCATCTAATCGGACAAATGCACCAATCTCAGTTCCATATCCCTTAATTAATCCATCCTCTATTTTAAAAGTTCCCATATCATCAAAGATAATAGTCATATCTGAAATATAATCTTCGCTTAAACTACGAAAAGCTTCTAAACTTTCAGATTTACCTGCTCCGCTATCTCCCATGATAACAACGTTAGCTTCATCTCCGCTTTTTAAAATAATATTTACCATCGAACCATGTATTGGCAAATATCCTCGCTTTATCATTATTAAGTTGTATAATGTTAATGTCATCTTCTTTATATAACCAAAATAATCTATCTTTTCTGAATGATTCACATATCCAAGCATTATATCATTTTGAACATCATCAAAGAACACAGTTTTTAGGTCTTCATCGTTATCTTTAGCTCCAAATACATAAATAATATCAGGCTTTCTTCCCCTTGTTTCTTCACTTCTAGCCATCTCGAACAGATTACACAAAGTTATTCCATGCTCCATAAAATCTCTATGGAAATAAATGAAAGTAAGTAATCCGCCTATTTTAGCTGGATAACAAAACCAATGTTCTTTATTTATTTGTGCATACTTTAATGGATTATATTTTATCTCTGTGAACATTCCATCTCTTGTATTCTTTTTAGGATAAGTTATAAATGGTGTTTCTAAAAGTATATGATCAATAAATGGTACTTCCTCTAAAGCTTCATATCCATTTGGTCTTACCCATTCCATCTCATGAATCATTATGCAGGCATTTCCACCAGCTGGTATTTGTCTATAAACTTTTGGCTGATATCCTGCAACATGCTGTTCAATTTTTCTGTACAAACTTAGAATTAATGTAGAAAAGTTAGCATTTGCTTCTGTAAAACTAACTGCTGCAAGTCCTTGTTGAACCTTATATCTATGAACTATTGTATATCTTTCAAGTTTTCTCCAAAACAAATAGAAATCTTCTATAAATACTACAAACTTGTCTCTATCCTCTAATAATTTCGAATATGAGTCACTAATCTCTACAATTTCCTCAACACTCATAACTGTTAAATATTTTATTACTACAGTTAAATCTCTTCTAATATCTATAAGACTATCTGTATTTAATGTCTTACTTAAATATCTGTATGCTACTGAATTTTTCTTTTTAGCTCTTCTTAGATAAACTTCTAAAATTCGTCTAAATCCATCACTTTCTAGTATAGCCTCAAAGCTATTACAGTACTTTGCTGTAAAGTTTATCATCACTTTGTCATTACTCATAGAAAATTCTTTCTTCATTTCATGGCCCCCCATATGAATTTTTTCATATTTAAATATTGCATTTTTTATTTCAAATTCCACATATTGAAATAATTATATCACACTTTTTGCAATATTCAACCTTTGCATTTTTCATTTTAAAGATTTTTTCACCTAAAAATTAATTGAGTTCATAAGAAATTCCTTAAATTAAAATTCAATAAAGTTAGTTCCTCCACTCCTATCTGACTATGTTATAAAAAAGCTCAGAAAGCTCATTATATGAATATTATATTGCCTTTTCACAAATTTGTTCGTGTTTTATTCCAACTTTTTATTTTTCTTTTGCTTACATTTAGAACAATTTCATTTCCGTTACATTTCCTTAAATGGTAGAATTATATTAAAACTATGTAATCAAGGAGACAACTTTTTATGAATAAAAATAAATATAATGTAAAAAAATATTTACTAACTTTTCTTGCAATTCTATTATTTTCATTTTCCATAGTAAGTTGCGGCCTTACAAAATTCAATTCAAATAAAGCCAGTAACGCTGATCCAAACAAGATGCTTGTTCACTATATAGATGTAGGCCAAGGTGATTGCATTCTCGTTCAAGTAAATAACAAAAATCTTTTAATAGATTCTGGACCTAAATCTGATAGAAGAAAACTCTTTAACTATTTATCAGGGCTAGACTTAAATAAATTAGATTATGTAATTGCAACTCATCCACATGAAGATCATATTGGTAATATGGATGATATAATAAAAACTTATAGTATAGGAACTTTCTATGCTCCAAAAGTTGAATCTACTACCAAAAGCTTTGAGGACATGGTAGATGCTTTAAAAGATAAAAATTTAAAAGTACATGTATTGAAAAACAATAGTACTTCTATTGACTTAGGTGAAAATACCAAAGTAAATGTCTTTTCTCCTAATAAGGATTTTTATGATAATTTAAACAACTACTCTCCTGTAATAAAAATTCAATATGGTAACACTTCTTTTTTATTTACTGGCGACGCCGAAAAGGAAGTAGAAAAAGAAATTCTTAATAATAATGAAGATATCAGTGCAGATGTGCTTAAAGTGGGACACCACGGATCCTCAACTTCTACTAGTAAAGACTTTCTAAAAAAAGTTAATCCTTCAATAGCAGTTATATCTGTAGGTAAAGACAATATATACAATCATCCTGATGCTATTACTACAAAATTATTAGGTGAAAACAATATAAAAACTTATAGAACAGATAAAGATGGAACCATCGTCATTTGCTCAGACGGCTCTAACATATCAAAAAAATAAATCAACATAAAAAAGGATGCTTCATTATATTAAAAGCATCCTAGCTGTTCTCAACGCATTAAAATAGACCCCAAAAACTTGGAGTCATTTAAAAATCAGAAATAAAATTTAATTATTTCTAAATTATTTATTTCTATTTTATTTATTTTGCAGTCATTAATTAGAATTATTATTCAATGAATTTTCTTGAATATCATATTCTTCTTCTAAATTTTCTAAATCTTCAACTTCATCTTCAGCGATAGCTTCTTCGATAATATCTTCAATATCTTCATAAATATATTTTTTCCAGTTTACATATATATAATATAAATTTATAACATCCTGCTCATTGTAAAGAAGAATTTTTTCTATTTTCTCTTCTGGCATTCTTTTGAAATAGCTTTTATCTTTCATAACTTTGTGAAAAGTTTTAGCTAGATTAGATCCGCTGATTACCTCTCCCTCTCTTACAATATCAAAAACTTTCTCTAACTTTTTAAGCCCAATAGACAATTTTTTATTCTTTTCATATTCCTTTTGGATATCAATCGAATCAAATTCTTCACTAAAATTATAATATATATTATTTTCTTTGAAAAGATAATTAATAACTGAAAAATCATTATTCCCTGAAAAAGTGATAATGGCCTTTTTTCCTTTTTGTTTCATCTTTATAAAATATTCTTTAGCGAGATACAGTATATGTGTCGCCTCATCTCTATCTTCAATCATATATTGGGTTACTAGAATATTATTATTTTTCTTATCATACTCACACGCCCCAAATACTCCAATACACTTAGGCTTCTTATATACATAATGCTCTAAATCAAAGAAGATAATTTCTTCTGGTGTATATTCTTTATCTTGAGACTTCATCATAAATTCTTCACTATATTCTTCAACCTTCACCTTATTTTCACGAATAATCACAGTATCACTCTTTTCTATAAGAATTGTATATCCTCAATGTCCAAATTGTATATTACATCCTTTCTTTCAACAACAACATTCACTCTTTTTATTAATTCTCGATCTTTCAATACTTTTTGCAAAAGTTCCTTAGTTGGATTCATACAATAAGGATGTTTTACATTTTTAAACATAGTATAATCGCCTGCTGTATCTCCATATGCATAACTATCGTTTAAATCTATATCATACTTTTTAACAAATTCATTTATCGCCTTCGATTTACTTTTACTATCCCACATTGGTGTAACTTGCCCTGTATATACATTTTTATCATCTATAATATATTTTGCACCTATATAATCTGTAAAGCCATATTTCTTGGCCATCTCTCCAACAAGTTCTGAAGGCGATCCGGATATTATAATTAGAGTATGATTATTAGCTTGATGCCACTTTATTCTGTCCCTCGTAAAAGTATATACTCTATCGCCCTTTTGTTCTACAACTTTCTTAGCTATATATTCCATTTGATACTTCTGTAATCCTTTAATTGACTCAACATATATATCAATCATTTTCAACAGATATTGATCATAATCGCCTTGCCTCTTATCCCACTTCATAAAGTAAGGCCTTAAATCATTATACCATCTTTCTGAACCTATAATTTCATATTTAACCATCTTTTTAAATACTTCTGTTATTAGTCCTTCTCTGTATAAAGTTCCATCTAAATCAAAAAACGCACCTATATTTGCCATTAACTCACATCCTTTTATACTTATTTATTATACTTTATTTTTTCATTTCAGAAAAGCTTATAAAATCTATCTGCTTAATTTAAATATATATGTTGCAATTCACAATACACATTCCAAGATTCACAATCACGACTTAAATTCTTGCAATATTTCTGGAATTACGATAAAGAATTATTTTTGCAATATATACTATAAATTGTATAAGTAAAAACACTACCAAATATATTTATTATTGATAGTGTCGTTAAAATTTATCCATGACTATTCTATAAAAGTTAGAATTTCATCTATATTCTTTCGCACTTTTTTTCTTATATTATCATTTTCTGGATATCCAACAGCCACTACTAGTCTAATTCTCTTTAATTTATTTATATTTAAAAGTTTTTTTAGTTCTTTTTCATTAAACCAACCTAAAATACAAGTACCTAAGTTTTGTTCTGTTGCTGCTAAACATATATGCTCAGTTGCAATCCCAATATCAACAGATCTATAATCTTGCTGTTTAATTAATGCTCCAGCACGTGAAGTTAAATTTCCACTTTCCTCCACTACTATTATAAAAGCTGGACATTCTGTAGTAAATTTATTCATAACTGCATCCTGTAAGCATTCTGAAACCTTAGGCACTAGCTCTTTATTATTCACTACTACAAAATGCCATGGTTGGCTGTTACATGCTGATGGAGCTAATCTTGCAGCCTCAATACATTTTACTAACTTTTCTTTTTCAACGGGTTTATTTAAATACTTTCTGCAACTTTGACGTTCATTTAATAAACCAATAAATTCCTTCATAAAACTTCTCCTAAATTCTTTATAATCTTTTATAAATCAATTTCTCCAAGACTTTCTTTCTTAACTAATCCTGGATTCCTTTTTTTAAACTCATCAACTGTTTTCTCATAATATATTTTTATGGTTGCCATTGTAGGTGACCCAAGAAGCATTCCAAAAGGTCCCCAAAAACCGCCGCCTATTGCTACTCCTAATATTATCCCTAAGGGACTGACTCCAACCTTTTTTCCTATAAGCTTAGGATCAAGGTACCAAGCATCAAAAAGATGAATACAAAGTAAAAGTATGAATACCATAAAAGCCTTCATAGGTGAAACAAAGATTGCAACTCCGGCACCGACTACTTCACCAATGAGTGGTCCAAAATAAGGAATCATATTAGTAATCCCTTCTATCAGTGCTATTAGTGGTGCATAGGGTTCCCCAACAATTAGTAGGCCTATAAGTGATATAAAACCTATTATTGCGGAATCAATTGCCTTTATCCCTATATAAACTCCTATCATTTTATTATAGGTTCTAATAAACGTAATTAACTTATTCCCCTTTTCTTCATTAAAAATCATGTATGTTATGGTTCTAGCACGTTTTAGTAACTTTTCCTTATCCACTAAAACATAAATTGAAATTAAAAAACCAAAAATCACACTAACTAAATTTGATGTAAATGATAATAGGTACATAATAAAATTTTGTAGTAGTCCTATTGTTACGCTTCCTATCTGGCTTGACATTTCTTGTAGCTTATTTAAAAGTCCCGCTTGTACAATTAGTGTCTTTATTCTTTCATTTTGAAGAAGAGCATTAATCCACTTTTGTATAATTTCCACATAGGCCGGCATTTCTTTAGTTATATTTACTATACTGTCTACTATACTTGGTATCGTAAAAAATAATATTATAATAATTAAAGCTATAATTATAAAATATGTAATCAATATTGATATTGCTCTTTTAGTTTTAAAATTATTCTCAAAAAAACTTACTACTGGATTTAATATATAAGCACAAATAATAGCATATATAAAAGGTGACATAATAGATAAAACTTTTCTGCCTATATCAAAGAAAAAATTATAATTATCTATAAGTTTATATCCAATTACACCTATTAAAGCAAATATTAATATATCCCTATACTTAATATTTCTATTTATAAACAATTAATCCCACATCCTTTCCATGCTTTTTTCAATTATACCATATATCACTTTTTTAAGGCATATAAAAGAAATTAACGAGTCAAAAATAGAGGGTTGCTACATAAGACATCCCTCTATTTCAAAAAATTATAATAAATTTAATATTAATTAACTACATTTTTTCTACTACATCTATTCCAAGTAACTCTAATCCATTTTTTATTACTTGTAAACTTGCTTTAACTAAGTTTAATCTTGTAGCTTTTAAATCCTCATCTTCTAAGTTCAATACTGAATGTGCATTATAGAATTTATTAAATCCTTTTGCAACTTCAATTACGTATCTTGTTAATATTGAAGGCTCCAACTTATCTAACGCTAAAGTTATTACGCTATTAAAGTTAGCTATGCTCTTAACTAACTCAAATTCTTCTTTTGAAGATAATTTACTATAGTCAACAGTCCCAGTGCATTCTTTACCTCTGTTTAATATACTATTTCCTCTTGCATATGAATATTGAACATATGGACCAGTTTCTCCATCAAATGATAATATTTCTTTCCAATCAAAAACAATATCTTTTTCTCTTGAGTTTTTAAGGTAAGTAAAAATTACTGCTCCTACACCAATCTTCTTTGCAACTTCCTCTTTGTTTTCAAGTTCTGGATTTTTTTCATTTATGACTTCCATTGTCTTCTCTACAGCTTCACGAAGTAAATCATCAAGTAAAACAATCGATCCATTTCTAGTTGAAAGTTTTCTGTCTGCGAACTTAACTAATCCAAAACCTACATGAACGCAATCCTTAGCCCACTCATGTCCTGCAAGTTCTAACACTTTAAATACTTGTTTGAAGTGAAGTGCTTGAGGAGTTCCAACTACATAAACACATTTATGAAAATCATAAGTTTTCTTTCTATACATAGCAGCTGCTAAATCTCTTGTAGCATATATTGATGCACCATCACCTTTTAATACTATACAAGGTGGCATATTATATTCTTCAAGCATTACAACTTGAGCTCCATTACTTTCTACAAGAAGTCCTTTTTCTTTTAACTCATCAACAACAACATCCATTTTATCATTATAAAATGCTTCTCCAGCTAGTGAGTCAAATTTAACTCCTAAAATGTTATAAACTCTTTCAAATTCTTTTAAACTTAACTCTCTAAATCTAGTCCAAAGAGCTGTTGCTTTTTCATCACCAGTTTCTAATGCTTTAAAGTTTGCTCTTGCTTCATCTTCTAATGAAGGATCTTTTTCAGCTTCCTCGTGGAATTTAACATATATTCTAAGTAATTCATCAATCGGAGCCTTTTCTAATGCTTCTTCATCTACCCATCTATCATATGCACTTATAAGCTTACCAAATTGAGTTCCCCAATCTCCTAAGTGATTCAATCCTACAGTATTATACCCTTCCTTTTTAAACATCTTGTATAAAGAATTACCTATAGCTGTAGTGAATAAGTGACCAACATGGAAAGGTTTTGCTATATTAGGTGAAGAGTATTCAACACAGACTGTTTTCCCTTCTCCTATATTTGACGCTCCATAATTTTCTCCATCTTCTAAAACCTTTTTGATTGTATTTTCTGCAAATACTCCTTTATCAACGAAGAAGTTAACATATGGTCCTAAATTTTCAATTCTTTCAAATCCTTCAGTAGACATATTGTTTTTTAATTCTTCTGCTATCATATTAGGTGCTTTTCTCATAACCTTTGACAATTGGAAACATGGAAATGCATAATCCCCCATTTCTGGCTTTGGCGGTATTTCAATTAATTTTTCAATAGCTTCAATTTCTAGTTCTACATGTTTTTTTATTAGTTCTGCAACTTTACTTTTATAATCCATAATATCCTCCTTATATTTAGACAAACTCTTCATAAATTAAATAACTTTATAATTTGTAAGAATGTATTTCTTTATTCTTTCTCAAAATTTAATCTTCTTAGTTAGTATTTCTCATAATACTTGCACAAATTTAACTTCGATATAGATTTCTAAAGAACAAAAAAAATCCGCCTCTTAAATAAAAAGAGACGAATTATCCGCGGTACCACTCTTATTGTATTTTATATAAATAAAATACCTCTCAACTTTTAACGCAATTTAACTTGCGACCAACCCTACTAAAGGTTTAAAAATAATAGTTAATATATCATACCAGCTATATTAGATTATTATCTTTTTAACTACTTATTTCAGGTGGCTTCTCCAAGGCTCTCTTCGTTATAATCTATCCATAGGGCTTACACCAACTCCCTATTCGCTAAAGGAATCAATTAAACTACTTTCCTCTTCTTAGAATTTTTCAATATTAATGATAATAAATTATACAAATTATCTTAAATTTTGTCAACTTTATTTTTAAAATAGGAAACGTGTTATTAAATTAGTAATCCCTAAAAGCATATTACGTATAACGCCCGCTGGTATAGAAATTATTCTTCCCCCAACAAAGATTAACGCTAACATAATGAACATTTGATATTGATAAAATTTTTCTTCAAATCTATAGAACGTATTTGGATTTAAATCTCTTAAAAGACTAAACCCATCTAATCCTGGTATTGGTATCAAATTAAACAATCCTATATTTATATTAATAACAAGTGTCATAAATATCATTCGTTCTAATACCCCAGCCAATGCATCTGGTAAAAATCTATATGCAAAGCTATAATAAAGTCCCAAAATTATTGAAGTTACTATGGCCACTAAAAAATTCGCAATTGGTCCAGCTAAACTTACTTTCAAGTCATCTTTATAATAATTTTTATAAGCTGATGGATTAGTCTGTACTGGCTTTGCCCATCCAAAATTAAAAATAAGTACAGCTATAAATCCTATAGGATCAATATGCGCAATTGGATTTAAAGTCAATCTTCCTTGAAACCTTGGCGTCTTATCTCCCATTCTATCTGCTATTAATGCATGTGCATATTCATGAAATGTAAAGGCGATAAGCATCCCTGGAATCATTAAAATCATATTAAGTACTGAATTTGAATTCATGTTTTCCTCCTTTTTCGATATGTATGTCTTATATTATATCATACTTAGAATAAATTCCATTAAAGTAACTTATATATTGCAACTAAATAATATAATTCTGTTCTTACAATATTATTCAGTTTTTATTCTCTAATAGTTTAAGATAAACTTTTATAAATTAAACTTTTTAGGCATATATATTTTTTATCTTCACTAACTTTATTATAACTGTTGTAAGTATTTACATAGAACGCTAAAATCACTTCTTACTATATTATTCCAAACATTATATCATAAAAGATTAATCTCAACAATGTAAATCCCATTATTCGTTTAGATTACAGCCTTATTCTATGCACTTCGTTCTAATAAACTTGCATTTTAAATTTTAGTAAACCAAATGCCTAATTAATACAAAAGGTAGAAACTCAATTGCAGCATATATATTATAAGATCTAATTTAATAAAGAGTGTTTAATTTAAGTTTAATTAAACACTCTTTACTTACCAACTTTATTTATTATCATTCAAACTTTTATAAACCAATTTTCCACTATTATCTTCCGTAGCTATAAAATCTTCTTTAATTTGAACAAGTTTCCCTTCATATTCAACTTCTTTTCCTGTACTTAAATTCTTGACACTACCTTTAAGATTATCATTAACTAGTATTTCACTCTTATTGCTAAAATACAAGTCATTAACATTTACAACCGAATCAAGTGTTACCTTTTTCCAATTTGCTGTATCCTCATCAACTTTTCCATAAGTGATATTGGTAATTTTATCACCATTAAGCTCACCAACATAAATCACATCATTTCTATCAATTCCAAGAAGTGTCAGATTCTTATTACCATTAAACACCAATTGTTTATTAGGGCTCGTAACAAAAAATTTACTATTCAACTTATCCTCATATATTAATCTATCGTTATGTGGAACTACTTGCATATTTCCTAATACATTAGTCTTAAGTGACACTTTACTCATATCATTATTTATGTCAATTCTATAAACTATACTCTTTAATCCACCTTTATAAATATCTACATAATACACGTTCGTAAATATAGATGCACTTATCTTACTAACTTCCATGTCATCTTCAGCTGAGCATATTTCTTTAACTAAAGACTCTGTTGAATTTTTTACATTATAAGTTACAATTTGAACTTTAGATTCTCCTTCTTTTTTGGCTTTCTCAGCTATTACTAATATGTCTCTTTCTTGAAGCCAATCACAGTACATAATAGTTCCTTTGCTTTCTGTTGTGACCTTATTACTGGTACCTGTAGCAGTGTCCTCCAAATATAACTCTTCATCTAACTTATACGTTAAATACTTACCATCATATGATATGCTAACATCCTTAGCTTTACTTGGAATACTAGCCTTAATATCTTTTGTAATATCTTTTTTTTGAACTTCTATTTTATTACTTTTAAATTCTGACGTATGCTTAAAAATAAAATTTTCTAAAATGTATAAGCCAGAAATTTGTAATAGTATAGATAACAATGCCCAAGCAGTTATCTTCTTAAACATCTTCATAATTCTACCTCACCTTCTGTTTATTTAACAATAACTGCTGTTGGAATAGATCTTTCTCCCATACTATTTGATGGTTTATTTCTAACTTCTCCATAGTAATACAATGTTGTTGATTTTCCACCATCTAAGTTCATTGCATTCCATGCGCCTAGCTGATGCATAATCTCTTGCAATTCCTTTAATGTTGCTCCTATACTTCCAATTTCTCTACCATCTATAACTAGAAGAATTATTGAGCCATCCTTCATTTGTCCTATAGCAGTTTTAGGGGCTGTCCCAAATCCTCCATCACCGTTTATCTTTACCATATTTCCATTAATTATCAATGCCGGACCAAAACTTAAAGCTTCTTGAATTCCAAGTTCTTTAAGCTTAGCTACTGTATAGTCACCTACAACCATTACTCCATTTTTATCTATCCCAAAAGTTGTTGTTGGGTTATCTCCTACATCATTAACTTTCACTTCCCCACCAGTCATTACAATTCCTGATGCCAACCCACCATTTCCTGTCCACTGAGCAGCAGATGATTGATCTGTAAATGCTCCACCATTAATAGCCGCTATAGCATCATTGTTTTCAGCAATTGTTGATGTAGTTTCACCTTCAACTCCCAATTTAGAACTTACTCCAATTTTAACTCTTGTTGGATCTTTTACCACCAAATAATAACCATTATACTTAGAATTTTCTATATCATGAAGTTCTATAGTATCGTCTTTAACCTTTGGAACTTTAATATCAGATATATTGGTAGTTTCACTAGTTTCTTCAGTTGAGTTTTCTCCCATAATTTCTGCTATTTTTTTATCTGATAAAAACCATGTTGCCAGATATTGATGACTCATTGAAGTCATTGCTGCTCCAACATATTGGCTTTTCGCATTATCAAATGGTCCATATAAAAGTAAAAATGGGAATGTACATCCAGTAAAAAACAATTCAAATGCAAAAAATATAGCTAGTGTCTTAAATGAAATCTTATTTACTTTTTTCTTGCTTTTTTTTACCTTAGATTTCTTATTTATATTCTTATTTTTTCTATTTATATCCATTTTATTATCCTCTCTAAAAATGCATTTTAGTTGCATTTATAAAAATTACACCAGATCTAATTATATAATATTTTCAATTAGATTACAATAATTTCATTTTTCCAGCATTTTATTCTATTTAGTACTTGGATTTTGCTTTTAAATACTCACATTATGTTATAATGAGTCTTAGGAGGTATATATGAATGGAAGATAAAATTTTAAATGAATTAAAAAAATCTCAAGATTATGTTTCCGGCGAATACCTAAGTTCTACTTTAAATGTTTCACGAACTGCTATATGGAAACATATAAAAAACTTAAAATTAAAAGGCTATATAATAGAAGGAATTTCTAATAAGGGGTACAAATTACTTAATTCTCCTGATTTATTAAATAAAAATGAAATTTTACCTTTATTAAAAACATCTGCTATTGGAAAAAACATAGTTTACTTTAACGAAATAGATTCTACAAATATTAAAGCAAAAGAGCTTGCACAGAAAGAAACCGAGCATGGCACTATAGTAATTGCAGAAAAGCAAACTTTGGGAAGTGGTCGATTTAACAGAAAATGGGTTTCCCCAAGTGGCGGTCTTTGGTTTTCATTAATATTAAGGCCTAACCTTCCTCCAACGGAAGCTCCTAAAATAACTCAAATTGCTGCTGCTTCTGTCTATAAAACACTAAGTAATTTAGATATTAATTCAACTATTAAATGGCCTAATGATATACTTTTAAATGACAAAAAGTTTTGTGGGATCCTAGCTGAAATGAAATGTGACATGGATAGTGTTCATTATTTAGTTTTGGGCGTAGGGATGAATATTAATATAGATGAAAGTGATTTTGATGACAGTATAAAACCAGTTGCTACTTCACTAAAGATTGAATATGATAAAGATTTCAAAAGAAGTGAGATACTTTCAGCTTTCTTAAATAATTTCGAAGTATTATATAATAACTTTATCAATAAATTAGATCTTTCCGAGACAATCTCAATATGCAGAAATCATTCCAATATTTTAGGGCGAAAGGCAAAACTAATTACATATAATAATGAAGAAATTGTTACCTGTGTTTCTGTCTCTGATAACGGGGACCTTATGGTCATAGATAGCAATGGAAATGAAAAAGCTGTAATTACTGGAGAGATTAGTTTTAATGGAATTAACTAAAGATTGATATTGCAATATTTAAAGTTAAGTGTATATATTATAGAAAAGAAGATCATGCATTTGTTCGGGTTACTGAGGATTTTGCTGTGAATTTCTAACAGCAGAAGTTGTACCCATTTCTGCATGCTCCTACAGCAAGTGCAGGACAAGCAAAAATGAAACAACTTCTACTGAAGAAATATCTACAGCTAAATCCCCTATGTAACGCCTCCACAAAAGCATGATCTTCTTTTCTGGTATATACTAAAATTAAGATATACTCTTAATTTTAGGCCGTTATCTAAGTGTGAAATAACCAAAGTGTATCAATAAAATCTCTCATTAATATATTCTTATAGTGTATTCCCAAATTCTTAAGCCACATATTATAAAAATACTTGCATGAATATAGCTTTATTTTAAATTTTCCGCTAAACAAAGAAATGAAAGTCATGCTTTTGTGGAATTCTCAGCAACTGGAACAAATTCATGATTTTCATTTCGGTTAATTGGCATTAAACTTAAAACATAAAAATACTTGCATAAATATGAATTTAATTTAGATTTACTACAAAATAAAGAAAGAGAATATATGCTTTTGTGCAGTGTTCATTAGAAGATCTTGCTGGCTGTGATTCTTAGATTAGAAGTTGTTCCAAATATGCTAGTTCAAAATTTGCTTTTGATGCTAGCATTTTGGGCACAACTTCTGTTCTTAGAATCACCCGGTAAAATCTTCAGAGAACCAGAACAAACGCATATATTCCCTTTCGAGAGTTCAGCAGTAAACTTAGAACCTACTCATACTGCAAGTATTTTTATATTTCGCCTAGTACACAATAACTTTAGTTAATTTTAATTATTTATTCACAACTTTTTCGATATGTCCTTTTAGAACACTTGCTGATTCTTTTAATTTTTTCAATTCTTCATCATTTAGAACAGGGTTTACAATTCTTACAACACCCTTACTATTTAAAATTGTTGGCACCGCTAAGTAAACATCTTCTATTCCATACTCTCCCTGCATCAAACATGATACAGTTAAAATAGTATTTTCGTCTCTTAATATAGCTTCTACTATTGTATTTACTGCTAATGCTACAGCAAAATAAGTCGCATTTTTCCTACTTATTATTTCATAAGCTGCATTTTTAACATCGCTTTCTATTACTGATTTTACATCATCATCCCACTCTAAATTGAACTTTTTAGCATATTCTTCAAAAGTTTCTCCAGCTATGCTTGCAGTACTCCAGCTAACAACTTCGCTGTCACCATGTTCTCCTAAAACATATGCATGGATATTATTATTATTTACATTAAAGTATTTACCAATAACGTATTTTAATCTTGACGTATCTAATACAGTTCCTGATGCTATTACTCTTTCCTTAGGGAATCCAGATAACTTATAAGTTATATATGCAAGCACATCACATGGATTTGATACTACTAACAAAATAGCATCTGGGCTTGCTGCTGCTAGTTGTGGAACAAAGCTCTTAAATATATTGTAATTTTTTTCAATAAGATCTAGTCTAGTTTCCCCTTCTTTTTGAGCTGCACCAGCTGTAATTATAACTATATCTGAATCTCTAGTTTCTTCAATACTTCCTGCATAAATACTAACAGGCTTTACAAAAGAAGTACCATGAACTAAATCCATAACTTCTCCCATTGCTTTATCCATATTTATATCAAATAAACATATTTCTGTAGCTACTCCACTATTCATTAATGCATATGCTGTTGTTGCACCTACAAAACCTGCACCAATCACAGATATTTTACGTTTTCTTTCTACCATTATATATTCCTCCTAATTAATCCAATATTAATTCTATTCTTTCCAGATAACAAATTTATTATTTGCTCATAACAAGTTTCATCTTAAATTATTATCTAACAATTTTATTAATTAATAATCATTCTTATCTGATTATACCTTATTTGAATTTTTTCGTAAATACTATATAATTAAATTTAGCAACTTAATAATGAATTTATTAGTAAGCATATAGACGTAATTGTTTTTAAATGTTTTACGCAGAAGATGGAGGTACACTTTAATGAAATTATTATTTTTTGATACAGAAACCACTAGTATAAAACCCGGCAGCATATGTCAGTTAAGTTACATAACTGTTGATGCTAGTACAAAACCTCAGATAACTACTGGTAAAAACTTCTTTTTTACAGTCGATGAGATGGACCCTTCTGCCCAAGAAATTCATGGTTTTTCTTTAGAGAAGCTTTATGAATTATCTGATGGACAATATTTTGAGGATTTAGTACCTGAATTTCTTGATGATTTTATGACTGCTGATTTTCTAATCGGTCATAATGTTAATTTTGATGTTAGATTTTTAAAACATGAATTGTTCTCTTTAGGAGAAGATTTTTACCCAAAAAATGTTTTCTGCACTATGGCTTACTATAGAGATATATGCAAGATTCCAAAGGCCAATGGAGAAATCAAAAATCCAAAATTATCTGAAGTAATAGATTGGTTAAACATATCAAACGAACAAATTGTTGAGACATCTGAAAAATTATTTGAAGGTAGTGGAAATTATCATGATGCTAGATTTGATACAGCTGCAACATATTTAACTGTTATTGAAGGATTAAAGAAAGGGTACTTTCCAAAGGGATATTTTTCAAATATTCTAGCTAAGAACTCTAATGGGTTAAAATAAAATATAATTTTTATTAATTAACACCTCAATAAAAATATCATATAATATACTATAACTCGTGGTTTTTACTATATATATTCTTTATGGTATCTAAAATTTTAGATTTAAACAGTTTTAAAATTTATTCTTGTCTTGTTTAAACTATAAATGAGGTGATAAGATGAAAAAATATGTTTGTGAAGTATGCGGATATATTTATGATCCAGAACTTGGAGATCCTGATGGTGGAATTGCTCCACATGTAGATTTTAATGATTTGCCTGACTATTGGGTATGTCCCATTTGCGCTTTTAACAAAGATAATTTTTCTGTACTAGAATAACACATTATAAAAATTATATTTAACTCATCTCGTAAAAATTAGTATACTTAAAGATAATTTAAATTAATATTTTCATATGAAATCAAAAAGACTATATGGACTGGTGTATTTTATTATGTCCTATAGTCTTTTTATATTTGTAATTAATTTATTAGCTTCAAGCTATTTATATTTCCTTAAAATTTTAGTACATTCAAATTTATCAAAAACTTTACTATAAACAGAATAATTTTATTTTACTAAATACTTTCATGGAATGTTCTACTTATAACTTCTAATTGTTGTTCTTTTGATAATCTGCTAAAGTTAACAGCATATCCTGAAACTCTTATTGTAAGTGTTGGATACTTATCTGGATTTTCCATCGCATCTATTAATGTTTGTCTGTTAAGAACATTAACATTTAAGTGATGAGCTCCTTGAGTAAAATATCCATCCAAAATTGCAACTAAATTATTAATCTTTTGATCTTCATTTTTTCCAAGTGCATCTGGCACGATTGAGAATGTATTAGATACACCATCCTGACAAATTTCATTGTATGGTATTTTAGCTACTGAGTTAAGTGATGCCAACGCTCCATTTATATCTCTACCGTGCATTGGATTTGCTCCTGGCGCTAAAGGTTCACCTTTCTTTCTTCCATCTGGTGTTGTTCCAGTCTTCTTACCATACATTACATTTGATGTGATTGTTAGCGCTGATAATGTATGTTTTGCATTTCTGTATAGAGGATGCTTTTTAAGCTCTCCAGAGAATTTAGTTACTAATTCTACGCCTAGATCATCTGCTCTGTCATCATCATTCCCGTATTTAGGGAAATCTCCTTCAACTTCAAAATCTACAGCTATCCCTTCTTCATTTCTAATAGGCTTAACTTTTGCATATTTTATAGCTGATAATGAATCTATAGCTACTGATAGACCTGCAATACCAAATGCCATTAATCTTTCTACTGCTGTATCATGAAGAGCCATTTGACTTGCCTCATAAGCGTATTTATCATGCATAAAGTGAATTATGTTCATTGTATCTACATAAACTTTTGCTACATATTCCAATACTTTGAAGTAATTTGCCTTTACTTTATCAAAATCAAGAATTTCTTCATCTGTAAGTTTTTCAATTCCTGGTACTACTTTTATACCTTTTAATTCATCTACTCCACCATTTATAGCATATAAAAGTGATTTAGCTATATTGGCTCTAGCTCCAAAGAATTGCATTTGTTTACCAACCTTCATAGCTGATACACAACAAGCTATAGCATAATCATCTCCATATATTGGCCTCATAACTTCATCATTTTCATATTGAATCGAATCTGTCTTTATTGAGATTTCCGCACAATACTTTTTAAAGTTTTCTGGAAGTTTATCTGACCATAAAACTGTTAAGTTTGGTTCTGCTGATGTTCCTAGATTTATTAATGTATGAAGATATCTAAATGAATTCTTAGTTACAAGTGGTTTACCATTAATGCCAACACCACCAATTGATTCAGTTACCCAAGTTGGATCCCCTCCAAATAACTCATTGTATTCTGGAGTTCTCAAGTGTCTTACCAATCTTAACTTTATGATTAATTGATCAACTATTTCTTGAGCTTCTTTTTCTGTAATTAATCCGGCTTCTAAATCCCTTTCAATATAAATATCTAAGAAAGTTGAAGTTCTTCCAAATGATGTTGCAGCTCCATTGTTTTCCTTAATTCCTGCTAAGTAACCAAAGTATAAATGTTGTGCTGCTTCTCTTGCATTTGATGCTGGCTTAGATATATCAATTCCATATTTTCCTGCCATTGATTTTACTTCGCCTAAAGCTCTGATCTGCATTGAAACTTCTTCTCTTTTTCTTACCAATTCATCAAGCATATCACCGTTTAGATTATCAAGATCCTTTTTCTTTTCCTCTATTAAGTAATCTATACCATAAAGAGCTACTCTTCTATAATCACCTATTATTCTTCCTCTACCGTACGCATCTGGCAGTCCAGTTAATAATCCAGCACTTCTTGCTGCTCTTATTTCTTTTGTATACGCATCAAAAACACCTTCATTGTGAGTCTTTCTATATTTTGAAAAATGATTATTAATTTCTGGATCAAGTTCATATCCATATTCCTTTAATGAACTTTGAACCATTCTCATTCCACCAAATGGATTTACTATTCTCTTAAGTGGTGCATCTGTTTGAAGCCCAACTATAACTTCGTTATCTCTATCTATATACCCAGGTTCATAGTTATCTATCCCTGATACTCTATCTGTAGCAACATCAATTATTCCCTTTTTTACTTCCTCAACTATTAAGGCATAAGCTTTGTCCCAAACTTTGCTTGTCCTTTCTGTTTTCTCTTCTAAGAAACTTCCATCTCCCTCGTATAACTTATAATTTTTCTGTATAAAGTTTCTTACATCAATACCCTCTTGCCATGTTCCGTTTTTGAATCCTTCCCATTGTTTAAACATATTTTTTCCTCCCTAAAATAAATTCAATTATATAATTTTTTCCATATAAAAAAGCCGACACAATCCAGGCTTTTTTGCCCAGACGGTCGGCTTTTTGTGGCATATAAGATAATACGCCTAGTCATACTTCATGTGGTAACTCCACTTCCGTCAGTCATATGACTAATATCTAATATAAGAATAATACTAAACCATTTGGTTTGTCAACAAGAATAATTTTACACTTATTATTGTTAAGTATAATCAAGAAATAACGCATCCATCTGCAAAACTTATTTTCCATTATGCTTCTATCAGCAGATTACACTAATAGACTAGCTATAAGCCCAATTTGCTTCTTTACCTAATGAAAAATAATCATAGAATTTTGGACCTATTATTTTATTTGATAATGCATTAAGTTAATTTTGATACTAAATTTAAAATCCCCATTGAACCCATCTTATTTGCCATAAGAATAATCTCCAAATATCTCTTTCTGGTATTTTTTAATTAATTCTTTATCCATAGCTTTTACATTTTCAAGAGGATATTTAATCCCTAGTCCTTCATACTTATTTGTACCTAATAAATGATATGGAAGTAATTCTACTTTCTCAACATTAGGTATCTCGTCAATGTATTTTTTAAGTTCCTTTAAATGTTCTACATCATCTGTTAATCCTGGAACCACAACATGCCTTATCCACATCTTTGTATTATTTCTCTTCATCGCTTCTAAGAATTTCAAGGATTCATCTATATTCATTAAAGTTATATTTTTGTATCCTTCTGGTGTAAAATGTTTTATATCAAATAAAACTAAATCTGTATATTTTAATATTTCATCATAATCACCAAATCCATAACCTGCTGTATCAATACAAGTATTAATTCCTTTACTTTTGCATAGTTTAAGAGTTTCTAGTAGAAATTCTGGCTGCCTTAAAGGCTCTCCACCTGAGAATGTGACTCCTCCTCCACTACTTGCAAAATAAGTTTTAAATCTTTCAACCTTATTAACTAGCTGTTCTGGAGTATATTCCTCTCCACCATTAGTAGCCCAAGTATCAGGATTATGACAATACTTACATCTTAACGCACAACCTTGCAAAAACACTACTACTCTAATTCCTGGTCCGTCCACAAGACCCATGCTCTCTATTGAATGAACATTACCTTTTACCATTTGTTACACCCCCTATACTTTATTATACTTCAAATTAATATACATAAGTTCTAAATAATATAATTCATCCTCTATAAAATTATTTTGGGATATTATTTAGTATTTTAAGAGAATGCTTATTGAATTAACACTTTTAGAATATATATTAATTTATTATTCCCTTAAATAAGCTTATTAATATTTAAGAGAATTGTATATGGTACACCATATCATTACTTAATACTATCTAACTGTATTGTTTATTCATCATAAGGCAAAAGAAGGGAAAGTTCACCTTCCCCTTCTTCCAAAAACTTATTTTATAGTAATCCTTAACTAATATACATTACCGTACTTCTCATTAGATGCTCTCATGGAATGTTCTGCTTATAACTTCTAATTGTTGTTCTTTTGATAATCTGCTAAAGTTAACAGCATATCCTGATACTCTTATTGTAAGTGTTGGATACTTATCTGGATTTTCCATTGCATCTATTAATGTTTGTCTGTTAAGAACATTAACATTTAGATGATGAGCTCCTTGAGTGAAATATCCATCTAATATTGCAACTAGGTTATTAATCTTTTGATCTTCATTTTTTCCAAGTGCATCTGGAACGATTGAGAATGTATTCGATACACCGTCTTGGCAAATTTCATTATATGGTATTTTAGCTACTGAGTTAAGTGATGCTAATGCTCCATTAATATCTCTTCCATGCATTGGATTTGCTCCTGGAGCAAGTGGTTCGCCTTTCTTTCTACCATCTGGAGTTGTCCCTGTTTTCTTACCATACATTACATTTGATGTGATTGTTAGCGCTGATAATGTATGTTTTGCATCTCTGTATAGTGGATGTTTCTTAAGCTCATTTGAGAATTTAGTTACTAATTCTACGCCTAGATCATCTGCTCTGTCATCATCATTTCCGTATTTAGGGAAATCTCCTTCAACTTCAAAATCTACAGTTATCCCTTCTTCATTTCTAATTGGTCTAACTTTTGCATATTTTATAGCTGATAATGAATCTATAGCTACTGATAGACCTGCAATACCAAATGCCATTAATCTTTCTACTGCTGTATCATGAAGAGCCATTTGACTTGCCTCATAAGCGTATTTATCATGCATAAAATGGATTATGTTCATTGTATCTACATAAACTTTTGCTACATATTCTAATACTTTAAAGTAATTTGCTTTTACTTTATTAAAATCAAGAATCTCTTCGTCTGTAAGTTTTTCAATTCCTGGTACTACCTTAATACCTTTTAATTCATCTACTCCACCATTTATAGCATATAAAAGTGATTTAGCTATATTTGCTCTAGCTCCAAAGAACTGCATTTGTTTACCAACCTTCATAGCTGATACGCAACAAGCTATAGCATAATCATCTCCATAAACTGGTCTCATAACTTCATCATTTTCATATTGAATCGAATCTGTCTTTATTGAGATTTCTGCACAATATTTCTTAAAGTTTTCTGGAAGTTTATCTGACCATAAAACTGTTAAGTTTGGCTCTGCTGATGTTCCTAAATTTATTAATGTATGAAGATATCTAAATGAATTCTTAGTAACAAGAGGCTTCCCGTTTATACCTATACCGCCAATTGACTCAGTTACCCAAGTTGGGTCCCCTCCAAATAATTCATTATATTCTGGAGTTCTTAAGTGTCTAACCAATCTTAACTTTATGATTAATTGATCAACTATTTCTTGAGCTTCTTTTTCTGTAATTAATCCGGCTTCTAAATCCCTTTCAATATAAATATCTAAGAAAGTTGAAGTTCTTCCAAATGATGTTGCAGCTCCATTGTTTTCCTTAATTCCTGCTAAGTAACCAAAGTATAAATGTTGTGCTGCTTCTCTTGCATTTGATGCTGGCTTAGATATATCAATTCCATATTTTGCTGCCATTGATTTTACTTCGCCTAAAGCTCTGATCTGCATTGAAACTTCTTCTCTTTTTCTTACCAATTCATCAAGCATATCACCATTTAGATTATCAAGATCCTTTTTCTTTTCTTCTATTAAGTAATCTATACCATAAAGAGCTACTCTTCTATAATCACCTATTATTCTTCCTCTACCGTACGCATCTGGTAGGCCGGTTAATAGTCCAGCACTTCTTGCTGCCCTTATTTCTTTTGTATACGCATCAAATACACCTTCGTTGTGAGTCTTTCTATACTTAGGAAAATACTCTTCGATATTTTTATCTAACTCATATCCATATTCTTTTAAAGAGCTTTGAACCATTCTCATTCCACCAAATGGATTTACTATTCTCTTAAGTGGTGCATCTGTTTGAAGCCCAACTATAACTTCGTTATCTTTATCTATATATCCAGGTTCATAGTTATCTATTCCTGATACTCTATCAGTTGCTACATCTATAATTCCTTTTTTAACTTCTTCTACTATTAATTCATAAGCTCTCGCCCATACTTTACTTGTTTTTTCAGTTTTATCTTCTAGGAAAGTTGAATCTCCTTCATATAACTTATAATTTTTTTGTATAAAGTTTCTTACGTCAATACTCTCTTGCCATGTTCCGTTTTTAAATCCATCCCATTGTTTAAACATTAGTTTTCCTCCTTTATACTTTTGATTAAAAACTTTGTTAATTTTTAATCAATTAATTCATACCATTATTGTATACTTTAATCAAAGGCATGTCAATGATATCTTTTATCAATTAGTAATTAATTTCACTTTTTGTCAATAAAACTATTGGCAGTGAAGAAAAGCCATAGGCTTTTCATAAAATAATACTTCTAAAATCCTCCCTTTTAACTTTTCACTTATCACTAATTAAGATAGTATCTTTAATTTATGAAAAATATTATTGATAAATAACTCAAGTTATTGATTCATTTATCTCTAGATTACTATACTGTTAATTTCATAACCTTTACCATTTCTTAAATCTGTTATATTTTTTCTTTAGGTGTATAAATCAATTTCTATTAACATATTAGTATTATTAGAAAACGTTTTAAACATGCTATTATTTGCGTTTATAAATTTCAAATATTCTTTAACCTTTTAAAATCCATTTCTGAATTTCACAGTTTAAACTTATGAGGCTATAAAACTATACTAAAAAGTTTTCTTTGTCAACTTTTTTTAGAATTTCTAACATAAATTTAACATTTGTACAAAATAATTGACACAAAATAATGATATAATTTTGTTACAATATTGTTTATACATAATTCAAAGGGGAGAAAACATATGCAAAGGAATGCTAAACTATCTTTATTTTCTTTTTTATCAATAGCTCTATCTGTCTTTATATTATATCAAGTTCTTTCTTATTTTAATTTTTTTAGAAAGAATCTAACTATTATTAATAAAACATTATACTCAAGTATGTTACCAGAGGAAAAATTTAAAAGTACATATACACCCAAAATTAAATTTTCAGACAAGCCTGTAACAAAGGTAAATGATGTAACCCTAAATATTTTGAATACAGGAAATCTAACTAATGTTCCAATGCTGCTAAAAGCCCAAAGATATTATTTACCACTAACTTTTATTTGCAGTAAACTTAATTATACTTTAGATACTTCTAATAATTCCATATCAATATACAATGATAGTAATAAAATTTTATTAAATGAAACCACTTATGAAAAGAATTCTAGAAAGGGTACTCTTCGTGGTAACTTACTTAACAATAATGGAAGCTATTATATTTCAATTTCAGATATAGAAGAGATTTTTGATTTATTTGCCGTATTTGACTTTCAGAACAAAAATATAAGTTTAATACCTAACGATGTAAAGGAACCAGAAGATTCAGCTATACTATATAGCGATAAAATTGGTTTAATACGTTTTGAAGATTTTGGTTGCGGTTATACAAATGTTGTAGATAAGAATCAAACAAAAATAAAGATAATGGCTAATTTGCTATTTTCCCAAGGACTAAAATTTCATATTTCATGGATACCTAGATTTGTAGTTCCTTCAGCAAATTTTGATAATGATTTGTTGACGAATGATAACATTGTAAATGTAGGATTTATAAATGTATTAGATTATGCTCTTAATAAAGGCGGAGAAATAGGTTTACACGGATATACCCATCAATCTGGCAATGATGCGAGTGGAACTGGTGAAGAAATGTCTAAAGACGTAAATAGTACAGAGGCTGAGACTAGAGCAGTAATCGAAAAAGGTATAGATACTGCAAGTGCTCTAAACATTCCTATCTCGTATTACGAAAGCCCTCATTACAGAGATACTGAGCAACAAAAGAAAATAATTAGTGAATATTTTCAGTTCATATACGAGCCATATGATTATACAAAAAAGAACATATATAAGCCAGATGATTCTCACTTATTTGTCCCAACTCCATTAGGTCGTATAGCTGATCCATCAACAGATACAACTCGTATGGTAAATACTATTAATGAAGGAGATGCTGATACGCTTAATAGCTTTTATTATCATCCATCTATAGAAATAGATTATATAAACTTTAACCTAAATGGAAACACACTTAACGTGAATTATGATGCACGTTCACCTTTGCAACAAATAGTAAAAGCACTTAAAGATAATGATTATACTACCGTTCATATTGATAAACTTATAAATAAGTAATACAGAAGGCTTGCCATTCATATGACAAGCCTTTATTTTTCAAATATTTTCGTAACATCACTTAATATTGCAAAATTAGTAAAATCAAAATGAAGCGGTGTTAATGTAACATATCCTTGAGATAGATAATATAAATCACTTTCTTCTTCCTTGATAGCATTTCTTGTTCCTTTCGTTGTATACAAGTCACCTTCTTCATTACTTTCTAAAAGTATATATTCTGTTTTATATGTGGACCTTCCAATCTTACAGACTTTGATGCCCTTTATATCTCTTTCATTAAAATTTGGAATATTAAGATTTAATACTACATCACTTTTTAAGTATTCTTTCTTTGCAATATTTAAAACTTTTATCGCCCATTTTACAGCCTTAGAATAATCCTCATCATCTTTCCCATATTCAACATCCATTGAAACCGCAATTGATGGAATTCCATATATGGTTCCTTCTATTGCTGCCGATACCGTACCTGAATATAAAATATCAGTCCCTACATTTGGTCCCTTATTTATTCCAGATATTACAAGATCTATATTCTCTTTCAAAAAAGATAACCCAACTTGAGTACAATCAGCAGGCGTTCCCGCCACACTATAAGCCTTGCAATCTAAGCCTTCAATAAATTCTTCTTTGATTTTAATCGGACTATGAATAGATATTGAATGGCTAGAAGCGCTTTTTTGATCCTTTGGTGCAACAATTATAACCTTATTCTCCTTAGAAATTTCCTTAGCTAAAGCAATTATTCCTGGTGCATTTATTCCATCGTCGTTAGTAATTAAAATATTCATCTTTCCCTCCTTGTAAATGTATTTGATCACAACTTAATGTGAAGCAATGAACACCCGAAATAGAATACATATATGTTCCTCAGGACTGTGAAAAATTTCTCTGGGAATATCTAAATAGAAAGTTGCACCACTTCTGCATGCTCCTGTGACAAGCACAGGACAAGCGAAAGTGGAACAACTTACCATTAAGATATTCCAGCAGCTTATTTTTCAATGCCTGCTCCACATATATGTATTCTATTTCTTTGTTCTGCTGTTACAATATATACTTAACAAATAGTATCTTAAAGAAATTACAATACCTCCTATATTAAATAGGAATTAAAAATGTCAATTAATTTATACTCTAAAGTTTATATGCGTTATACCAAATGTATTGCTAGCCAAAGAAATATAAAAATACTTGCTTAAATATGCATTACTTTGAATTTACGCTAAATATCAGAAATGGAATATATGTTTTTGCGAAATCTTCAAGGAACCGGAGCAAACGCATATATTCCGTTTCAGTTGCTTAGCAGTAAACTTAAAAATTCATGAAATTGCAAGTATTTTTATATTTCGAGTGCTTCGCAATAATTTTACTTTGCACCATATTGTCCGTAATATTCTTCAATTCTACCTTTAACTTCGTCTGTTATAAGTATAGTTCCGTTAATCTCTTTATTGTATAAGTATTCTATAACTTCCGCCATTGTAACTATAGCACAAGTTTTAAATCCAAATTTTTCTCTAATTTCTGCTAGAGCTGATTGCTCTCCTTGCCCTCTTTCCATTCTATCTACTGATATTATAAGACCTTTAACATTAACATCTGCTTGGCTTTTTAAGATAGGCATAGTTTCGTAAATTGATGTTCCTGCTGTTGTAACATCTTCAACTATTAATACTTTATCTCCATCATTTAATTTACTTCCCAAAAGAATTCCTGTATCTCCATGATCTTTTACTTCTTTTCTATTTGAGCAATATCTTACATCAATATCAAATGAGCTAGACAAAGCAATAGATGTTGTAACGCTTAGAGGAATTCCTTTGTATGCAGGCCCAAATAATACATCATAATCATCTCCAAAGTTTTCTTTTATTGCCTCTGCATAAAATTCTCCAAGTCTTTTTAATTGGCTTCCTGTTTGATAATTTCCTGTATTAACAAAGAACGGAGTCCTTCTTCCACTCTTAGTAACAAAATCTCCAAATGTAAGTACTCCACATTCTATCATAAAATCTATAAATTCTTTCTTGTACGCCTTCATTTAAAATTCCTCCAATATCTACTTTGTAATTATTAATATTCACTTATCAGTTGCTTATTTTTCATTATTAGTAATTAGGATCTATAATCTATTTATATTATTCCTATAATCTCGTTAATATCCTTAATTCCTTGTTCCTTCAAGAAACTTTCCATTTCCTCAACTATTTCTTTCCCTGCCATAGGATTTACAAAATTAATCGTTCCTATCTGTACTGCTCTAGCTCCTGCCATCATAAATTCTATGGCATCTTTACCACTTGATATTCCTCCAAGTCCTATTACTGGAATATCTATAGCCTTAGCCACTTCATAAACCATTCTAAGAGCAATTGGTTTTACAGCTGGCCCTGAAAGACCTGCAGTTATATTATTAAATACCGGCTTTCTTTTATATACATCTATAGCCATCCCTTTTAAGGTATTTATTAATGATATAGAGTCCGCTCCTGCTTCCTGGCACTTTACAGCCATATCTACTATATCTTCTGCATTAGGAGATAATTTAACCATCAACGGCTTCTTAGTCATGGCTTTAATTTCTCTAACCACATCATATGCTACTTTTGACTTAATCCCAAAAGCCATACCACCATGCTTTACATTTGGGCAGGAAATATTAAGTTCAATCATGTCAACATCACTGCTATCAATTTTCCTTACAGCAGCTTCATAGTCTTCCAAGCATCCTCCCCCAATATTTGCTATAACATTAGTTCCGTACTTTCTCATTTTCGGAAGCTCATTTTCTATAAATGCATCCATTCCTGGATTTTGTAATCCTACTGAATTCATCATTCCTGATGGTGTTTCATATACTCTTATCCCTTCATTTCCTTGCTTGGGGTTTATTGTAAGCCCTTTTGAAGATATTCCACCAAGAATTCCAACATCATAAAAATTATTAAATTCCTCACCAAAACCAAAGGTTCCCGATGCTGCTATTACAGGATTTTTAAATTCTACGTTATTAATAGTTACTTTCATCATATTCTTCTTCTCCTTTGGTTATTATAGTTCAACATAGTATCCATCAAATATTGGACCATCTTTACACGTTCTCTTATGTCCATCTTTTGTTTTACAAGTACATACTAAACATGCACCCACTCCACATGCCATATGCTTTTCCATAGATACATAAACCGCCACATTCTTTTCTTTGCACATATCTATAACTTTTTTCATCATAATCTCTGGTCCGCAGCATAAAACTGTATCGTAATCTTCTGGTTTTAGAATTTCAGTAACAAATCCTTTATGACCATGTTTTCCAGTGTTTGTAGATATATAAACTTCATTTACGTATTCCTTTAACTCATCTATTAAGTAAACATCATCTCTGAATCCTGCATAAAGATCTATCTTTTGATCTGGATTTTTCTTTCTTAATTTCTTTGCTAGTTCAAGCATTGGTGCTGTTCCAATTCCCCCTGAAACTAGTGCTACCTTGTTATATTCTTTCTCTAAATCAAACCCATTTCCAAGAGGCCCTGTTAAGCTTATTTGATCATCTTCTTTTAGCTTTGTAAATTCTTTAGTTCCGTTTCCTACAACAGCATATAAAAATGTTAGTTTATTCTCAAATTTTTCACATATACTTATTGGTCTTGGCAGAAATGTTGCACCATTTAGTTTTAACATATAAAATTGACCTGCCTTTATTTCTGCATCATCTTCTACTACTAATTTATATATATCTTTCGAGATTTCCTTATTTGAAACTACTTTTGCATTTCTGTAAGTTATAGCCATAACCCTGCCTCCTTAAGTTATCTTTAATATAAAATTTATACGTTCTTCACTGCTTCTCTTATTGCATCTCTCATCTTTATTGCTTCTTCTCTAGCGCATAAAGCAAACTCTTTTTCTCTATTTTCTTTTTTGTAAGCAAGGAGTATTCCTCTTGAAGAATTTACAACCCCACCATTTCCATTGTTTAAATATAGTGCAACATCTTCAGCTTTCCCGCCTTGTGCACCATATCCAGGTATTAGGAAAAACATATTGCTATAATTTGATCTTATTTTCTTTCCTTCTTCAACATAAGTACAACCTATAACTCCTCCTATCGCAGTATATCCACAATTTCCAGTATAGTTTTTCCCCATTTCAGTTATTTTATCTGCTACAACTTCGTAAACTTTCTTATCTCCAGTAGTATCTAGATACTCAATATCTTCTGCACCTGGATTTGAAGTTCTTACTAAGCTAAACACACCTTTACTTCCCTTTTCTAAATAAGGCAAGTATGGTTCAATACTATCCATTCCCATATATGGACTTAGCGTTATAAAATCTGCCTCAAAGTCCCCTTCAAAATGAGCCTTTGCGTACATAGTTGCTGTCGCTGCTATATCGCCTCTTTTAATATCAGCTATTATAATTTCATCTTTCTCTCTTAAATAATCTAAAGTCTTTTTATAGGCAATTAATCCTTCTAATCCTAATGCTTCATAGTAAGCAATCTGCACCTTAAAGCATGCTGATACATCACATGTCGCATCTATTATTTGTTTATTGAATTCAAAGATAGCTTCACTGTCAGTTCTGCCTTCTTTTATATGATCTGGAATATAGCTTAATGCAGTATCCAACCCTACACAAACTACTCCTCTTTCTTCAACTCTATTGTATAATTTATCAATTATGTAATTTGTCATTTCAAATCTCCCTCCAACCCTATTTAGTCCGCAGTCAGAATTCACAATTAATTCCTTTAGGGACTCATATCTTATAATTTTCCTAATTATGTTCTCTATTTTTTACTTATGATATTATTTAAGCCACTCTTATTTTACACATGTCCGCTTCCTAATTTATAATCATAGTTGCGCTTAAAAGTTCTTTATCGAGCTGTACGCTTTTTTTGATATGAAATGTTCTTAATTCACCCAAAAGTTCTTTATTGCGATTCTCTCATATTTCATATGTGTGTGCTTTTTTAATACAAAATGTCCTCTTTTGTGCTGCGCACTTTTTTTAATATCAAATGTTATCTGTTACGCTTCGCGCCTTTTTCTAATGTGGACTGTTCTTTATTGCGCTTCGCGCCTTTTTCTAATGTGTATACTTAATTTCTCCACCCTTTATTGTCATAAGAATTTCACCGTAGAATTCCATACCTGTAAATGGCGTATTCCGACCCTTTGATGCAAATTCTTCTGGATTCACTTTTAGGCATTTATCAATATCAACTAAAACTAAATCCCCTTCTACTCCAATGCTAATTTTTCCTTTATTCATTCCTAGAAGCTTTGCAGGATTATATGACATAAGCTCACTTAATTTATTTAGTGAAATATTGTTCTCTTTCACTAATTTCGTATAACATATTGAAAATGCAGTCTCTATTCCAACCATTCCAGGTGAACCTTTCATCTTCTCCTCTGCTGTATGTGGAGCATGGTCCGTTCCTATTGTATCAACCATACCTAATTTTATAGCATTTATTATTGCCTCTACATCCTCTTTTTCTCTAATTGGAGGATTTACTCTATAATCATTTATATCTCTTGTTAGACCAATATGGTGGGGAGTAACCTCAAGTGTTATATTTGCGCCACTCACTTTCCCATCAATTATACATTTTATGGCTTCCTTTGTACTGACATGACACATGTGTAATCTAGCTTTACTCAGTTTAGCTAATTCTACATCTCTTATTGTCATCATATTCTCAGCTATCCTCATATCTACTTTTGAGAACTCAGGACTTTCAGCATGAGACATTATAACCCAGTTATTCTTCTTCGCAATTTCCATCGCTTCAAGCATTGTATTGGAGTTTGATATGCCAACTCCATCATCTGAAATTGCTTTAATTTCCTTATCACCTGAAAGCTCTTCTAAATGAGTTAATGTCACTCCATCAAAATCCTTTGTTACTGATAAACATTGATGAATATCTATTAAATTAATATCTTTAGATTTATTTCTTACATACTCTAGAACCTTTTTTGATGAACATATAGGATTTGTATTTGCCATAAGGCAAACTCCTGTATAACCACCTTTTAGTGCTGCTCTAGATCCTGTTTCAATATCTTCCTTCCATGTAAGACCTGGATCTCTAAAATGTGCATGTGTATCTATAAATGATGGCATTAAGATCTTTCCTTCACACTCAATAATTTCTACATCTTTCTTAAAGATCTTTTGCCCTATTTCTTCAATTATCCCGTCCTTAATATAGATGTCGCCTATAAAATCTTGGGTTACATCTACTATCCTCGCGTTTTTAATTAACAGTTTCATATAACACCTCTTAATTCTTCTAAATTTCTGAAAGCTTTGTTATCTCATCGCAATATTCACATCTATATCTTCCATTCTCTTTATCTACTAAAATAAAAGAATGAGGTACATATTCTTCCTGACTAGTTATGCAGCTTGGATTTTTACACTTAATTATATTCTCAACTTTATCAGGTAGCGTTGGCGTAACTTTATTTATTATTATTTCATCTTTTACTTCACAAATTGTTATTGTAGGTGAGAGCAGGCCTAAAACAGTATAGTCAAGTTCAAAGCAATTTTCTATCTTAATTATATCTTTCTTTCCAAGCTTCTTACTATCTGCATTAATTATCAGAGCAACACTACAATCATTAGTGTCTAGTTTTAAGTACTTAAATATTTTAACTCCAACTCCAGCTTGGATATGGTCAATTACTATTCCATTCTTAATACTTGTTATTTCAAGCATCTTACATCACCCCCAAAAGCTTAATCATTAACGCCATTCTCACATACATTCCGTATTCAGCTTGCTTAAAGTATGAAGCTCTTCTATCCTCATCTACCTCATAAGCAATTTCATTTACTCTTGGCAGCGGGTGCATTACTATCATATCGTCTTTAGCCAAACCCATCTTCGCTCTGTCTAATATATAACTATCTCTTAGTCTTAAATACTCTTCTTCATTAAAGAATCTTTCCTTTTGAACTCTTGTCATGTATAAGATATCAAGACTTTCAATTACATCTTCTAATTTTTCTACCTCTATATATTCAATATGATTTTTCGCTAAAACTTCTTCTCTTATATATTGTGGTATAGCAAGTTCTTTTGGTGATATTAATACAAACTTGTTATTTTTATATCTAGACATTGCTTTTATTAACGAATGTACGGTTCTTCCAAATTTTAAATCCCCGCAAATTCCGATTTTATGATTGTTTAAACCATTTTTTAAGCTTGTAATGGTAAGTAAATCTGCTAGAGTTTGAGTTGGATGTTGATGCCCACCATCTCCGGCATTAATTATTGGAACATTAGAATAGATACTTGCAACTTTTGCTGCACCTTCTTTTGGATGTCTCATTGTTATTATATCTGAATATATTGATACCATTTTAATTGTATCAGCTAAAGTTTCTCCTTTAGAAATTGATGTTGAATTCGGCTCTGAAAATCCGAGAATTTTACCACCAAGTCTCATCATTGCAGCTTCAAAGCTCAATCTTGTTCTCGTACTTGGTTCATAAAATAATGTAGCTAAAATTTTCCCGTCACAAATATGAGAAAATTCTTTTGGATGTGCGATTATTTGATGTGCTAAATTGAATATTTCATCTAATTCCTCTACTGTAAAATCCATAGGCTCTATTAGATGTTTAATATCTTTTATCATTTTATTATCACTCCTTCTTAACCTCTCTGTGTTAATTTAAAGGGAAAAATTATATAATACTAATTCTTTATAACAAAAAAATCGCAGGCGACTGTGGAGCCGTAGATTTTTTTACGCATCTGCCTTTTCGAACGCATGTGAGAAAAATCTGCACATCAGAATTGGCAGCTATGCTGCATTTAAGAACATTTTATGCAAGCGAATATATTTTCTTTTTTATTCTTCTTACAAACCGTAGCTTTCTAAATCTGTCTTTTTCATAACTTATCCACAGATTTAACTTAAATATAAATTCCTAGAGAATAAAAAAAGCTTCCTTAATATAAAGGAAGGCATAATAATCCTAGATCATTGGTATTATATAACTTCCTTATTGATTTCTCTGAATCAAATTAAAGGTTATTCTTTGTGTAAGAATACCATTTCTTTGAGGTTGTGTCAATAAAAATTATTTATATAAATTTCAGCTAAATTAGTTTAAATTTTAATTAGGTTATAAAAATAACTCCTAGTTTTCTAGGAGTTATTAATTATGTCTCTAAAAGTTGTTCATTATGTTATCCCACATCATTTTTCCACATTTAGCAAGAGTAACTGTTCCATAAACGCTATTAGGAATTCCCATTGAAAGAACAGTAAATGTAAAAGATCCTTTTGGTGAGTGGATCAAAGCTGTATCGTTTTCAACGCTAGCCTTATCACCTGTCTTACTTGATATTTCATATTTTAAATCATCAGGTATATAAAGTGCTAATTTGTTTTTCATTTGTTGTCTTTGTAATATATCCATAAGCATTTTGCTATTTTTCTCATCTAAAAAGCTTGAATTATACAAGTGTTTCCATATCTTTGATAAATCTAAAGCACTTGTTATATTTTCAATTCCATTACTTACAGCTCTTTCATCTGAAGTTTTTCTATTTAATTTAGTATTTTTCAATCCTTGTGCTTCTATATCGTCATTTATCTTATCCATACCAACTATATCTATGAGCTTATTTGCTGCAGTATTATCACTTTGTATAAGCATTGCAACTAACAATTCAAATATAGTATATTCTCTATTATCAAATTCATGGAGTATTCCTGTTCCATAAACTTTATCTTCTTCTTCAATTTTTATTTTATCTAAAAATGTACTGTTTCCTTCCTGAACATGCTTTATTATAGATACTGCTATCGGCAATTTCATGCACCCTGCACTTGTCATTTGAACATTTTCATTGTATCCATAACTAAAACCACTTTCTAAATCCTCAAAGAAAAATGAATATGTTCCTATTCTAGACTCTAAATATCTTTTTATTTCTTTCATAATACCCACCGCTTTCTAAAAATACTACTAAATGTCATTAGGTATCTCATGAGTACTAAATTACTAGTATAATTTAGTACTCATATTAAGTTAACTAATCGGCAAATGATATCCCTATTCTCTTAGCCACAGCTACTAATTCTCCATCTTGATCTACTTTTTTGTTATTACCAATGACATTTTCTAAACTATCATAAGTAATTTCATTACCTTTTAAGCATACCATGCTTCCGAACTTACCTTTATTAATAAGCTCTACTGCTTCAACACCATATCTTGTTGATAATATTCTATCATATGTTGATGTAGTTCCACCTCTTTGAATATGACCAAGAACTGTACATCTAACTTCTCTATCTTTAACTAACTTTTCCAAATCTTCAGCTATCTTATTTCCAATACCACCAAGTCTAATTGGATCTGGGCTATCTTCAACTATCTTAGATACTATAACATCGCCGTTCTTAGGTTTTGCACCCTCTGCTACAACAATTATAGTGAATAACTTTCCATGTTTTTTTCTATCTTCAATTTTTTCTACAACTTTATTTATATCATATGGAATTTCAGGTAGTAGTATAACATCTGCTGAACCAGCTATTCCTGATTCCAATGCTATAAAACCTGCATTCCTTCCCATAACTTCTAAAATCATAATTCTATGATGAGATTCTGCAGTTGTATGCAGTCTATCTAATGCTTCTGTTGCTATACCTATAGCTGTATTAAAGCCAAACGTTACATCAGTTGACCCTAAATCATTATCTATGGTCTTTGGAACACCAATAACATTTACTCCCTTTCTCGAAAAATCTCTAGCTGATGTTAATGTTCCATCTCCACCAATTACAACTAAAACGTCTACACCCTCTTTTTTCAAATTCTCAACTGCTACATCTGATACATCTTTTTTTACTATTTGACCATTTTCTTCTACTGAGTAATCAAACAAATTATCTTTATTTGAACTATAAAGAATTGTTCCTCCTCTTGATATAAGGCCTGATACAGCTCCTAAATCTAATGAAATAAAATCATTGTTATATAATCCTCTGTAACCGAATTTATATCCAATAACTTCATATCCATAATTTAAAATTGCTGATTTCGTTACTGCACTTATTACTGCATTTAAGCCTGGGCAATCTCCTCCTCCAGTTAATAGAGCTATCTTTTTAATATCTTTGGACATCTTCTAATCCCCCTATACCATAATCTTCATTGGAAATTATTGTTCCGATTAAATTATCATTATTTTCTGACTATTTACTTAATAATATCACAAACTTTAATTTATGAAAAGTATTAATTTACAATATATTCATTCTTTAAATAAGAATTGAAATTTTTAATTTTAATATTTAGTCGTTTCTCTTAAATATTCATTATTATTCCTAGGAATTTTGATCCAAGCTTACTCTAAAGAAAGACTATTTTGAATTTTACCTACATTAATTACTATACCCAAACTTACATTAAGTATTATATTTTATAAATTAATATTTAGAAGTGTTATTTCTATTTTTATTAATAAATTCCGTAGATTATTAACTATTAGCTTATAATTAACTTCTTATAATAATTAATCTTAAGTGTTATCGTTATTTACGTTTCTTTCTAGCATATATGCTTAATTGCGTTTCTACATTTTAATCCCAATTAAACTCTTAACGTATTTAAATGATAAATATAAATTTACTATTTAAATACACTTATTTGTTTTATCAGTTAAATTTAATTCTTTTTTATAAAAAAAGTTGAATTAGCGTGCAGCTAATCCAACTCTTTCTTTTTATAATGTGAAATTTAAAAAACCAAAGAACATAAGTATTCCAAATACTATACCTGCACCTATTCTATACACTGCAAATACACGCATTGGTCTTTTCTTCAAATAAGAAACAAATTTATCCATAACAATGACCGACACTACAAATGCCACAATAAAACCTACTACTAATGAAATCCATGAAGTCATATTCATTCCTGAATAATCAAATTCCATAAGATCTTTTGCAGATGCTCCTATCATAGCTGGAATAGCTAAAAAGAATGAAAATTCAGCAGCTATTGGTGTTGAAAGGCCTGCAATCCATCCTCCCATAATAGTCGATGCACTCCTTGACATTCCTGGCCATACTGAAAGTACTTGTAATACTCCTACCTTTAGAGCTTGCATTGGAGTTATACTATCTAAACTCTTTGTTGCATGCTTGTTACTTTTTCTAAACATGTTTTCAATTATTATTAATAGAATACCTCCAACTATAAATCCTATAACAACAGCTTCAGGATTAAATAAACTTTTTATCTTTTTATAAAATAATAATCCTATTATCAACATTGGTATGCATCCTATTATTACATTTATACCAAAGTTAAAGCCTGTTTTACCTTCTTTTCCTCTTGTAAATATATATCTGAAAAATTCAATTACGCTGTCTTTTATCTTCTTCCAATATAAAACAACAACAGCTAATATTGCCCCTAACTGAATTACAACCTCATACATTTTAACAAAGTCACCTTTAAAATTAATGATGCTTGAAGCCAGTATCATATGTCCAGTTGATGACACTGGAATAAATTCTGTTAATCCTTCAACTATTGCTATTATTATAGCTTTGATTATAAATAAAATATCCAATCCCACTTAATTTTCACTCTCTTTCTTTTTTGTTTAGTTATTTACTTTTTTAACCATATTAATATATTTTAAACCTATTAGGCTTTATTTCATATTAAAAATTTATTAATTTTTTTATAAATCCACTATAGTTCTCTTCACTCTCACCTAAATTTACTTTGCTCCCTATCTCTAAGATAAATAATGCCTTGTCCAATTTTAATGCTTATAAAATCCTAAACACAATTTATTATTTCAATATATAAATATAATGACTATTTTTTAATCAAATTCTTATTTTACAAGTTACTCAAACAATTAAGGAGCAACTTAATAGTTCCCCCTTAATCTTTATTATAATTATTTCTCTATTACACTCATTATGCTTTTTTCTTCATTTTTTATGTTTGGTACGTAGCTCTTTAGTACTGTAAAATTACCAACTAATTCGTAATCTCCAAGAGCTGCTGGAATGAAGATACTATCTCCCATAAGTATTTTTTCTTCTCCACCACTATATTTAATTACACCATTTCCTTCAACACATGTAAATAAATAAAATCTTTCCTCATCGCTCTTTTCTTTTACAGATGTAGTAATTTTATATTTTTGTATTGTAAAATATTCGTCTAAACAAAGATATGATTTATCATACCCATCTCTCTCAATTAGAATTCCTTTTGAATTCTCCCCTTTAAGAGAAAAATCTATTACATCTAATGCCTTTTCTACATGAATTTCACGGCCTCTATTATAGTCGTAAACTCTATATGTGGTGTCACTATTTTGTTGAATTTCAGCAATTAATACCCCTTCACATATAGCATGAACTAATCCACTTTGCACAAAGAAAAAGTCGCCTTTTTTAACCGGAATCTTATTTAAATACTTATCTAATTCCCCTTCTTCTATTGCTTTTTTAAATTTTTCCTTATCGCAATCTTTTGTTCCCACTATTAATGAAGCATTTTCTTCTGCATCAACTACATACCAAGCTTCTGTCTTTCCAGAATCTTTTTCAACCTTATTTGCATACTCATCATCAGGATGGACTTGGACTGAAAGTTTATCTTCTGCTGTTATTAGTTTAATTAAAAGTGGAAATTCTTTAGTACTTATTTCAGTACCTAAAAGTTTTTCTCCATATAGATTTATTATTTCATCAAATGTTTTACCTTTTAATTCTCCATTTTCTACTTTACCAGTCCCATTTTTATGACAAGCTATATCCCAACTTTCTCCTATTACACCTTCTGGAACATTATTTCTAAATTTCTCTAGGTGTTTTCCACCCCATATTCTCTCGTAATATAGGTTTTCAAACTTAATTGGATACATACTACTCTCCCCCTATCAAATGACTATTTTATACTTGTTTCCAAGTTTATATTATATAAATAATTATCTTAATAAAATAATTTTAAATCTGGTATTTTTAATGTTGCCCCGTTTCTTTTATTATATGCATCAGATAAATTCCTTACTCTATTATAATTTTCGCTTATTGTATCTTTATCCTCTTCGCTTGTTTTATCATTTATGCCATCATATGCTGCCTTAAAATTAACTAGCCCTCTGCTTAAATCTCCTTCTATAGCTACATAATAACATCCAGCATTATTTAGTGTTAGTATATCATTTTTATCAATAGCATATGCCGCTCTTATTTGCTTAAGAGCATCCTCACCTTTTTCTTTATTTAAATACACAGTTCCTAGCGCCCTATGATATTTAATTTCTTTTGAATTTATTGCTATACTCTTTTTCAATAAATCTATAGCTTCGTCTTGTCTTTGATTTGCCACTTTAATTAATGCCATATTATAATATACTTCTGCATCATTAGGATTCATTTTAGATGCTAAGGTATAATAATATAATGCTCTAGAACTATCCTTAACTGTATTTCCATAATACTCTGCCAATTTAATTAATATATTATAATTAAAAGGTTCCTTATATAAAGCAGTTCTAAAATACGGCTCTGCATTTTCACTCTTATCTTGTTTCTCCATTATCTCTGGCATCAAGAATCCATAGTTATCTGCATAGTCTTTGTTTAGAGATATACTCTTTTCGCAATTATTAAGTGCATTATCATAATTTTCATCACTATAATCTTCCAATGACATTGCGTGATATCCTATGAATGAGTTTGGATCATTCTTTATCATTTCATTTATAACATCTCTTGCTTTTTCTGATTCACCTAAATTCTGATATGTGTTAGATTTAATAAGTGCTAAATTTATACTTCCAACATCTTTACCTTCTAACTCACTAATTAAATTATTAGCTTTTTCAGCCGATTCCTTATCCTTAGAGTAAATCTCTGCTTGCCACATCTTATACGCAAGTTCACCTGAATCTTTTTTCTCAAGTGCTGAAATCTTATTTAAAATGTCATTCTTATTATATTCCGCAATTTGTGTTATTACATCAAAAACCTTCACTTCATTTTTATCTTTATGCCATGCATCTTTTAATAATAAAAGTCCTTGATCTAAATTATTCATCATCATATTCATTCTAGCTAAATCTGCCAAATCAGATGCATTTTCATCATCTTTTGGATAATTATCAATTATTTCTTTCATTTTATCTTTCTTGTCATTTGCCATATAAATAGTAAACATTGTTTTTAACAAATTCTTATCTGTTGGATAATCCATCAAAAACAATTCACCATATTGCAAAGCCTTATCATAATCTCCGTTCATAAAAGACGTAAACACTATATAATTTGTAAGTTCTCTATCTTTAGACTCAAAATTATCTATATTTTTTTGCTTTTTACCATCAACTATCTTATTTCTAGCTAAATAAACTTTTGTAAGAAGCTCATTCGAATCTGCAAAATCTCCTTTTACAGAATAAATTTCTGCAATCTTTAAATTCCATATTGGCCATTCATCTTTTTCTTGATACTTATTATATTCTTCAATCGCAGCATCATACTTATCATTATAAAAATTCTCTTCAGCACTGTTAGCTGCAATAGTAAGCTTATCTTTTGATGACTCAATTCTAGATTTAGAGATTACATTGGTTATCATAACTGCACTTAGGCAAATTACTATAATTACAGGTGGAGTAAAATATCTGTCTTTCTTGAGGTCGCTTATGTATCTAAAATACTTACTTTTTTTCAAATCATTTATGTACGTAAAATATTTGCTATTTTTA
Organism: Candidatus Clostridium helianthi; assembly: GCF_045310795.1. Lineage (NCBI taxonomy): Bacteria > Bacillati > Bacillota > Clostridia > Eubacteriales > Clostridiaceae > Clostridium > Candidatus Clostridium helianthi. Next base: position 331,499 of record NZ_JBJIAB010000001.1, read on the forward strand.
AAATCGTTTATATACTCTATAACTGATTTCTTCACGAATAAATCACACCTTACTTTTATAATCAATTCATACTTGTCCTCTATTTTAACAAACTTTGATATAAAAATCTACTTTTTGACTAACATTCATTAAATTGTAACTATATATTCATAAATATATTAAAACTTTTACATTTTAAATCAATAAACTACTAGATTAAAGTTTTTAATACAATATCGAATTAAATTTTCTGCCTTTAAATATTCCTATATCATTAATATTTTGTACTCTCCTTATTGCTAAAAAAGAGCAAGATTTTAATCCTGCTCTTTTTTACGCTTTAAATGCTATTTTTTAGATAATTATACATTAAATCTAAAGTTAACAACATCTCCGTCTTGCATTATATAGTCTTTTCCTTCTAGTCTAAACTTACCTTTTTCCTTAGCTGCAGCTTCTGAACCACATTCAACTAGATCATTATAAGAAACCACTTCTGCTCTTATAAATCCTCTTTCGATATCAGAGTGAATCTTACCTGCCGCTGCTGGTGCTTTAGTTCCTCTTTTGATTGTCCAAGCTCTTACTTCTTGTACTCCGGCTGTTAAGAAACTCATAAGGCCAAGTAATTTGTAGCTAGCTTCAATTAATTTATCTAATCCTGATTCATCTAAACCATATTCACCTAACATTTCAGCTTTTTCTTCATCATCAAGACCTGATAATTCTTCTTCAATTTTAGCACTTACAACCATAACTTCTGAATTTTCACTAGCTGCATATTCCTTAACTCTTTTAACATAATCATTATCAAAATTATCTTCCATAACATCATCCTCAGAGATGTTACAAGCATATAGAACTGGCTTTGAAGTAATTAAAAATAAACTCTTTATAAATGCCTCTTCTTCATCAGTAACTTCTAAAGTTCTAACTGGTTTGTTTGCTTCTAAATGTTCTTTAATTCTTTCCATTACTCCATATTCAAATTTAGCAGTCTTATCACCAGATCTTGCAAGCTTTATAGATTTTTCCATTCTTCTCTCTAAAGCTTCTAAGTCTGAAAAAATTAATTCTAAATTTATAGTTTCTATATCTCTTATAGGATCAACAGAACCTTCAACATGAACAACATTTCCATCATCAAAACATCTTACAACATGAACAATTGCTGCAACTTCTCTGATATGAGATAAAAACTTATTTCCTAAACCTTCACCCTTTGAAGCCCCTTTAACTAATCCTGCTATATCATAAAATTCTATTGCTGTATATACCTTTTTCTTTGTATTATACATTTTTTCTAAAACGTCTAATCTTTTATCTGGAACACTTACTACACCAACATTCGGCTCAATTGTACAGAATGGATAATTAGCTGATTCAGCCCCAGCCTTTGTTATTGCATTAAACAACGTACTTTTACCTACATTTGGTAAACCTACCATACCTAATTTCATCTATGTACATTCCTTTCTCACTTTTAACTTCTAACTTTTAATATACCTTTAAAAATTATACTCTAGAACCTTTTTTATTTCAACTTTATATTATTACAAAAGGCATATTCAGGCATCTGTAATAATCAATTACCATAGAAAAATTATATGCAAAGATACTGCACTTAATAGTAATGTAAAAAAACTAATTATATCTATATTATAAATATTTAATTTCCCATAAACTTACGTTTAAATAATTATATGATTTACCTGATAAGCGACATATATGCAAGTATTCCTTTTGAACTAAAATTATATATAATTTACCACGGTTATTCCTACCCAATGTTCAAATACTATACTTGGTTAATCATTTATTCAATATCTTCAATTGAATTTTATCTTATGTCTAGCTACTGTAATATAACACTTCTTTAAGTGGGAGATAACAATGGCACGATTCTAGATAAATTCAACTAAGATTCAGTTGTTGATCAAACTCCACCTGAATCAGTTTCACTTTATATTTTTCTTGAATAAATCTGAATTAAATATATAAATTTTTAAGATTGAAGGTGAGAAAATGAATAAGTCTATAAAATCTTTAATTGCTCTTTCTTTAGCAATGAATTTAATTACTCTTGTTCCTACAAAGCCTGCAATTGCTGCAAGTGATAATGAGATCGATTCAAATGAATGTTTTCAAGAAGATGGCGTGTTTGGAGATATTTTAGATGTTGATAACATAAGAGATATTTTTTCTTCTTTTAGTGATGAAGATGAACTTAACTGGTATTACGTTGGTAAAGGAAAAGATCAAATTGCGGAAGGCCCAAAGGAATCCGTTAGCTTCTTAAAAGAAAATTCTGCTTATTACCTAGGTGATACTTCAAAAAAAGTTCTATATCTTACTTTTGATGAAGGATATGAAAATGGTAACACTGGAAAGATTTTAGATATATTAAAAGAATACAAAGTCCCTGCTGCCTTTTTTGTTGTCAAACCATACATAGACACTCAACCAGAACTAATTAAACGTATGGTTGATGAAGGACATGTAGTTGGAAATCACACAGTTCATCATCCTTCTATGGCTCAAATACGTGATAAAGAAAAATTTGAGGCAGAATTTACTGGAGTAGAAAATGCTTTTAAAGAACTTACTGGTCAGGATATGCCTAAGTTTTTTAGACCACCAATGGGTAAGTATTCAAAAAAATCATTAGCAATGACAAAGGATTTAGGCTATAAGACTATATTCTGGAGTTTTGCCTATAAAGATTGGTTAGTAAATAATCAACCTTCAGAAAGTTATGCTGTGGAGAAAATATGCAAAGGTGCCCATCCAGGTTCCATAATGCTTCTACATGCTGTTTCAAACACAAATACAAAAGTATTGTCATCAGTTATTAAAACACTTCAGCAGGAAGGTTATGAATTTAAATCACTTAATGATCTACCTACAGAATAGTAAATTCAGCTATAGAATATATTAAAAATTCCATCCAATGGTTGAATTCACTTAAACACTTTTAAAACAAGAATAACTATAGATATTCTATAAAAGTTATATCATTTTAGTATGTTTTGAATAAATCTTAGTTACATGCTAAAATGTTTTAACTTTTATTTTTTAATCTATAGTCATTTATTCATTGTTATTGCAAGTCAAGAAACTTCTCTGAACAATCTCCTAACCAGCTATTTTATATAATTATTATTTCATAAATTTACTTACATCTTCGCTTACTTTAACAGAAGAATTTTTTGATACAATAATATTCTTTATTACGCTAAAATCCTCTGCGCTATACGACATAGGATTAATTAAGTATGTGTCCTCTGCAGAATTTTTATTCTTCTTCTTATCATTTTTATAAAAGCTAATTATAAAAAAATCTTTCCTTTTATTTTTAGGCTCATTTCCTTTTCCTATAAAAATAGATTTTACATTACTATACTTAATCGATTTTATCAAATCATTATTCCTATAAAACTCTATTGCATCCTCTTTAATTAATATGTCCTGACTATATTCCACAAAAACAGAAAGTGCAGTAACTATTCCTGCAAAAAAAAGCACCCACATAGGAGCACTTTTTAATCCTCCTTGTAACGCTCCAAATATTATTCCTATAATTATCTCTATTATTGCAACCCCTATCATTACACCATTTTTTTTCTTTAAAACAATAGGAAATTTTTCTTTTTCCAATGCTAATTCCTCCTTAAAATTACTATAATATATAGACACACTAAGTGAGATCTGAACTTATTCATATAGATTATAATTGGTTTATGTATCTGTATTTGAAAATAAATAACAATATATACTCACTTAAAAATTATGCATATTTTTTATGTTAAAAGTACATATCTTATGTTAATAAATATTATACAGTATATATGCAATCTTTTTCAATACTTGTTAATATTATTCCTTAGTCCTTTATTAATCCCTAAATCACCAAAAAATTAAACGTATCAAAACCTCATATGAGCACAAAATATAAAAAAAGGAGGTGTATTATATGCCACGTAAAGATGGACCACACAAACCAGGATCAAGCAATCCAATGCAAAAAGGTGTAAGAAGGAGAAGACTTCATGCTAACCAAGATAATGTTGGCGATCCAAAAAATAGACCTGAATACGAAAATTTTGATGGAGAACCAATAGAATAAAAGAACATAAGAGATACTTACTTTAATTGAACCCTTGGTAAGTATCTCTTTTTATAATTAATGATTTTTGCATTGCTACATTTTTGGATAAATTATTTTATTTACTGTTTCTGTAATCAATTCTTTTTCTTTAGCTGATTTTTCTATAATACTATCCAATTCACTATCAAGTCTCTCAAAAAATTCTTCATTTCTGAGCCCATTCAAATTTACTTTAACATTTATTATGGAACTTTCTATAGAGCAATGTAGTAAAATTGCTGAAATTGCCAAATCTGATAATAACATCTTATTTCCATACTGTGCCATGATGTTAAGATTCTTATAAAATTCTAAGCTTTCTCTAGCTAAAATTAAAGGTGCTTCCATAGACTTTATAGTATTCTCTTTTATAGCTAATTTTCTCTCTTCTTTTTCTTCTTCAGTATCTTTAGGCAACTTATAAGAATCCATTAACTTCAAAAAGTTTTCTCTATCTTCTTCCATAAGTTCTAAGCTTCTTACAGTGAACTCTTTAGATTCCTTTTGAAATTTTGTTATACTTTCTTTTTCATCATCCTGAAGACTCATAAATGCCTTTTTGTCTACTGTCAGAGAATAAACCATAGAATTCAATGCACCAGATAATGCTGCAATAAGACCCGCTACACTTCCACCACCTGGAGCTGGCAAATCTGATTCTAATTCACCTAAAAATTGTTTTATAGTTTCGTCACAAAATTTCATATAATACTATTCCCCTATCTATAATCGTATTTTTTATATTCCTTATTGCTTATACCTAATCTATATTTTTATTATCCAGAATCGATACTAGATAACCTAAGTATATCCAAAATATAATTGAAATAAAACTTATTGTATATACTAATACACTTTCAAATAAGTTTACTGCAAGAATACCTGCTATAATCGAAGTTATTATTGTCATCTGGTTTTTCTCTCTTCTGATTAACTTATCTAGATGTTGTATTATAAACATCAAAATCATTCCTATGAACAGAAGAAATAAAAGTAATGAAATAATTCCATTTACTGCGGCTATTTGCACGTAGATATTGTGCATCCCTCCAAGTTCAATTCCAGGTAAATAACTTCCTATTCTTGCGTTTCTCACCGCTTCTATAAGATTATTATTTCCCACACCAGTCAAAGGATTTTTTTCTATTACTACAGATGCCGAATTCCAAATAATATTCCTCTCTGTTGTAAAAGCCTCCAAATGACTTTTAACCATTTCAAAAAATGCTCCACAAAAAAGTATTGGTATTAAAACAAGTGCTGATCTAATATATTTATTTTTACTGTATATAAATATTGATAGATATATTACAGCTATTATTACCAAATATGCACTTCTTCCATGTGAACCAATCATAGTTACCGCTTGTAATATTATATTTCCTATCCACAACATCTTAAGCTTGTGACCTCTCGATATATAATTAAGGTATACACACATAACTATAGCTAGTGAAGATGCTATCGAAAGAGCATTTTCATTCTCAAAGACTCCCTTTGTACCTCCAAATACCACTTGTCCGATTTCTATATTTATTCCCGAATATCTCATTGCTAGCGATATAATAGAAGCAACTAGCATAAATATTACATAAAAATAAGTAATTATGTTCATCTCTTTAATAAGTTTCTTTTTGGATTTAAATACATCAACTGTGAATATTACTACAAATATAATTAAATTAACTATCCAAACTTTAATATTATCAACACTTCTATAAATAAAAATGTTAAATATTAAAGTTAGTATCATAAATAATGCCAATGGAATATCAAATTTATAAATTTTTCTTCTTTTATATCCTTCGATAACCATGAATAGAATTAAAAGTATCCCCCAAGCTAGTGTTATATTACTTAGAATTTTTCTTCCTGGCACATCTTTGAGCATAGTTACAAATGTTAAGCTTACAAATAAGTACAATAACTTAAAATAAAATTTATTATCTAAAAAATCATATATATTTTTAATTGCTTCTCTCATATACTTTTTTATACACTCCTTTTAGCTTTTCAACTAATACTTTTTCTGAATAGCTAAAAATTGTTTGTTCCCTAATTTTATATTTATCATACATTTTATGATTTTCTTTTATTTTTCTTAATGCTTCGGCTAAATCCTCCACATCATTCTTTTTAGCTATTATTCCATTATCTTCTTTTATAATATCTTCTGCGCCACCGTTATCAGCTCCAATTACTGGCTTTCCACATGCAAGCGCTTCAATGTATACAACTCCAAATGTCTCATGTTCAGATGGTAATGCAAATGCATCACATTTCTTCATTTCCTTTGAAACTTCTTCCCTCGATAAAGCTCCTAGAAGTATTACCTGCTTTTCAATATTCAATTCTTTAATAAGTGATTCCAATGATGGTTTAATGGTCCCGTCTCCACCAATTCTTAAGCTTACATTTTCATTTTTGAAAGCTCTAGAAAAAGCTTTAATTAAACATTCAATTCCCTTTCCTTCTTCAAGAAAAGCACATGAAAAAAATTTAAAATCTTCATCTATATCGGCACTCTTTTTAATATTTTCATCCACAGAAAATAGATTCAAATCTACCATGTTGTGAATAACTTCAACAGGCTTATTTACATATTCTTGAATTTCTCTTTTTAATCCAGACCCAACTGCAATCAAATAATCCGAATTCTCATAAGCATTGTAAATATATTTTTTATAACTTTCTCTAGCATACTTTGCATACTTAAGAGATGAATGTTCTGTTAATACTAATGGAACATTATATTTCTTACTTATATATGAAGCTGCTATTCCCCCCCAAAAGGCTGAATGAGCATGGATAATATCAACCTTTCCTTCATTTTTAACAATTTCTTGGTACATCTTATCCATTCTTTTATTGAAACTCTTAAACATTAATGGACTTTTAGGTAAATAATTATAATCTTTATACCTATAAGTTCTAAGGTTATCTTCTATATTAAAACTTATGCCTCTCTTTTCATGAATTTTTCCAAACATAGTAATAGGCCAAATTTCATTGTATGCAACAGTAATCTTCTCTCCACTATTTGAAAGAGCTTTAAATTGTTCCTTAAAAAAACTTCCATGAACTTTGTTTCTTGGAGATGAATACCAAGATGGAATAACCATTATGTGCATTTATTCACTTCCTTCTAATATATTGTTTAGCCTTTCCACAATTGAATTCCATTCATAATTAACATCTGGTTCACAATATATCTCATTATTTTTATGAATTTCTATTAATTTATAGATATGATTTTTTATTTCTTTACTATTATTCTCAGTTACAACACATTTTCTATGATTTTCTACCACTCTTTTAATCGGATCATCTTTATCCCCATAAATAACAAATATCCTACCCTTTGCCCCAAAATAGTCATAAATCTTGGCTGGTATTTGCTTTGAATTCTTATTACCAAATAAAAGCAAAACCTCTCCATTTAACATATATTTAAGCGCCTCATCAAATGGTATCCTAGGCGATACATTGGCTATTTCTAAATTTTGAAGTTTCTTCCTAGCCTCTATATCATCTATATTTCCAAAAAATAATACATTTAACTGGTTATATATCTCTAAGTTCTCTGCTTTTATTTCTTCAAGTGCTTTTACAAAAGGTCTTATATCTCTAAGTTTAGAAAATATTTCTCCTGTATAGATTATATTAAGTTTGTCTTTCTTTATAAGCTTAGGTTTTTCTTCATGTAATAATTTATCGTATAATTTCGCATCAAAACCTCTATTTAATATAAATGTCTTACTATTATCTAAAATATTATAATCTTTTAAATATTCATCTCTATTTGCATCAGTCACAAATATAAATTTATCTGCCAGATTAACAATATCTCTTTCCATATTTTTTTCTAGCACCTTTTTTACAATAAAAGATTTTTCTCTTGTTGAATCTTTAAGCCAAGGATCACTCCAATAAGTAATCCATGGTACATTTGGATAATGTTTTTTTATATAATAAGCACATAAATGCGAAGATGGCGGCTCATGCATAGAAAATATAACATCAAATTTTTCTTTCCCCATTAGCTCTATTCCATATCTTCCCGCTTTCCTTGCCCATGAATAATACATATCTGGTATCGCTAATGCATTTTTTATTTTCCGCAACACTTTTCTTCTATTGGTATTTCCTATTTTTGAAGGCGAATTATTGTAGCTTTCACTATTTTTGGGCATAAACTTTTTAAAGATAAGTCCACCATCAATAATATGCGTTTTGATTTTATCATTCATCATAGAGCGTAATACTTCATCATAATATATTGAATCTTTAGGAAAATTAACAGTCAGAAGATGTACTTCATTATTATTAATCTCACTTAACTTATTTAGATATTGTAAAGTTTCAATAGCTGCTGAATTATTTATCAATGGTGAATAGCAGGCAATAAATAATATCTTCATATACCATCCTCCTATCTCTTTATCTTTTTTAAGATTAATTCTTTTATTTCTATTAGCTCTTCAACCTTGAATAAATAACATAAACTAAGATATATAGCTGCTCCAATACTCGCTCCAAGTAATAGGATTGTAATTGAATTAAATTTATTTTTGAAGTAAATTAATAACGTTAAAAGTACCGCTCCCATGATTATTGAATTCATTATTATTATACTTACTTTTTTTAATATCTCTGTTATGTTAAAGCTTTTTTCTAATTTAATTATATTTATAAATAAGAGTACCGATGTTACTATCATAGCTATAACTGAAGCTAATGCTATTCCCATAATACCTATATACTTAGATAAAGTTATGCTAAATATTATGTTAATCACAACACCAATTATACCATTTATTGCTGTTACTTTTGTCTTTCCACTTGAGAATAAAGTTGAATTTAATATATCTCTTACTCCTGTAAAAAATATTCCTGCTCCATATCCTAGTAATGCAAGTGTTGTAATATTTATTGCATAACCAGTAAACGCTCCTCTAGCATAAACAATTGTTATTATGTCTCTACTAAATATCATAACGCCGACAGTAATTGGAATTAATAATATAGACAAATATATGATTGATTTCTTTAAAATTTCTAAAAATCCAAGTACATCTCCTCTATTTCTCATATTAGCCATAAGAGGATATGCTACGCTAGTGACCGATGTTGTTATAATTGCATTTATAAAAACAATTAACTTCTGAGCATAATTTAAAGCTGAAACCGAACCTTCTGGAAGTTTCAAAGCAATATACTGATCAACGGCCATATTTAGTGAGTTGGCTCCAGCTCCAATAATTACTGGAAGAATTAATACCATAATTGTTTTCAGTCTCTCATCTTTAAGATTTATAAAAAGTTTATATTTATATTGGTGTGTAACTAACGATGGTACCTGAACTGCTACTCTGAAAAAATTACCTATTACATTTGAAATAGTCAATCCTAAAATATCATAATTCTTAAACAACAATAAATATAATATCATAGGCAAATTAAAAAACAATCCTAAAATGGACGGAATTACAAAATCTTCATTTACTTGTAATAATGCTGTGAAACATGCATTAACAGATAAAAATAAAATATTTACAAGGGTTATTCTCAATAACTTTACTGCAATTAGTCCTGTTTCCTCAGCCGGTCCTAATATATGAACTATTTCCTTTGAAAAAAGACTTGTTATTGCAAAAAGAAATAATGATATAATAAAAAGTATATTTATTATGTTGTTTGCAAAATCATTCATCTCTTTTTGTCCCTTTTCAGCTCGAACCTTGCTAAGCATTGGCAAAAATGCGGTTGAAATTGCAAGTCCAACTAAAGTGAATATTGTCTCTGGTATAGATACTGCAATATTATAAGCATCAGTATATATTCCAGCACCAAAATTTTTAGCAATAAGCATATCTCTGGCAAAACCTAAAAATCTACTAATCAATGATACTATCATTATAATAAATGTAGATTTAATTAAGCTACTTCTTTGTTTCATTATTTTTCCTCTTCCTTAAACAGTATCATCCTTACTCTTTTAGCTAAGTTTTCTGAAATAACTAACAATAAGAATCTAGGAATAACAAGTAATCTTCTTATTCTAAATGGCTCTTTAATAACTCTGTATAACCATTCTAATCCCAAAGATATCATCCATTTTGGTGCTCTTTTAAGTTCACCTGCAAATATATCAAAAACACCACCTACACCCATAAAAATATGAATATTTGAATCGCCAATAATCTTTTCAATAAATATCTCTTGCCTTGGTGATCCCATTGCAACAAAAACGGCCCATGGATTCCCACTTTTTACATCTTCAATTATATCATTACAATTATTTAAATCAAAAAAACCATTATGAAAACCAGAAATCTTTAGTTTAGGAAACTCATTCTTTATATTTTCAACACATTTCTTAATAGTTTCTTCTTTTGAACCTAATAAATATATAGATCTTTCTTCTAAATTTGCTTTAATTAATATCTCTCTAAAGACATCTATTCCTGCTATCTTTTCTTTAACGGGCTCTCTTAATATCTTTGAAGCAATAACAGTTCCAACGCCATCAGGTATAATAATTGAACTCCCGCTTTCAAAATTCTTTTTAAGTACAGGATTATTTAATCCATTAAAGAGAACTTCTGGATTTCCCGATATTATATTTACCTTTTCAAAATTTTCAATATAGTTCATTAAAGCAGTTTTATCCCTATTAAAAATATTAAAATCAAGTATTTTCGTAAACATATTCTCTCCTAAAACTTAGGCAATGCACAATTCTCAATGCACAATTCTCAATTCCAGAATTAAACTCTTATTTTATTCTTAATTGTGCACTGTTAGTTGTGCATTGTGCACTGTACATTGACATTTTATTTTATTGTTCTATTTAACATTTGATCTATCTCTATTACTATATCATCTTCTGGAGCTATTTTCTTTGCAAGTTCTAAATGAATTTTTGCTTGCTCTTTATCTCCTAAGTTTATATAACACATTACTATATTAGTACAAATTTCAACTTCCTTCGAAGCTTCAAATGCTTTTCTAAAATATTTTATTGCTTCCTCATATTCACCAATGCAAGCATAATTCATTCCAAGCTCATTAACCGTTTCAAGGCTTCCTGATTCTATAGTAAGACTTTTATTCAAGTAATGAATAGCTTTATTATAGTTTTCAATTCTTCTATAACCGACACCTAGATAATAGTAAACTAAAGGATTTTCTTTGAATTCTTCGCTTAGTGGTAGTAACAATTCTATTGCCTTCTTAGGTTCATCTTTTAAATATTCAACAGCTTTCTCAAAATGACTTATATTAGTAATATCACCTATCATCTTATCAATTTCATCTGTTTTTTTGCCGCCCTTATTTATATACTCATTTATTTCCACTTCTGCACCTTTATAATCACCATCATCTTTAAGTATTAACGCATTATAAAGATGTGGTTCTGGAGATTTTTCAAACTTTTCCTTAAATTCTTCAATATCTTCTAATAAAATTTCCGAAAATCCAGAATCTTTTTCTCTTATTGTTTCTCCTACCGCTAGAAGCTTAGTTAAAATTTCTTCTTCTCTTGTATACCTATAAAGTCCCTTTAGCAAAATATACGCGTCTTCTAATCTATCTTTTTTTATTCTATCTGCAATAAGACTCTTCACACATTCTTCTGCATCTGGTATATAAGATAGAATTGTTCCATAATCATCATTATATTTGACATTTTCATCTGCTCCAAAAGTAATAAACATACCCTCTACAAAATAATATATAGGTAGATTACTTAATTTAATTTCGTCATTAACATTTGATACAACATAATCCGAGCTTATAGGCAAATACAGATCATCATTCTTAAAGTTAACGTCTTCTGGTATATTAAGGCTTCTTTTGAACCCTTCTTTATTCATTTCTAAAAATAATAATTTACTTAATTTATCTTTATACATTGTCTTGTAATTACTCATTTTACACCTCTTGTTTAAATCTCGCTTTATAGATATCCAACTCTAGAACTAAATTTATATGGTAACTTACCAAAATCATAAATATTTTGATTCCGAAAAGCTATGAAAATATATTTATGATTTCTAGTGAAGATACAAACTTAAAGTTTTAGCAACTTAGTAAGTATGTTCATCTAATAAGTCAAGTTATATGTTAAAGATCTAGTAAATATGTTTATCTAATAAGTCAAATATTTAATTATCATTATCAATACTTAATCAATCTATAATTTCAAAATTGAGAATGCGCAATTATTGAGCAGATTTCCCAGGAAATTTGTAATAATACAATTCTATAAATTTCTTAAAGGCATTTATTTCTTAATTGTGCAGTATACACTAATTTTAATCAATTGTTTAAGTATTCATTAATAATAATTTGGAGACATTCACTTTTTGATTTCATAATTAAAGAAATTGCTATCACCAAAAGATGATAGCAATTTATAAGGAAACTCGACTCACATTCGTTCGCTGAGTACTCGCAGAGTAAGCGACCATCATCAAATCACAGATTTGGATGTCTGCTTAACTGATTCACACAAAATCTCAGATTTTGGTTCTCTACTTAAGGAAACTCGACTCACATTCGTTCGCTGAGTTCTCACAGAGTAAGCGATCATCATCAAATCACAGATTTGGATGTCTGCTTAACTGATTCACACAAAATCATAGATTTTGGCTCTCTACTTATGGAAACTTAGCTTAATTGTGAATTAATTATTTCCATTACTTTTTCTTTAAATGTAGCAATATCTTTCTCAGCATTGTCTAGGCTGCTGCTCTTAACTGCTAAATAAACTTTCATCTTTGGCTCTGTTCCTGATGGTCTTACTACAAAATATGAACCATCTTCTAAGATGTACTTTAATACATTTGACTTAGGTAAGTCAATAGGAGCCTTAGTGTTATTTACAGTGTTTTCCTCAACACTTAATTTGTAATCTAATCTTGTAATGATTTTCACACCGTTAACTTCACTTACTGGATTATTTCTTAATGCTTCAATGCAGTTTGCTATCTTTTCTTGGCCTTCTTTTCCTTTTAATTCTAATGATACAAGAGTTTCTTTAAAATATCCATACTTTTCATATAAATCTATTAATGCATCGTAAAGACTCTTTCCTTGTTCTTTATAATATAGGCACATTTCACATACTAACATTGCTGCAATAACAGCATCTTTATCACGTACAAAGTTTCCAGCAAGATATCCATAGCTTTCTTCAAATCCGAAGATATAGTCTCTATCTCCTGCATCTTCAAATTCTCTTATTTTTTCTCCAATGTACTTAAATCCTGTTAATACATCCATAATTTCAATATCAAAATCTTCAGCAATACTTCTAGCACCTTCTGTTGTTACTATTGTTTTAATTACAACACCATTCTGTGGCAATTTATTAGTTTCTTTCATTGAACTTAATATATAATTAGTTAATAGTAATCCTGTTTGGTTACCAGTTAATACCTTGTATTCTCCAGTGCTATCTTTAACTACAAGACCTATTCTATCGCAATCAGGATCAGTTCCAAAAATTATATCTGGATTTTCTGCTTTAGCCATCTTTAATGCTAATTCAAATACATCAGGATTTTCTGGATTAGGATATGATGCTGTTGGGAAATTTCCATCTGGTGCTTCTTGTTCCTTAACAACTTTAACATTGCTATAGCCTAATTCTTTTAATACAGTTCTTACTGGAACATTACCAGAACCATGAATAGGAGTATATATTACATTTAAATTGCTGGCTTTTTCTTTAACTAAATCTGTTCTTATAGTCAAGCCTTTAACTTTTTCATAGTAAACCTTATCTACATCTTCTCCAATATATTTTAATAGCCCTTTCTCTAAGGCAACATTTTCATCCATACTCTTAATTTTTGAGAAATCATCTACCGCTTTAACAGAGTTAATTATCATTTTTGCTTTTTCGTCTGTTACTTGGCCGCCGAATTCATCATAAACTTTATACCCATTGTAAATCTTTGGATTGTGAGATGCAGTAATTACTATACCACCACAACATTTTAATTCTCTAACTGTAAAAGACAATACAGGAGTTGGTCTTAAACTTTCATATAAATATACTTTTATATTATTTGCACATAAGTTAAGTGCAGCTGCTTTTGCAAATTCCTTAGACATATTTCTTGAATCATATGCAATTGCAACTGAAGGATCTTTAAAATTATCATTTAAGTAATTAGCAAATCCTTGAGTAGCTTGAGCAACAGTATATATATTCATTCTATTGCTTCCTGCACCTATTACCCCTCTTAATCCACCAGTCCCAAAATCCAAATCTTGGTAAAATCTATCTTCAATCTCCTTTTCGTCAGATATGCTCTTTAATTCATTCTTAGTTTCCTCATTAATAAAGTCAGAGTTAATCCACACGTTATACTTTTCCTTATAATTCATTTTCTGATCCCCTCTCTGTGTTTTTTCTCCTATACATTATACAATATTTATCCATAATATAAAAACACTTTTATATATTTTGCATCATATATAAAAACCTGGATACTTTGCCAAGCACTTTTCCCTTCTAATCTATAATATTAACTGCAATAATTAAAATTATCCTAAAATATATCTTTGAAACAAGGTCACTTTTCATAATAATCATAAATTTACTATATAGATAAATAATTTAAAAATCCGATTCGCATCTTACAATAAACACCAAAATAAAAAGCAGGAACATTTTTATGCAGCAAGCATTTGAAAACGAGTTGTTAAAAGTGCTTAATTGTAGGTTGTTCGACTAATGCTTGTCACAACGAAATTGGGAACAAGCATTAGTAATGCAACCTGCAATTTAGTACTTTCAACGAAATTTTCATAGTCTTGCGAAATAATAACGTTTCTGCTTTTTTTATAATATTGCACTAATCTATATTACAAATTATTTATCTATATATACTATATTAAAATGGTTGATTATAATATTTAAAATTCAACTCTGTTTATCTGTAATTCTATTCTGCTTCTTCTTCCTTAGCTTTTTCTTCTTCACTTATTGATCCTATAACAGTTGATAAATCATCTAAAACTTCAATGCCTTCAGCAAATTTTAGGTTCTTAAAAGTATAAACTGTTCCTGCTTGTCCGCCAGAAACATCTAATTCAACATCCTTTGGTAAATCTTTTGCTTTACAAGATACCTTTACTAAATCTCTTTGAGTTTGTAATATTAATCCTTTGCTTTCTAAAATACCTTTACCAATAATCTTAATTAAGACTTCAGTATGCATTGTATCATTTGCTGCTACTTCTTCAAAATCAACATGAATTGCTTTATTTCCCAAGGCATTTCTTTGAATTTCCTTAATTACAGCGTTTCCTTTCCTTCCATCAAGATTAAATTTTACTATTCCATGCTCTCCACTAGCTGAGATTTCTTTTAATAATGATGATTCATCTACAGTAAATATTTCATTTCCTATTTCTTTTCCATAAATCACGCCTGGAATCTTGCCTTCTCTTCTTACCTTTCTAGCACCATGGCTAGCTGTTTTTATTCTTTTAGTTAAATTTAATTCCTCCATTATAAGTACCTCCTAAAAATTTATTTTTCATTTTCTTACAATGTATTTAATTCACATTTTAAGAATGTACATTCACGTTGGAATAAAATAAATAGGCCTATTGCATTTACAAGGTCTAATAGTTTTTCTAATATTAATTTTATCTGAAGAATTATGAAAAGATAAAATCAAGTTAGACTTACAATTAAACATTTAAAATCGCCTCTAATATTTATTGAATTTTTTATTTTCGTAATCTAATTACAATGTATATTATAGCACTTAATTACCAATTTACACAAAAAATAACAAGCTATATATTAATATAATAACTTGTTATTTTTATAAATTTAGTTTCTCTCAATTCTAACTTTACTTCCGCCCATACCTGATTCTGCAGGAGTAATCATAAGTTTCACTGGTACTCTATTCTTTATTGCTTCAACGTGACTTATTATGCCGACCTTTAATTTTTCATTATGAATCCTTTCTAATGAATTCATGACAACTTCAAGCAGATCGTCATCTAAGGTACCAAATCCTTCATCAAGGAAAAATAATTCTAATGGTGCTGTCCCCTTAAGCTGAATCTGTGCTGATAATGCCAAAGCTAATGATAAAGATGCTAAAAATGTTTCCCCTCCTGATAAAGTAGTAGAATCTCTCTTGGCTCCACCATTTTTATAATCTCTAATTATAAATCTGCTATTATCATCAACCTCTAGTCCATAATTTCCATGAGTTATCTCTTTTAATCTCTTAGATGCTTCAACTGAAACATACTTAAGCTTACTTGCTGCTACAAACTCAACAAATTTCTTTCCCTTAAATAACTTTTCTAAATCACCAAGAAGAGCCAATTTATGTTCTAGTTTCATCTTTTTATCTAAGAGGTCTTTCTGTTCTTCCAGCTTATTTTTTATGTTTTTTAATTCTTCATCTAACTTAATTTTCTCTTCATTAATTTCATTGAACTCTTTTTCTTTAATATCTTTTAAGAGTTTTATTTCTGTATATTCTTCTTCACTTAACTCTTTACCATCTATTTTATTAAGTAAACTTTCAATTGCTCCATTTACTTTTGATACTTCACTTTTATAACTTTCTACTTTTAATTTATAATCATTAATTTCTTCTTTTCCAATTATATTTTTTTTAACATCGTCAAGTGACTTAAAACCTTCACTGTCTATTGCAACTTCTAACTGAGCTTCTTCATCCTTTTTTCGTTTAATTAATTCCTTATATTTACTGATTGCAGAAATTAATCGCTCATTGTTTTCATTAAATTCTTTTTCTATTTTATTTTTATTGTTTTCACTTTCCTTAAACTCACTATTAATATTTTCAATATTCTCCTGAATTTTATGTAATAGTGAAACAAGATCATCTGCATTATCAACCTTATTCTTTATCGCTTGTATTTTTTCTTCTTTACTTTTTTCGTAACTACTCAATTCTGTATTATATTTAGTTAAGTTTTCTTTTACTAAGATTACTTCATTACTTAAATTTTCTTTATTCTTTTCTAACTTTTCTATTAGCTCCCTATTAGCTTTAATAACCTTTGATAATCTTTCCCGCTCTTTTTCAACGGCTTTAATTTCTTCGCTTTTTTTATTAAAATCACTTACTAATGTCTTTGCTCTTAGGCAATCCAATCTATTTTTTAGAATATTCAATTCTTCTGTATTTTCTGTAATACTTTTTTCCAAATCTTCAAGCTGTCTTTGGTTAGTTCTAACTACTGCTCGTAATTCATTTATTTCTCCAGTTTTAATATTAATTTCATTCCTTAGCTTATTAGCACCTTTTTCAAGTTCTTCTTTATCTTTAAAATAACTTTCTAAAGCTTTTTCTAAATCTATAAATCCCTGCTTTAACTCTTCCAAAGTTTTTTCCTTAAACGCAGTTCCGAGCTTTTCAATTTCTTCAAGATTAACTTTAATTTTTTCGTTAAAACTATTTACCTTAGTTTCACCTTGAGTTATTTTACTACTAATAATCTTTATTGAATTTTCTTTTAGTCTTATTTTTTCCTCTATATTCTCCACATCTTGAACTTCAAGGATCCTAATATTTTCTTTCATATGATGAGTTGAACCACATACAGGACATGTATCTCCATCTTTAAGTTCCTGTCTAAGAGTATGTGCTAAATTTTCTCTCATAATCTCCTTTTGAGTATTCTTTATTTCCTCTAGTTCTTTTTCAAGTTGCTTTTCTTCTTCTCTTCTACTTAATATATCTATTTGTAAGTTTTTTATCTCTTCTCTAGAGAAATCTATTTCTTTGTTCAGCTTTACATAACTGCTCCATTTTTGCTCATTTTCCACTATCAACTGCTTTAAATTAACCAAATCTTTTTGTTCACCTGGCGAATTTTTAAGTAAAAACTCATATTGTTTCTCTTTATCTTCTAAACTCTTTTTTTCTTTATCTAAAACTTCTCTTAAAGCTTTTCCTTTAAGTATAGTTTCACTATTTTCTTTTTCAATAGCTGCTTTCTTTTGCTTATCCTTAACTAGAATTCCATTTATTTTTCCTAACTTTTCTTCTACAATTATTCCTTCTTGAACTGCCTCTTTTAAGCTTTCTTCAATTTTCAAATTATCATATGTTTTTTCGTCTTCTTTTATTAATTTATTTTTATTACTTATTTCTTCTTCTATTTTAATGAGCTCACTCTGTATACTATTATTTTTAGCATCACATTCTTTAATTTCTGCCTTTAATAAATCTATTTTATTTTCTATCTCACGTATCAAATTCTTTTCTTCAATAGCATCTTTAACTTTTTGTTCCTGCATCATTAATTGAGGAAGTTTATTCTCTTTTTTATCTTTTGCCATACACCAAAGTTGCTCGATTTTTTCTTTTTCTTCTTTTATATTATCTATCTTTAATTTTAATTCTTCTAACTCAATCTCATTTTTATCAAAGGCTTTTCTAGTGCTTTCAAATGCATTTAAATAAGGTAGCACCTTTGCGCCTGCTTCACCTAGCTTTATCTTTTCTAGATATGAATTTATCTTTTCCTCTTTTTCCTTTAATTTTTGTTCTTTATTTTTATACTCTAATAAATCAAGCTGTAGCTTCCATATTTCTTCATTTTCTTTATGCTTCTTTTCTATTATATCTAATTCCTTTTTCAAAGCTTCCAGCTTATTTTTTAATTCATTAAAAGAATCTTCCTTTTCTTTTAATTTTTCTGGACTTACATCGTTGTATCCACTTAATTGTCCAGCCAAAATATTGCTATCAGTTCGCTCTTTGCTTATCTTTGCACTAAGTTTTCTGGATAAATTGTCTCCAAACTGTTGAAGGTTAAACAACCTTTCAAGCATATCACGCCTATCTTTGCCTTCAAGCTTTAAGAATTCACTAAACTTCCCCTGAGGTAAAACAACAGTTCTTGAGAAATCTTCTAAATTAAGACCTACTATCTCCTCAACTTTCTTATTTATAGTTTTAACTCCATCTGCTAAAATTTCTTCTTCTGAATTTGTTACTTCAACGATTTTACACTTTCCAGAGCTTATTCCTCCATCTTTTTTTCTTTTAAACTCCCTATCAATGATATATTTTCTTATTTCACTACCTGATATTTGAAACTCAAAATTTACATTTAATCTGTCACAATTAGTATTTATAAAATTGGAGCTTTTTCTTGATACATTTCCATATAATGCTAAAGTTATTCCATCTAATATAGTTGATTTCCCACTTCCAGTAGGTCCAAAGATTCCAAAAAATCCTCTGTCTGTTAATTTATCAAAATCTATAATTTGTTCATCCATGAAGCTATTTAAGCCCTTAATCCTCAATTTGATTGGTCTCATCTGTTTCACCCTCTTCATTTATAATTGATAAAAGCAATTCCATAACTTCACCTTCTGGAGGAGTCCCCCTTTCTTTAAGATAAAACTCCTTAAATATTTCCTCAAACGATTTTTCACTTAAGTTTAATTCACTCTCTTCTTCCAGTCCTTTAACCTTGGGCATTATTTCTAATATATCTGCTTTTAATTCTTTCATTTGCTTTATTTCATCTTCTCTTATGTATCTATCTGTGCTTATTTCTAAATACACCCAGCAATCTTTATCTTTATTTTCAGCACATCGTAATATTGCATCTTCAATACTTGAGCATTTCCAAATTTCTATTGGTTTATATACCCTTAAGTTTATTTCTTGTATGTCACATTCTTCATTAGCTTTTGCATCGACTATATAACATCTCTTTTCAAAGCTAATCTCTTTTTTGTTATAGTGAATTGGTGACCCACAATACCTTGCTCTTTTATCCGTTCCTGGAACTATTTGTGGTTTATGCACATGCCCTAATGCTATATACTGTGCTTCCTTAGGAAAACAACTTCCATCTACTATATAAGCACCTCCTAATTGGATGCTTCTTTCAGAACCACCTTCCTCACTTCCCATTGCAAATAGATGCGATATTATAAGATTAATTGTATCTTCTCTAAAATGACTTTTTAGCGAATTGAATAAAGAAAATATCTTATCACTATAGGATTTAGCTTTTTCCTCTTCATCTTCCATATAGTTATAAATAACTTCATTCAATCTTTTCTCACTTGGATAAGGCACAGTTAAAATAACTGCTTTTTCATTATTAATTTCAACTTCCACATACCCTTCTCCTGATGACAAAACTTTATGTTTCCCATACTCACCACAAGGAACTATAGTTTTTGGTGTCCCAACCATAATAATTCCATGATCACGAGCAAGTGGACCTGCCGCAACCAATCTCTCTGGATTATCATGATTTCCTGATATAACCAAAGTAAGTCTCTCTCCATTTTTCGATAATCTCTTTAAAGTATCATAAAACATTTTTTCTGCCCTTGCCGGAGGGTTTGGATTATCATAAACGTCTCCCGCAATCATTATTAAATCTATATTATTCTCTTCTACAATCTTAACAAAATCATTTAAAAACTCTTCTTGCTCATCCATTCGGCTTTGTCCTTCTAAATTCTTGCCCAAATGCCAATCAGCTGTATGCAATATTCTCAAATCATATCTCCTCCCCGTTAGGACCAATTTATATTTACATTATAGCCTACTTAAATAGATTTTTTCCAATACTATTTTGTGGATATATATGTCCAGATTGAATTATTCTAATCATTTCCATGTGTACCCATACATTTGATAAATTTTAGATATATTAATATAATGATTTTATTATTTGTATTGAGTTTTATTGTATAAAGCATGCTAGATATAAAAAACAAAGACTATAAAAACCTGTATTCATATACAGTAATTAATTTATAAAAAGGTAGGTAATATTTATGGAAAGAAGTAAATCTTTAAATACTAGCGAACTAGTATTAATGGGGCTAATGATTGCTTTAACCTATATCGCAGGAAGCATAATTAAAATTCCATCAGTTGGAGGCTTCGTCCAAATAGGCGACTGCATGGTATTCTTATCTGTAATAGTTCTAGGTAAGAAAAAAGGAGCAATTTCAAGTGCTCTTGGCATGTTTCTTGTTGACGCATTAGGTGGATATTATTTTTGGGCACCATTTACACTAGTTATTAAATGGGGAATGGCTTATATTGCAGGATTCATATTGGAAAAAATGTCAGAAAACAAAGTTACTGTAAGGTATACAATTGCATTTGTATCCAGTGGTATATTTATGGTGATTGCATATTTTTTTGCTGGAATAATAATATCAGGTTTTTTAACAGAAAAAATTGGGCTAATACAAGGAATAGCATATTCAGCTAAGGATATATTAGGGAACATAATCCAAGTATCTACTGGCATAGTAATTGCATTGCCATTAAGTGCAGTTGTATCAAAAGCGAAACAAACTGTATTCGCTCATTAGACTTCGCTTCTATAAATCATTTAAATTTTTATAACAGAAAATTTTAAAATTTTCTATCACTAAAAGTCTCAAGAGATTCCGTATCCTGAGATTTTTTTATCTGCATTTTCAAATTCAACTAAGAGATATCTAGGCGATGAATATATTTTCCTTTTTGTTCTCTTTTAAAATGTCCCCCTCTGAATTAACTTTATTAATAATTTATGCTTCAGGGTGGGCTAGATTCCTCCTATTTCACTCCAATGCAATCTTATATAATAAAAAGTGACTATATCATAATAATTAAAAAACTTAATATGATACAGTCACGGTAATTCATAAATTTTCAACCTCTATTTTATGCTCTGTTCTCCTCTGTCTTAGAACTTTCCATTATTTTAGGCATTATCATTGATGAAAATAACGATATAACAGCTATTCCTATAAGTATTATAAATAAAAAATGTAACGAACTGTTTAATGAAAGTTTTATCTGTTGATCAGTTACAGCTGAATTATACAAATTACTTGGATCAACTCCATTTATTCCTAATTGAGTAAAATACTTAATTATATATATATTAAATATACTACCAAATATGCTTACTCCTATAGTTTGACCTATTGTTTTAAGCAATGAATTAGCTGCAGTCGCAGCACCTCTCTTGTTATATTCTACTGACTCTTGAATTATTATTGTTAAAGTTGTAAATGCTCCACCAAATCCAAATCCCATTATGAAAGCATATATTATTACTAATAATATAGAAGATTCTGCATTCAATGTAGGCAATAACGCTGTACTAATTAGTAAGATAACATTAGATATAAGTATTACTATTTTCCCACCAAACTTTACTATGCACTTTCCTAAAATTACTGCAGCTATAAGCCAAGCAAATGACATGGGAGCTAGTGACAAGCCTGATATCTTAGCACTATATCCAAGTACATTTTGTATGTATATTGGGAGATAAACATCCGAACCCATTAATATAGCTGAAGCCAAGAAGCTTATTAAATTCACAATTGAACTTGTCTTTGTAAATATATCAAAAGGAATAATTGGCTCTTTTGCTTTTCTTTCAATTATACAGAATGCAACCAGTAATATAACCGTTGCAATGACGGATAATAAAATAAATAGGTTATTGCTGGAACTCATATCTTCATTTGATAAGAAAATATTTAAAAATATAACCATCGCCAGTGATAAAGTTATAATTCCTGCAAAATCTATGCTATGTTTTTTCTTTTCGAATACCTCATCTAAATTTCTTTGAATAAGTACAACTGATATTATTCCAAAGGGAAGGTTTATAAAAAATATCCAATGCCAAGATAATAAATCTATTAAAATTCCTCCCAAAAATGGCCCTACTAAACTTGCAATTCCCCAAACAGAACTTATTATTCCTTGGATCTTTGGTCTTTCCTCTAATGTAAATACATCTCCAATAATTGTATATGTAACTGTAAATATTGCTCCAGCACCTATTCCTTGTATAGCTCTAGCTCCTATCAGCATGTACATAGTTTGCGATAATCCACATAAAAAGCTTCCAATTAAAAATATTATTATTCCAATTGAAAGCATATTTTTTCTTCCATATAGATCTGATAGTTTCCCATATATAGGAGTAGTAATAGCAGAAGTTAGTAAATATACTGAAAAAACTGAACTAATAATTTCAAATCCTTGTAAATCCTTCACTATTGTTGGTATAGCTGTCGTTACAACAGTTCCTTCGACCGCTCCTAAAAACATTGCCACCATTAATGCTGCTGCAATGCTTCTTTTTCTTGAATTCATCTTTAAATCACTTCCTTATAAATTTCCTTTGTTTATTTTAAGGTCAACTTTATAATTATATATATACTTAGCTACTTATACAACATTATAATAATATTTTAACTTGATGTGCTACTGATTTATGATATAGTATATAATAAAATATTCAATAATTTAAGAGGGGTAATTATATGACAAAATCGACAATGTCAATGTCTTCATTTTTTCGCAATAGATTTGTTCGAGTAATTATAGCTTCTTCTATTTTTCTACAAATAGGAATATGGGTTCGTAATTTCGCCATATTATTATTTGTAATGGAGAAGACTAATAACAATCCCATTGCAGTTTCTTTAATTTCAGTTGCAGAATTTGCTCCAATATTTATATTTTCATTTATTGGGGGAACCTTTGCAGATAGATGGCGACCGAAGCGTACTATGGTTTGGTGTGATTTACTAAGTGCTATTTCTGTTTTTGCCGTTCTGCTTACAATAATCTTTGCAACTTGGGAAGCTGTATTTTTTGTAACATTTATTTCATCTATTTTGTCTCAGTTTTCTCAGCCTTCTGCAATGAAATTATTTAAAGTCCATGTTCCTGAAGAGTTTATGCAAACTGGAATGGCTATTTTCCAAACTCTTATGTCTATTTTTATGATTATAGGACCAGCATTAGGTACTATTGTTTTTCAAAAGTTTGGAATAGATATCTCTATATCTATAATGGGTGTAGCTTTCTTACTATCAGCTTCAGTATTAACCTTATTACCCGCTGATGAAATAATTGAGAAGAATGAAACTAGAAATCATTTCTTAGAAGAATTAAAAGAAGGTTTCGTCTATGTTTGGCAGCAAAGAGAGCTAACTATACTTGGATCTGTTTTTGCGGTATCAGGCCTTGCTGTTGGTATCATACAACCACTTGGGGTTTTCTTAATTGTTGAAAGACTCGGTCTTCCTAAAGAAAATCTTCAATTATTACTTATGGTAAATGGGGCAGCAATGTTTATTGGTGGCGGATTAGTTATGACAATATCAAAGAAAGTTATGCCTCAAAAGCTTCTTGCAATAGGACTTATAGTTAACACCATTTCAATGGTTGGCATGGGATTATCTTCAAGCTGGATTATAATTCTATTGTTCCAATTCCTTAACGGATTTTTTATGCCTTGTATTCAAATTGGTATTAACACACTAATTCTTCAATTAACGAAATCTGAGTTTGTTGGAAGGGTAAACGGAGTATTAAATCCAATGTTTATGGGATTCATGGTTATTACAATGTCAATTACAGGCTGGCTTAAAAGCCAATTTTCCCTTACTATTCTCTACATCTCAGCAGGCATACTTTTTCTAATAGGTGCAATGCTTACTTCATTGATATTTAATACTTCAATGCGTAGTGAAATGGATTCAGCAGAATAGAAAAGTGAAAAAGCACCACTAGATGTTATAAATTATGACATCTGGTGGTGCTTTGTTATTCTTAAAATACATATATTTATTTCAAGAA
Organism: Candidatus Clostridium helianthi; assembly: GCF_045310795.1. Classification (NCBI taxonomy): domain Bacteria; kingdom Bacillati; phylum Bacillota; class Clostridia; order Eubacteriales; family Clostridiaceae; genus Clostridium; species Candidatus Clostridium helianthi. Next base: position 356,300 of record NZ_JBJIAB010000001.1, read on the forward strand.
TATAAAAATCCTTACTTTTCTATTGGATTCTTAGGACCTGTTAAATCTAGTTGATAAAAAACTAAGTCCAACCATTTACCAAATTTATAACCTGCTTTAGTTACTGTGCCAGAGTATTTAAACCCGAATTTCTCATGAATTTTGATACTACCTTCATTTAAACTATCAATACAAGCAACCATAGTTGCGTACTCATCTCTATTAGCAGAATCAATTAATTCCTTTAACAATATTTTTCCAATCCCTAAATTTCTACAGTCTTTATGAACATATACAGAATGTTCTATTGTGTACTTAAAGGCTGGATAAGTTCTAAACGATCCGTATGTAGCAAATCCTACAACTTTGTCATCTTTTTCAAACACCAATAGTGGGCATCCATCTTTTTTCTTTTCATCAAACCACTGTTTTCTTTCCTCAAGATTATGAGCAGTATAATCATAAATCGCTGTTGTATTTAATATAGCATCATTATAAATCTCTAAAATATCTGCTAAATCCTTTTCCGTTGCTTCTCTTATCATTTTTCATATCCCTTTCAAAATAAACTAATCTTCCTATATTTTAACACCTATGTGCAATATGTAAAATTATTTTTTTAACAACTCCATTTTATTAATTTTCATAGCGATAAAACAGTTTTCAATTACTGGTAATTAAATAATAATAAATTGAACTAAGTAAAAATACAGCATACATGAACTTATTTACCTATAGTCCGTGTACGATGAACTTTACTAATATCTTTAATTGTTCATTTATTATCATAAGCAATGAAAGATTGGTTCCATTTTCTTATATGTACAAAATTCTTTATATCCGAGTTCCTTAAGTTCATTTTTTACATAAGAAATCTTGCATCCTACATCATCTTCCTTATGCGAATCAGACCCTATTGTAATAATAGTTCCTCCTAATTCTCTGTATAACTTTAATATTTCTCTAGAAGGTGTCAAATCATCTAACCCATATCTAAAACAAGATGTATTAATTTCAATTCCTTTTCCATTAGAAATTACGTGAGCTAAGATTTCTTTTACAATATCGCTTACCTTTTCGAAAGGATATTTTCCCATCTTATCATATCTATTAATCATATCTAAATGTCCTAAAACACTATAGTCATCATATTTCTTTATTACTTTTAATATTTCCTCATAATATTTCTCATTATATTCCTTTTGTGTCTTTCCTTTTTGAAAATCCTGTGTCCAAAATGCCTTATTATCTACCTGATGACAAGAGAGTATAACAAAATCAAAGCCATATTCATTAAAATCCTTTTGGAATTCATCAATAGTATGTTCTTGCATCCCAAATTCGATTCCAAGTTTCATAGTAATTTTATCTTTATATTTCTCTCTGCATCTATTAAATTCATTTATATAAGCTATATAATCGCAATTTATATCTACTTTCACTCCATAATCAACATGCTCTGTAAAGCATATTTCATCAATTCCTAAAGATATCGCTTTTTTGATCTCATCTTCCATAGGATAAGTGGAATCATCACTAAAACTTGTATGCATATGATAATCAGCTAACATAATTAAATTTCCTCCTCTATTAAGGCGCAATCAAATAAATAAAAAGTCCATTTACCAGCCTATTTCCCATCATCCCACGTCGACAAATTGACCTAATAGGCCCGCTATGAGGGCAATCCGTCTCCTTACCTGACGGAAAATATCCATAGCAACTTTGGACTCGTTATCTATTTCCATGTGCCTAACAACAAAATATTATTACAACTATTATTACTATTTCTTAAATATAAACTTCTCAATTAATTCAGCAACAACACCTTCATTATTATCTGCTTCTGTTGTATAATCACAAGCGCTTTTTACATCTTCAACTGCATTTCCCGCAGCTACTGATAGGCCTGCTACTTTTAACATAGACATATCGTTGTAGTTATCTCCTACAGCAATTGTTTGTTTAATATCTATATCCAAAATTTTTGCCAGGTTAATTAGACCACTTCCTTTATCTACCCCTAATGAATTAAATTCCATATATCGATTTGACGAATAACTTACAGCACAATACCCCTCTGTAATACTTCTCATATCTGGCTCAATACCCATAAGATATTGAACATCTATATTTTGATATATAATCTTTGCAATTGGTTCCTTTTCAAGAAAATCCACTGTGTTTTCTTTCATAATAGTACACTCTAATTTTTGATTTTTAATTCTTTCTTTTTCACTTTGTGATAAATTATAAATATACAATTTATCTTTTGTATAAACATGTATACAAACATCCTTATTTAATCCATATTCAAAAATTTCTTTCATCTTATCGAATCTTAATCCTTTAAATTGCAGTAGCCTGTTATCCTTATTTTCTGTTAAAGCGCCTCCATTAAAGGAAATAATATATTCACCAGCCTGATCATATAAGTCTAAAATTTTCAAGTCCTTCTGAATAGAAGAATAACCTCTTCCTGTAGCTGGTACAAATTTTACTCCATACTCTTTCTTGGCTCTTTTTATTAAATCAATATTTCTTTGACAAATTATATGATTATCATTTAATAATGTCTCATCCATATCACAAGCTATTAGTTTATATGCCATAATTTTGCCTCCTCCTATATTGCTCATTTTTATATACTTTTCTAAAATATTTAAAACGAAATCTGTTTCTAGGACTGTGTATTTCTACTACTTTCTAAAGTCACTTGCAGGTTTGATTTTATTGTAACTCTCCAAAGAATGAAACAATGTATGAATCTTGTGCTGTGAATATATACTCTACTTAATTATTTTCTTTATAAAAAATAAACTGCTTGTACTCTTTAAAAATCATCTTTATAATAGCTACTCAAATCCTATTATAATTTCTACAATATAATTTATATGCTAACTCCATTGATATTTTAAGTTTATAATTCATCAGTTTAATTTAATGATAATAATTTTTATTAATGCTAAAATAAATATATATGTTGCACTTCACAATTCATATTTCATAATTACGGCTAAAATTCTTCAAATATTTTTAGAATTATGATGAAGAATTATTTTAGCAACATATATAGTACTTTTCCTTAAAAAGTATTAATGACAAATTTAATTATTTATTGACGACATTCATTAATAAAATAATTCATCTAAAAATGTAAACTTCACCAAGGAGATAATTATCATGACAATTTATAATTTACTTTTATATGCGAATAATTTAACTGAAACAGAAAAATTACTTGCAAATTACATATTGGAAAATCAAGAGCAAGTTGCTGGTATGTCACTAGATGAATTAGCCAAAGTATCTTTTTCATCAATCTCAACTATACACAGACTATGTAAAAAAATCGGATTAACTGGCTTCAAAGAATTTAAAATCAAGTTTGTTGAAGAACTATACTCCAAAATGAATAAACCAGAAAATATTGATATAAATTTTCCTTTCAAGAAAGACGATACACAATTTCAAATTGCAAGTAACATTAAGCAACTTTATATTGATACCTTAACCAACACTTTTTCCTTCTTTAATTCCGAACAGCTAGAAGATGCTGTTGATTTAATTTATAATGCCGAGATAGTCGATGTTTATGCCGTTACAAATAATATACAAACGGCATTGAACTTTCAAGATAAAATGCAAAGCATCGGTAGATACGTTAATGTTTCACTAATTCCAATGAACCAAGTATACCGTGCTGCCGCTTCCAATAATAAAAATAAGCAAGTTGCAATTATCCTTTCTTATTCTGGTAAGACACCTGAAATTAAAGAAATTGCTTTAGTTCTAAAACGTAAGGAAATAGAAACCTTAGTTATCTGTTCAGCTCAAGAAAACTATTTAACTAAGTTATTTAAATATCATATATTTGTTTCTAGTAAAGAAAATTTAAAAAAGAAAATTTCTCACTATTCTTCTCATATTGCTACACAATATGTTTTAGATGTCATATTCTCTTGTATCTTTAACAAAGATTATGAAAAAAATATGGAGTATCGCTTAAACGAATTTAACAAGTTAGATCATCGACAAGTAGAAGAATGACCTAATCTTTAAACGCTTATGCTTCGTACTTGGCATTTACATTTTGTTCATTTACATTATAGTAGATAACTATTGATAATTATATACATGCACTCAAAACAGGTACTTATTTTCAAATATTCCTTTAAATAATAAAATTATCTGAAAATATTTTTCAGATAATTTTATACTCATAGAAATATATAATTTTTATAGATTTCAATTAACATTAAAAACCTAGTCAGCTTTTCTTCATTCAACATAATTATTTCTTACTAATATCTTTTTATATTTATAAAACAATTATTTAATCTCTCTCAAACAATTGTTGCAAATCTTCCTTTGATAAACTGCCTAATAAACCGCTATTTTTAAGTTCTCCCGTTAGAATACTGTCAATAAGTTGTTTTTTATCTTCTTGAAGCAAAATGATTTTCTCCTCTATAGTTCCTTTAGATACTAACTTAATCACCTCTACTACATCTCTTTGACCAATTCTATGAGCTCTATCAGTCGCCTGAGCCTCAACTGCTGGATTCCACCAGGGATCAAAATGAATAACCAAATTAGCTGATGTTAAGTTAAGTCCAGTCCCTCCAGCCTTTAAGGAAATCAAAAAGACATTCACAAACTCATTAGTATTAAAATCTTTAACCATTTTTATTCTATTTTTAGGACTTGTTTTTCCGCTCAAATGGAAAAATTCTACTTTCTCCTTATTTAAGCGATCACCAATCCTATCTAATGCAGAAGTAAATTGTGAAAATAGAAGTATCTTCCCACCAGAATCAATATGATTCTTAATGATTTCTACTACTTTTTCTATTTTCCCACTTCCTCCATTATAGTCTTCAAGTATAAGTGAAGGATCTAAACATATCTCCCTTAGCTTAGTTAAGTATGAGAATATCTCGATTCTACCATCTTTGTTATTCTTCATTGCAGCTTTTACTCTTTTTACATAATTACTATACACAGCTTTTTGAGCAGATGTCATTTCAACTAATAAAGTTTTTTCTATTTTATCTGGTAATTCATTCATTACTTCTTTCTTAGTTCTCCTTAAAATAAAAGGCTTTATCATAGTCTTAAGATTCTCTAAATTATCTTCCCTTCTTGAAATAAATTTTTCCTCAAACTTTTCTTTAGTGTAGAGATACCCTGGCATTATAAAGTCAAATATAGACCAAAGCTCTGTTAAATTATTTTCAATAGGTGTTCCAGTTAAAGCAAATCTAATTTTTGCCTGAATTTCTTTTACAGTTCTTGAATTCTGAGCTTCCGAATTCTTAATACTCTGCCCCTCATCAATTATGCAATAATCAAACACAATATCTCTATAATTATCTATATCTAATCTCAATGTTCCATAGGTAGTTAGCACTACATCATATTCACATATATCTTCAATCAATTTATCTCTCTGAGTTCCATGAATCATCACAACCCTTAAACTTGGCGCAAATCTTAAAATTTCATCTTTCCAGTTATAAAGCAATGATGTCGGACAAACTATGCAAGTCTTTTTGTTCTTCTCTGATAATAAGAATGCTATAACTTGTATTGTCTTACCTAATCCCATCTCATCTGCTAATATTCCTCCAAATCCCACTTCACTTAAGGTCTTGAGCCACTTAAATCCATTAATTTGATATTCTCTGAGAATTCCTTTAAAATCATTGGGTATAGGTATATTTTTATTCTTTATACTGGCTAACTTATTCCCTACCTCTTCTAATTCACTGGAATTCTCTATAATTCCTAAACCTATATTCTTTATATTTTCATATAGACATAAGGCTTTATTCTTTTCCATTTTAAATTTTTCATTATTTGAATCTACATTTATATTCAATACTTCCATAAGATTAAAAAAACTTCTCACACCATTATCTTCAAAATCTAAAAAATCATTATTTCTTGTTTTGTAAAATTTACTTTTACCTTTATGTGCTTCTAATGCACTATTTAATTCTTTTATTCCTAATTCCCCTATATTATAAGAGAAACTATAACTTCCCTCCACTTCATCTAAATCAACTCTAATTGAATCCGAATTATATATTTTTTTATTGCTAAGGCCATTTCCTAACATAACATTTCCCAAAGAGTGAATTGTCTCTCCTTTTTCGCTCAGTATATTAAACAACTCCTCATCTTTACCTATAAATACAAGTCTGTTATCCATTTTTGCAAAACTTAGCTTTTCAACTTCCATAAGAAGCTTTTCTTCTTTTTTATAATCTCTTATGAATGTATACGAAACATTTTTCTCATCTAGTATATTGATTTTTGTATTGCCATAACTAAGAAATATATCACAATAAATCTTTCCGTCCCCTTCATATAGAAAAAATTCAGGTCTTGATAAATTAGATGCATAATTTCTTAAGTTTTCCGCAATATTTATGTTACTCGAAATTCTACTTAAAATGGACATTAGTTTAGTATAAGTATCTATATCTTTTCTATAGGTGATTCTACCATGAGCCAATAATTTTTCATGCAGGCTAATGTAATTATCAATTTGATTTCTTGAAGGTAAATAGAGTTCATTCCTAAAATAATAAACATCATTGTTTGAATTTAGTGAAATGGGAAGCTGCTTATGAGTAGTCAAGACTATCATTCCATTATCTTCTTTAACATTAAAGGTTATAGGTAGATCTTTATGCAATATTGGTGCTGTAATTTCAATATAATCAAACTTAAATTTTATTTTTCTAGCCTCTATACCTTTTAAAAATTTTCTAAGTTCCTCTGGCTTTAGTATAAGCTTTCCGCTTCTCGAAGGTGTTTGTACCTCATAATATAGAGAATCCTTTTCTATTTTACGAATAAGCCTTGTGCTATGATTATTTCCCCATATTTTATATTTTTCTGTAGTTTTCTTTTCAGAATTTTCATCTTTATTGTTGTCATCTTCAAGTAGGCTAATGAATTTATATTCAGTCGCAGTTATATGACTACAAATTAATGTGTATCCACTTGAAGTAAATTCTTTAAACTCATCACAAGAACAGTTAGCACTCTCTAGTTTTTTCCTCTGGAGATTGATTTTGATATGTGTACTAAATTCGTTAATTCTATTTTTGTCCGTAACTTTTCCATAAATATGATATATATTATCTATCTTTTTCCCCTTAAAATAAGTGACTAAACCATTATTAAATTTAACCTCTCCCTCTCTTTTCATAGTAGATGAAGCTGATTTAAATAATATTGACTTTAATTCTTCTAGTTTCAAATAACCACCTCTTTCATGACAAGCACAAATAAGATTCTAGCCATTTATTTAATCTATAAATTATAAATTAAATATCACTTTTACCTCTAATAGTTGCATTTCAATAATGCTATTTTTACATAAAATATATTATAACATAGTAGTTTAAATTTTTTATCTTTGATCAAAAAGTCCAATCAGAAACTATGCTACAACCATCGCTTAAAACTCTTCCTTCAGTAACTTCTACCATTTCCAGCTGTATAAATACATCCAATGCTAATTTAAGGTTACATGAAATTTTAAAATTTTATATCAAATACTAAGTTAGAATTTTTTATACTTGTTTAAAATACTACAAATAATCTTTTATTGAAATAATTGAAATAAATGTAGAGAATAAAAAAAAGCATAGTGATGGAACACTAAGCTCTCCTAGAACTCTTTAGTTTTAATATAAAATTATACGCCGCCTCATCTTCCCACTGAGATAGCTTAACATGACCTAAATTAACTCCATCAATTTTAAAATTTAAAATCTCCTTTAGGTTATTGTAATATAATTCCCTATCTAATTTGATTTTGCTAAATAAAATCTTTTGAACACATGGTTTACTATTCGCATCTGATGGAAGCATCATCATAGCAACTCCACCGGTGTACTTATTTTTATTCAGGTTTGGTTTGATCATATTTATATATGTAACCCCATCATTTGAGCTGCTTAAATTAAAAAATATCATTTTATCGGATACAATATACTTCCCAGTAAAATATTTAATCACCTTTTCATCTGAACAAATCTTAAAATTTACATTTTCATTCTTAATTTCTACGATCCCTTCATGCAAAGATCCTTCTTTAGCTATGTTAGTAACAAAAAAATAAACGTAATATTTCTCTTCAAAAATATCTGATCCAATTTCATTATTATTTTCTAAGTTCTCAATATCTTCTGCTGTTAGCGGTATAGAAATAAGCTTTTCAATTGCTATATTATATACCTCAGAAATATATAGTAATGTTTCTATAGATGGAAAAGCATCTCCTGATTTATATTTAGATAATAAATCCTCAGATATACCAATTTTACCAGCTAACTTTTTTTGTGTTGACTCCAATTGAATTAATTTTCTTAGATTATACGTAAAAACCTTAGATGTCTTTTCATATATATCATTTTTTAATGCTTTTACTTCATTAATATTGTTATACATAATATCTGAATCAGCTTTAATATAATTTAATTTGTTCTTTATCTTTTCATCTATTTCTTTAAATTCATATAAATCTTTATTCAAATTCCTCACTCCATATTGTTATCATATAATGATAATCAAATAAGTTGAATTATATTCAACTCAATATTTTATATTTTTCAATTATCTTAGACATTTATATATAGTAATTGAAACAATTCAATTACTATATTACCATAATATTGCAAACTTCAAAATACAATATATTTTAAGGAGATACTTATGTCTAGATCAATATCTAAAAATGCTTTTTTTAAAGCAGTATTAAATGTTTCAAATATAATTTTGCCTATAATAGTTATGCCAATAGTTCTTAGCGCAATTCAAGATAAATTAAACGGGTATATGACAATGGGGGAAACCTGGACTGCAGTTTTTATGATTTTTGCAAGCTTTGGGGTCTATCAATATGGTTTAAGAGAAGTAAGCAAAGTAAGAGATGATAAAGATAAACTAACAAAAACAATTACTAGCCTATTTGTAATTACCACCACAACAACAGCTGTAACTTCTATTTTTTATGCTATCTTTTTAACTATATTCCATAGAAATGATGCATATTTTTATACTTGTATGGTTATGGGATTAAACATAGTCTTTAATATGTTCAATGTTGAATGGATTAATGAAGCTCTTGAAAATTATGATTTTATAGCATTAAAAACTATGATAATTAAAATAATATATAATTTATTAACAATATGTTTTGTAAAAACCCAAGCTGATTTTTTATTTTACATATATCTTACTTGTGGTATAAATTTTATTAATAACATATCCAGTTTTATATATATAAAAAAGACTATACACTTTAACTTCTCAGATTTACAAATAAAAAAACATATAAAGCCTATGTTTTCAGTTGTAATACTTGCCAATACATATATTTTATATACTTGGCTTGATAAAAACATGCTAAACAGTAATTTAGGATCAACAGAAGCAGGATATTATGGAGTGGCCCAAAAGATAATGTCAATGATAGATATCTTAATGTTTACAATAGTTCAAGTCTCTATGGCTAGACTTTCTAACTATTTAGAAAATCATTCAAAAGAAGTCTATTTGACTTTATTAAATAAGGTAATTAAAATATATTTCTTGTTCTTATTTCCAGCCTCAATAGGATTACTTGGAGTTTCTAAACAAGTTATCATAATTATGGGCAAAGGTACTGATATATATCTTCCAGCTGTGCCACTACTAATGGTGTTTTCAATATATATGCTGACTATTGGAATTGATAGAATTATTTCAGATCAGATAATTTATATTTTCGGGAGAGAAAAAACAGATGCTAAGTTAGTTTTCATTGGAGGGATATTAAATTTGATCTTGAATGCTCTTTTAATATTTAACAATATGTTCACACCAACAAAAGTAATCGCAACAACTTTGGTTTCAAATTTAGTAGTTATGGCTTTAGAATATAGATTAGTAAAAAATGAACTTAACATAAATATAAGATTATTTGCTTTTGAGAATTTTAAGTATTTATATTACTCTTTAATATTTATCCCAATAACCTTTGTTATAAATAATTTTATATCTGGAACTATATTATCCTGTATCCTTGATATACTTGCTTGCTGCAGTATTTACTTTATAATTCTTATAGCAACAAGAGATAGCGTATTCTTTGGATTATTAAGCATAGTCTTTAAAAAATTAAAAGTGTTAGTTAATTGTACTTTCTTTTCAAATAGAAGAAACAGTAAATAGTTTATTTTTATTAAAAACTATTTACTGTTCTAAATTTTACAAAAAACTTAATATATTTAATTTAAATTAAAACTCAAAATAAATTATTAGCCTAATAACATTTTTTTCATCAATACGTTTAAATAATTATTATAGAATTTTTACGCAACTAACTTATTAACAATTATTTTTACTATAGATTATTTATTAAATCTCTTACTTCCAAGCTTCATATGAAATTGAGGATCTTTTGGTATACTCGGATTAACACCTCTCAAATTAGGTATCTCTCCACATATTAATTGCATTGGCACTATGAAATTAAATGTTTGATGATGCTCATCTTCACTAACATTTATTTGTAGATTTCTATCATCTGAAGCAACATTTCTTCCTATTACGTAAATATTGCTTGTCCACTCAGATAGAACTTCAATCATTTTTGCTACTCTTGGTTCTTTCCCTGTATCTAATATAAATATTGTTGAATCACTATTTATTGCATTATATATACCATGTATAAATTCTTCAAATTCATATCCTGTAACAGGCACTCTCATAGTTTCTAATAACTTCAATGCACTTTCTAAAGTATCGCCATATAATTCTGCTGGACCTATTATTCTTATTTCTTTAGCTTCTACTAATCTGCTTTTATTTTTCTCAATCCATTGTTCTGACTTTTTATATACTTCTTCAAATCTATCGCTAGCATCTAATATTTTATCTATTTCTTCTTTGTATTTTTCTTCAGATATTTGTCCATTTTCTTTTCCTAATTTAAGTCCAAGAAGCATTAAGTTTAACTTTGTGCAATAAAAACCTTTAGTTTTAGCTCCAGCTTTTTCTTCTCCACAGTATACTGTTAAAATATAATCTGCAGCCTCATCTATTAACGCATTTTCACATCCTGCCATAGATGCAGTAATACAACCACATTCTTTTGCCACTTTCATTGCATTATAAGTCGAATAACTACTTCCGCCTTGTGATATACCTATTATCAATGTTTTTTCGTTTTTACCTTTGAATGTATCTTTAGTTATCATAAATGGATACATTGCTGTAACTTCAGCATCTAATATTCCTTGCAAATAAGTTTGCACTTGTACCCCTGAATGATAACTTGTTCCTGATCCTGTAATTATAATTTTGTTTATGTCTTGCTTTATTATTTCTTTAAATAATTCATCAGATTTTGATATTATCTCCTTCATTTTAGTTGGAGTTTCTAACATATAATCTTGTATTCTCATTTTTATTACCTCTTTCTCTTATTTTTTATTATAATAGCCATATTGCATGCAATATTATTCCACCTACTATAACACCTAATGTTATTTTAGTAACGCTTACTTTCTTCTTTAATAGATAGTAAATAAAGAAGGCAAATAATAGTGGCAGCATGTTTGGCAATATTTTATCTAATATATCTTGAACTACTACTTTTGCACCGTTTAAATTGAATACCAGCGGAGTCTTTATCTTTAACATAGTAGCTACCATTCCACCAACAACAAATAATCCAACAGTTGTTGCTATAGACATTATTTTTTCCATTAATCCTTGTTTTTGTATCTTTTCTAATGAGTTAACTCCTAATTGGTACCCATATTTTAATCCCAGTATTCTAATTGCAAAACCTGGTATATTATATAATAGCAAGAACAGTATTGGACCAAATATATTTCCTTCACTTGCTAAGGAAACACCTATTCCTGCTGCTATAATTCTAAAAGTTCCCCAAAAGAGCGAATCTCCTATTCCTGCTAAAGGCCCCATTAAAGCAGTCTTTATTGCACTAATTGCGCCTTCATCAAAATCTGAATTATTTGAATTTTGCTCTTCCATTGCAGCAGTAATTCCTAATATTGTCGGAACAATTACTGGGGTTGTATTAAATATCTCAAGATGTCTTTCCAGCGCTTTAGCTTGATCTTCTTTCTTTGAATAAAGTTTCTTAATAACTGGTAACATTGCATAACAGTAGCCTAAATTCTGCATTCTTTCATAGTTAAATGCTCCTTGAAGAGCGAATGAACGCCAAAATACACTTCTTAATTCCTTTTTACCTAGCTTATTCAAAGTCAATCTCCCCTTCCGTTAAATTATTCGCAACTGCCTGCTTAACTGTATTATTCTCTTTTGTATTGATGTAAATATTTAATATAAATGCAACACATGCTCCAAATAAAGCTATTGCTGTTATATCTAATTTAGCGTACGATGCTAATAAAAATCCTATGAAGAAAAATACAGCCATCTTCTTTGAAAGTAACATATCCATTAATAGTGCAAATCCTACTGCTGGTAATAATGATCCTGCTATTCCAAGCCCTTCTAAAATTATCTTTGGAATAGAATTTATTAATGCTGTAACAGCATTTGCTCCTAACATTATTGCTAAAAATGTTGGAATAAAAGTACTTAGGAAAAATAATAGTACTGGAATCCACATCATTATTGCAATACCTCTGAAATCAGCTTTTTTAGCATATATACTTGCCTTTTGAGCAAAATAAGAATTCACTATTCTTACTAGCACCCCTAGTGATTGTGCTAAAACTGCAATCGGTACAGCCAAAGCTAGCGCCACTTCAACACCATTTCCAGATAATATTGCAAAAGCTGTCCCTAATACACCACCTGTTACAACATCCGGTGGTGTTGCTGCACCTATTCCTGCAATACCCATCCATATAAGTTCAAGTTGAGCTCCTATAATAATACCTGTTTTTAAATCTCCTAAAATTAGCCCTACTAAAGCACCTGTTATTATCGGTCTTTCAAGCATTATCTGCCCAAAAATCCGCCCATCCAGTATACCTATTCCTGCAAGTAATCCCAGCATAATTGCTTGTGCTATCATAATTTTTTACCTCCTTACTTATTTTAGTAAATCTGATAAAGTCTTTTTCTTATCCCTTGGCAGCATTCTAAATTCGATTTCTATGCCTAAATCATTTATTTCTTTTAAGTTAGATACATCATTTTCATCAACAGCAACTAAATCTGTTAGTTTCTGCTTCCCAGCTTCATATCTTAAGCCCCCTACATTTAATTCCTTTATAACTCCGCCTGAATTTTTTACTAGTTCCAATGCATCTTTTGTATTTTTTACTAAAACAAGTACATTATTCTTCTTAGATTGAGCAAATTTCTCTACTATCTCACCCGATTCCTGTACTCCTCTAATATATAAAGTTACATTATTGGGTTTAGCTAAGTTTAATGCCATAGCTTTCATTTGATCATTTTTTGCTTCATCATTAACCACTAATATTACATTTATCCCTAGCGATGTTGACCATCCAAATGCAACCTGCCCATGTATTAATCTGTCGTCAATTCTCATCAATGATATCATCTTCTTCATTCCTTTCCTTATTGTTTTTTAGTAATTCGTTTATATGAATAATTCCTTTTCTTGCTTCTTCTATTCCATTTTTTATCAACATTTCTATATCATCTTCGCCTGATAAAAGTATTGTTAAAATCATTGGCAAATTTATACCTGTTATTAATTCAAATTCATATCCATTCAACAATAAATTGGTACATAAATTAGCTACACTTCCACCAAAAATGTCTGTTAAAACAATATACTTTTCTTCTTCGCTTTTATTAGATAAAATTCTTTTCATTTCCTTTTCTGCATCATCTCCCGATTTATCTTTAGTCATGCAGAAATATTCAACATTGCTTAATGATCCTACTATTAATTTACTGGTTTCTATAAATTCTTTTGATAATTCTCCATGAGTTGCAATTAGAAATTTCTTCATTACCATCACCTCCTTTAATTTTTTTATTTATACTTTATTAATAAGCAAAAAGCATGCCAACTAGTGACATGCTTTTTATAAAACTTTATTTTGTTCTCTTAATTGCTTGGAATTATTGAATTGGTCCATATATTATATTATAGATATATCCAATCTCTGCAATTGGTATTTGCACACTATAACTTTTTTCTATCACACTAAATGAATTTTTAATTAGCTTAATCTCACTCTGATGCTCTTCAATTAGCAAATTTAAATCTGTATATTCTTCTATCTCAGCCTGTCTTACTAATCTCTCTACCATACAGCTTAAATGAACATATAAAGCAATTTTTTTGTCATTTGGTATTTTTCTTTTCTGATTGTTTTCAAACTCATTGATACCATCCTCTATTCTCTCTATAATCTTATTAGAATCTAAAATAGTTAGGCTATCTATAACTCTTGTCAAAGAGAAGTTTTTCACAATAGAATCATTTATTAATTTAATTTGATCATGCCCTGCTACCTTACTGAAAATTCTATACACCTCATCTTCTCTTTTTCCTGATATAATATCTTCTAAAGATATAAACTTAATTGTTTCAATTTCAGGATTATACGTACCGACAATAGCTAATACGTCATACATCTTGAATATAGAGTCATCCTTTCCTTTAGACACTAGATTATTATAACTATACGGAACCACCTTTACATCAACTATTCCTGCTAAACTTTCTGAAAGTAAATTCTGTATCTTAATTGCAGTACTTATTCCTGTAAAACAAGATGCTATTATTGCATATTCTTTATTCTTCTGAGGATAAAATAACTGTATGTTAGGTTTAATTTCTTCATTCATTACTTCAGAGATTTCTTCAATAGTTTTTCCTTGTATTAATAAATTTCCTACTTCCAAAGCTAACATAGTTGTAACTTGATCTATACAAAGCATGGGAATATTAATCTTATCTTTTAGATTTTCATAAATTAAGCTAAGAGATCCCATATCAAATAAAACAATTAAGCCATTTTTTAATTTATCATCTTCAATATACCTGTTCAATTGCTTAAGCACATCTATTGCTGTTGCATCTATTGGCATGTCAATAGATGCAAATACATTTACACCTATAATACGATTGCAGACATTAGCCATACTACTTGCTGTTGCATATCCATGAGCAATAATTATTGCATTCATCTTATTAAAATTTATACGTATTGCAGTAGTTTTAATGAATATAATCATAATAATTAAATCACTATCAGTTAAATAAATATCCAACCTGTTTGCTATAAAACTTGCTATCTTATATACTACAGAATATTCTTTATAATTTTCTCTCTTTAAATAGCTCAATAACTTATTCTCTATTTTTAATTCCTCTTCATCTAAGCTATAAAAATCATTTTTTGAGTACAGGTATGATGAAAAAGCCAGCACATTATTCCCATCATATTTAATATTATAATTTATTTCTAGATTTCTAAATATATCCTGCATTGTTGATATTATAAATTCTATAATTACGTTTTTAGTTTCGTCATTATTAGCAAATACTAGCCTATCCATCAAGTTGACCATTATATTGGAACTCTTCTCATAAAATCCTTCTTTGCTGACTTCTCCACTTTCAACTAATTTATACAACTTAAAACACTCTAATATACTTTGCTTAATTATGCTTTGCTTACTCTCTTCATATGTTTGAACATGTCTATTGTTATTGTCTGAAAATACAATACTTTTGCTTTTATTATTGTTTTGAAACTTAAAAATTTCTGCATTCTCAATGTATATGTTTCTTGGTATATCCTGCAATGTTACAAATATATTCCCATTTCTTCTTTGCCTCTTTGAATATGCTCTTCCACATGCATATTTTATTACATTTTTACATTCTCCAATATTTCCTTTAAATTTTATTTTTAGAATTGTATTTAATGTAAGCTGTGTAATTTCAATTGGTATTCCAAAAATCTTACTTTCTTCATATATAAAATGTTCTATTATTCTCCTTTTCTCAATAGGCCCTCTTTCCTCCACATTAGGGATATATATATTAATAGGTATTCTTCTTAAAAAAGTTGGCAAAAATTCAGATAGATTTTCTGTTGTTGCAAAAACTAATCGTACATCTGCTTTTCTCTTTACGCCATTTTCACCAATTCTTGAAAATACTCCTGTATCCATAAATGTGAACAATTTTTCTTGTCCTTCGCTATTAAGTCTATGTACTTCATCTAAAAATAAAATTCCGCCATCTGATTGTTCAATTAACCCTGCTTTTGATTCTGTAGCCCCCGTATATGCCCCTTTAGCATGCCCAAATAATATACCTGATAATAGTTCAGGATTATTATAATACTGAGCACAATTCAAAACATTATATGGTCCATCTTTTTCTAAAACATTACAGCTTACACTGTACTTGTAGATTATCTCTGCTAAAAAGCTTTTACCAACTCCACTTTCACCTGTAAGCATAACAGTTAATCCCCCTTTGGGATATAAAACTGCCGTTTTGATCTGCTCAATAACTTCCTTCAAACTGTTATCATAACCAATTATACTTTCAAAAATAATCTCCTGTTTTAACGACTCACATTCCTGTTCTAGTTCATATATATCTTTATATATACTTTTCTTTGTTGGCCCAATAATATCATTGATTTTTTTTCTAGGAAGAAATTTAACTGGGCGACTATTTATCTTAAGTAAATCGTTAGATTTCACCAATTCATTTAATAATCTGCTTGCTTGAGTTCTGCTCATCTTAAAATTGCTAGCTATATATTCCGTCTCAATTCCTCCATACTTTTCCAAATCTTTAAGACTCTCAAATACAGCTTTTGAATTAATAAATTCCAAAACTTTAGTAATCATAAATTCCCTCCAATACATATAAAAATCTATTTTAAATGAATCTACCTTTTTCCTTAAGCATTGTACTTATCATTAATTTATCATTTGCTTAAATAATAAAAAACATATCCCTCTAAAATTTTTATCTTGTTTCAATAAATTATTTATATAATTTTATCACAATATCAATAAAACTCAATTATTATTTAAAATATTTTATTTTTCATATACATTTACTATTTTTTTATTAAAATAGCCTCTTTACTTTTATACATTTAATATATTTGTTGCAATTCACATTTCACAATTCACAATTACCGCTAAAATTCTTGCAATATTTTTAGAATTATCATGAAGAATTACTTTTGCAATATATCTATCATATTAAGTTTTATAAATAAAACAACTATCTATACTATAATTAATTCAAAGAATAACGATGCTCATTAACTATTTGTCTAAAAAAATATTTAATGATATGATAACTTTAAAATTACTTACTAGTTTCCTTAAAATAAATAAATCTAAAATTGTTTACAATTCCTTATGATTTAAAATGAAGGAGAAATGCCTAATGATAGATTTACACATTCATACAAATAATTCTGATGGAGATTTTGATGTAATAGACATATTAAAAATGTCGGAAGAAAGGAATTTAGAATTTATTTCATTTACAGATCATCAATCTGTTGATGCATATAAAAAAATTAACAACCTGAATATAAAGGATTTATACGGTGGTAATATAATTAAGGGAATTGAAATTGCTTTTTCATTTAATGGAATTAGCATGGATATGTTAGGGTACAATATTAATATTGATTCTATAGAAAAATCAAGAATATTACAAGTTAATAAAAATATTAATGTTATTGAGAAAGAAAATTCTAAATTAAATTATTTAATAGAGGTTTGTAATGAACTAAAAATTCTACATTCCTCTAATTTACATATAAAGGGCAGAAATACTCCTGCTAACGATGTTATTTGTGATGATATTTTAAGCTATGATGAAAATTCGTATATTCTAAAAAAATTAGAAATCACTGATAGAACAACTTTTTATAGAAAACACTATTTAAATCCTAATAGTCCATTTTATATACAGCCAACAGAAGATCTTCCAACTATCTATGAAGCTGCAGAAACAATTCATAGTTCAGGCGGTAAATGTTTTTTAGCTCATCCTTATGTATATGACGTAGATAACATATATAATTATATCGACAGTATTGTCAAATTAAACTTAATAGATGGTATTGAATGCATACATCGTAAGCATTCTCACTCACAAATTAATGAAATAATTAATTATTGTGACAGCCATAACCTGTTAAAAAGCGGAGGTAGTGATTTTCATACTTCAGCTCATACATTAGGATTTGGAAATGATGGTAAAATACCAATTAATTATCCTATAGCTAAGAACTGGCTCCAATAATTCATTCATATTTATTTGGCTTTAATAATATATTGTAAGCTCCCTTTTATTATATACCTTGAGTTTCACTTAATAAAAATACAGATAAAGTGAACCCTTTTAAGTAAATCCTCTTCCTGCTTTTTCAGCTTTCTCTACTTAATTGGGTTCTCTTCATCATAAAATTTTACAACATATGATCCTCTGTATTTAAGGCTTTAATTGTGCTTTCAGTTCACCTATATTCTTTCTAATGTTATAATCTATCATTAAATATATAACCCAGTTTTTAACCATCTCTTAATTTTATATTTAAATATTTTTACATGACCTGTAATTTCTTTTTTATAACTTACAAGAAATATATAGTCTCAAGAATAATCAAGTACTCTTTTACAGATATCTCTATATTAAATGCTTCTTCCATTGGTTTTAATATTTCTCTAACAAAATTATATTTATCCTTATTCTCATCTAACATTTTCTCACTATACTTACGATATATAATTTTTTCGCCACTTAACATACGCTCTATTACACACGCAATGTGTAATATTAACCCTATTAATGCAGAACTATTAAGTTCAACTTTATTATTTACAAGACGTATATAAAATCTTCTAAAACACTCGATATACTTATATGAATCTATATTTACATTTTCTCCAATTACTTCTCTCATATCATATATCTCTTCTATTAGATTTAATCGTGATTTTAATAGTTTTACTTTTTTCTTATCAAAAATATCTGATGTTGATATATACAACAAGGACTCATCATCTGGCTTTACTGCACTTACCACTGCCAATATATCCTTTTCTGCCTTTATTTTTTGTATATTATGATTGAATTTTTTCTTGTTTAATATGTCTATATTAAGTATGTCGATGTCATTGCTAGTGATTTCTAGTTTCTTTTCCACAATTGGCTTGAGTTTTATAGCAGTTCCTTCTCCTGTAATGCAAGCTGTTATAATTACCTTCTTTTTAAGTGTTGAATTTATGCTAAAATTATCTGCATAACTTCGCACTATATGTGGATTTAAATTTATGCAGCAATCATAAATTTCCTCCAATGAGGCTTTTAATGTTGCTTTTCTTGTAGCTTCAAGAACAATAGGTGTAGACACCATTTCTATTGTTTTTACCGGTACCTTTGTCTTTTCGTAAATCATATCCCCAAATAAAACAAGAGATCCCATATCTACTAACAGCAATACTCCTCTACCTTTATCTATTTCTTTTACTATTTCTGTTAAATTTTCTAGCGCAGTCTCTGGTTTCTGATCCAATGGCATATCATATCCTATAGCATATTTTTCACCCAAAAGTCTATTAGCTACATCGGCCATTGAACTTGCTGTATACTCTCCGTGCATAGCAACAATAATTCCAACACTACTCTCATTTTCATAATCCTCTTTATCTATACATAAAAACATAGTTATAAATCCAACTTCATCTTCTGGAATTCTAATATGAAATGTGCTTTCAACTTTTTCTTTCAAATCATACGAAATTTCATATTCCTTGGGATGCATCTTTTTAATATCTTCAAGCTGATGATTTTTAATTTCTTTTCCCTTTAAAATTCTTTCAACTGTACTTGCTACATGCATTGATAATCCATATAAAATTTTACTATCAAACTGCATTAACAATTTTTCACTAGCCTTATTTAAAAATTCACTAACTAGATCTACAATTTTTCTGTCAACAACTTTATATAATTCTTCTAAATTATCCTTATCTATATTTAGTATATATTTTTTAAAATACGTATCTATATCAAGACTCATTATAAGTTTTATATCCTTTTCACTTATTCCATTAGACTCCAAAAGTTTTCTTTTCTCTTCTAATGCTCCATAAAAATCAACTATTTTTATATCTTCTTCTTCTCTTACATTATTTTCATCCAAACAAAACTTTATAACATCTTGATTCACAAACCTATCAATTTCACTTCTTTTCTCTTTATACTTAAATAATCCGCTAAGTACATACTGAGGCAAGTATTGACTATGAATGCATATATTCTTATCTCTTTTCATCATATTCTCAAGAAAAGCCTTTGAACAGCTTAGTTTTATATCGCTTTTGAGTTGTCCAATATTGTTAGAACAGTTGTATAGTAAGAACGCTTTTAGCGCATTTGCTGTAATACTTATGCTCTGCTTAATACAACTCACTTCTATTTTTAAAAAGTTTTTAATAAGTTCATATCTTTCTTCTATAGTCCTATCTTTTAATGCTGGTAAGCGTATAATCATAGGAATTCTTCTAGTAAATGTTTTCAATAATGTCGATTCAACATTTTCAGTAGTAGCACATATTATAAGTAGTTTAACTTTATATTCTTCCTCAGAATCTCCAAGTCTCCTATATATGCCCTTATCAATTATTGAAAATAGCATTTCTTGACCTTCCGATGGTAATCTATGAACCTCATCTAAAAATAATATTCCTTCATTAGCTTTTTCAACTAATCCTATGGTATCTCTGCTAGCACCAGTATATGCCCCTTTCTTAACACCAAAAATGTGACTTACTAGTAGCTGTGGATTATTTGCATAATCTGCACAGTTAAATGAAATAAATGGTGCATTGGCTTTTATTTTGCCAATTTCTTTAGCGTACTTATACATAACTTCTGCAAACATTGATTTTCCTGTACCAGTTTCCCCTAAAAGAAGAGTATGAAGTCCATTTGGAGGATATATTATAGCAGCTCTAGCCTGTTGTGATGCGTTTTTCAGACTGAATCTAGTTCCGATGATGTTATCAAAAGCATCTTTTAAAACTTTTTCTGTACCTTGCTCTATCTGAATATCCTCATCCTTTATTTTATATAATACCGGCTTCTTCACTATTTTTTCTATTTTTCCATCTCTATAAAGTTTATTTAAATCACTAGATACGTTTGTCCTTTGAATATTCATTATTAATGAAATTTCTGTAGCTGAAAAACCGTTGATGCATCTACGTTCATTATATTCCTTACTACACAGATCCCTTAGAACTTTATAAATATTATCAATCCTTCTCATTGCTTTTCCCCTCATATCCTATTCGTATAACTCTCTTAACGTTAACACTCTAGGTACGTAAATTAAATTTAAATATCTTTAACTAATAAGCTTATTATACATGATTTGCCATAGAATTTGAATAAACATATCAAAGAGTGGATTATTCAAGTTTTATTAAATAACCCACTCCATTTTTACTATTTGCTATTTTTACTTATTATACATTGCATGCTATTTCTTTTTCTTTAAACTTTTCTTCATACATTTTAATAAGTTCACAGATAAGATCTTTAGCTAAAGATGCAGTCATTAAATGATCTTCTGCGTGCATCAGTAATAAAGATAATTCTTGTTTATTACCTGCGGCCTCTTCTTGAATTAAGCCAGTCTGTATATTGTGAACTAATGAAAGTTCTTCTTTAGCTTGTTTCATACATAGATTGGCTTTATCAAACTCACCGTTTCTAGCTAAATTTAAAGCCTCAAAACAAGCTGATCGTGAATTACCTGCGTGACTAATTATAGTGAAAACTATTTCTTCTAATTCCATATTCATTTTAAATCCTCCATTATTTATCCATTAAGTTTAGTGCAAGTTCTAGAACACTTTTCCCATCTATTCTTCCATAAAGTTGTACTGGTATGCAGGCATAAGGCTTACCTTTTTCATCAACTATTTCTTTAACCCATTTTTCTTTGTATTTAACTTGAGGCCCAAGTAAAAATACATCATAATCATCAACATTTTCATCCAAATCTTCTACTGGTTCAGCATTAATAACTAAGTCCTTGCGTCCTATTTCCTCTGCATATTTTTGCATTTTTGTTACTAGCAAACTTGTTGACATACCTGCTGCACACATTAATAATATCTTCATGCTAAATTCCTCCTAAATTTCATTCTATAAATATTTTCCAATTAATACACTAAGCTTGTACTGTATTTAAATTTTCTTCTTGCCCTTCAATTTCTAATTGTTGTTTTTCAGCAAATTTAAAGAATGGGTAGTAAATTATTGCTGCTATAACCATTTCTACAGCAGACCAAACTGCTGCTCTCCAATCTCCACCAGTTGCAATAAATGGTCCTATAATAGGGGGCATTGTCCACGGAACCATAGCTACTGGTCTACCAATTATATCAAAATACATCATAAGATAAGACAAAGTAGTAAGTACTAAAGGTACCACTGTAAATGGGACTAGAATAACTGGATTTAAAACTACTGGAAAACCAAATATAACTGGCTCGTTTATCTCAAAACATGCAGATGGAAATGAAACTTTTCCAAGTGATTTATAAAGTTTACTCTTTGAACGGATCATTAATAAAACTAAACAAAGAGTCGCACCTGTTCCCCCTACATTAACAAACAATGAATAAAATCCTGATGCTGTAATGTATGGAATCTTCTCATGTGCTATAAAAGCTGCTGTATTAACAGTTAAAAATTGAATATATATTGGATCTGCTATCCCTTCAAGAGTCATATCTCCATGAATACCTGCTGACCAAAGTAATGTAACTAATGCGCTATATATTAATATTCCCGGAAGAGTATTAAGGGCAAAAACAACTGGACTAAATATCATAGTAATAAAATCAGTTATATTAAATCCTATAACTACTCTTATTAGCCAAACTGTAATCATAACTACAAGAGCTGGTATTAACGCAATAAATGAATTTCCAACTGCTGGTGGAACTCCCTCTGGTAATTTAATAACAATATTTCTCTTTACGAAAAATCTTAATACTTCTACTGCAAAAATACAAACTATTATAGCAGTGAAAAGTCCTTCTGCTCCAAATTTACTAGTATCTAATTGAAAATCCCCTGTCACTTGTGTAAGTAAAAATGCTACAAAAGATATTACTGATCCTGTAATTGGATCTAATTTATAGCTTTTAGCTAAGTGATATCCTATTCCAAGGGCTGCTAAAACTCCTAGAACTCCAAATGATGAATTTACAACCACATTCATCTTTGGACCAAGCTCTCCAATATAATCTGCCCACCAATCAAATGGAAGGTTACCTAAAATAAGAAATATACTTCCTACAATAATGAATGGAATTGTAATAGCTAATCCATTACGAATTGCCATTAGGTGCCTTTGATTACCAACTTTAACTAATGGTGGTATCATCTTTTCTTGAAAAAAATCCATAAATCTTTCCATAATTTCTTCTCCTCCATAATTTTTTCGTTCTGTTAAGCTGTATAAGCATCTTTCAATTCTATTAAAGTCGTAATCGCAAGCTTGCTAAGTATTGAATATCTCTGCTAAAGTATTAAATAATAGAACTAAATAAAACAAACATAAAAATTTTCTATCTTACGATAAGTTATATAAAGCTAATTTTAATAAACATTATATTCAAACAATGTATTATGAAAAATGAAATCCATACCTTTTGCATAATATTATTAATACTCAAAAATGAAAATAATTAAATCCCATAATTATTTTCAGCATACCAAAGTAATCGTTTTTATATGTTACAGTATAATTTTAATATTTATAAATGTATAAGACAAATATAATTGAATTATTGTTTATTATTACTATCACAATATAAATTTTCACTCAGTATATAGGCAAAGATTAAGTTTATTTTTTATAAAATACAAGAGATTTGAGGTTTATGGTGAATAACTAAATTTGTTTATTAAATTTATGCTTAAGTAGCATTAAACTAAAATTATATAATCGCTAAATAGTAAAATTTCTATGAAGTATTAGATTATTTCTTACTAACAACTCACAGAATGAATTTATTTTTACATAGAATTATATAAGCAATTACCATGCCAATACTCTAAAATACTGATAAAACTTAGACTTAATTGATTAAGTCTAAAATCAATACACATTTTACAGTTTTCTATAGATATAATACACATATGTGTATTATATCTTTTCTACATTTCGTTTTTATAACTAAAAGGCTTAAAATTCTGCCATATATAATTAAACGTCAGTATTATGCCATTAATTGATTACATAGCCTATTAACGCTTTGAATATAAATTTGTTATCACAACATATATGCATACAAAATTAATGTTTACAAATGTAAAAATCTATATAAACCAAAAAACAGTATTAACACTTATCCATATTAATACTGTTTTTTATCTTTATTTATATAATTTTATTGCATAGCTAAAAATCTAATTACTATCCTGTTTACATTAATTTTAGTAGCTATTACAAATTAGTATAAGAAAAACCTGTTCTTAAACCATTAATTAATACTAATAAACATCACCATCTATATTGAAAGTATCTCCATAAACTGTAAAATTAAAGTCTGGTTTCAAATCTACATTACCTGCTTTTAATAATTTTCTGTATGCATTAACTCTATCCGAACCTTCTGGATCATCATCTTTAAGGAATGCATATCTATAATCCATCACACTAGAAAGAAATTTATTTTCATCTATACCATCCTTAGGTAATCCACCTAGCTTTTTCTTAGCCGAATTAATATATTCTTTTGCTCCATCTTCTCCATGATTTACACACATATCATATATGAATGCTAAAGTTAGTTGATGCTTAGCCCCAATAGAAGTTGCTAAAGATACTGCTGGTTTCCAATACATTTCATCAAGTTCATATAATTGAGCTTTCTTAAATAATGGATCATTACATGCCTTTACATCTTTTATAAAATTATCTAAGCCTTTAATATCATCATTTTTTCCATCCTCATCATGTTCTTCCTTGTCTATTCTATCTAATGCTGGAATATACTTTGCCAAAGTATTATTGGGATTTAGCTTAGTATAATAATGTATTAATATATTTCCATCGTAAGTTCCAGTAGTAAATCCTATGCATCCAAATGTAATTCCTCGTCCATCAAATGAGCCAAGCTTTTCTGCATAATTATAAACGAACTTTGTTTTACCGTTTTCACATGCAGTCGTTAACTGAAGGTCCACTGCTTTTTGTTCAGAATTTGCAGTAATGGCTAATGCTGCTGAAGAGAATGAGAGACACATAGTCAATGATACTGCTAAAGTAACTAATTTTCGTAAATTTTTCATATAAAATTCCCCCTACAAAATTATTTATTATATTATCTGATCTTCTAAGGAACCACCATTCCGTCCCAGCTAGTCCCCTCAATAGTTATCGGCTT
The DNA here is from genome assembly GCF_045310795.1 of Candidatus Clostridium helianthi. Lineage (NCBI taxonomy): Bacteria > Bacillati > Bacillota > Clostridia > Eubacteriales > Clostridiaceae > Clostridium > Candidatus Clostridium helianthi. Next base: position 381,746 of record NZ_JBJIAB010000001.1, read on the forward strand.
GTCTAAATAATAATTTTCATCTTTGACAAGCTTCTTAAATACATCTACTCTTCCAAAAGAATCAGCCCATTCTTCTCTACTTCCCTCCTTATAGCAGTATGACAAGCAAGCTTTTCTAATGTTCAAAAAATTATCTAACCAAACTTTTTCATCTACATTTGATCTAGGAGTCCCTCCTGACATTTCCGTAGCTCTTGCAATAAGTGAATCTATAGAATCTAAATCATTTTGCTCATTACCATGTTGAATTATTGCATCATACAATTCTGCTCTAGATAGTGGAAGCTTAAGTCCAAGCAAATCAGCTTTTTTAGCAGATGGTATATAATATAGTTCATCTACAACTGAATCTTGAATTGCTCTAAAATCTGGATCTTTTGCGGCTATAGCCCAATCAGAAATAAAATTACCTATCTTATCTAAGCTACTTACATCTTCCTGATCATGCTTTGTTTGTATCCTATTGTTCTCTAACTCTGTCAATGCTGGTAAATATTTAGAAAGTATGTTGCCGGGCTTTTTATCCATATATTTTTTTACTACTAAAATTGCATCACCAGTGCCAGTGCAAAATCCAGCTCTCCCGCAAGTTATTCCACGTCCATCCCCTAGGTTTTCTCCATATGCATAATCCAACTCAGTAGTACTATTTTCAAATACACTAGTGAGTTCCTCTGCTCTATGCTTTTGTTCTTTTGTTAACCAGTAGGTTCCACCTTTTTCAGCTAATATTGTAGAATTAACTGTATCCGCCTTAGCAGTAACAGTTGACATACTAAAATAATCCGAAAATGATGAGAGAGTTACCATTCCTAGTAAAACTAATGAGATAAGATGCCTACTATTTCTTTTCATTAAAATATCCCCCTTAATAATTATTTTATCTCAATTTTATATAGAGCAAATATTATGCCAATTATAAAATACAAATAATGTATATTGAAAACAGATGCTTTATAGATAAATAATACATATTATCTAATGTGTATTCTAAAAATACATGTACGATACACATAAATGTATTAATTACATAATATATCAATCGCATATAATCTTAAAAAGTAAAAGCTTTGTATTGAATTACTTAATCCTTTGAAATATTAATAATTCAATACAAAGCATAATTATTATGAGAATATAATTTTTTAATCTTCAAGAATATCATCTATAATACTTGAATTCTTCAACATAGAGTTTTTTATCTAAAATTAAAACATTATCGTAACGTTAGCACTTTTGTTTACATATAATAATTCATGGTAATAGTTCAAGAATATATACCTTAAGATAAAATAATATTATGGAGGAAAACAAATGACTAAAATATATGAAGGAGAAACTATAAATCAATATACTGGCTTAAAGCCAACTGAATTGATGCAGGAATCATCAAATCTTTTATTTAGAATTCCTGTATTCCTAAGCCATCCAAGTAGATTGAATTCTATTCAACAAGAATTTGTTGATGCTATAATATCTAAAATAAGAGAGGCTTTATTATTTCCACGTACCCTACCAGTAACTGAACAATATCCCGAAACTCCATTAACAAATATCAGAAGAATGATGCTATCTAGTTATGGATTTATTTCACTTAACCTTAATCAACGACAGGTGTATATAATTCAAAATAATCTTGGTCAACCTCAAAATCAATTTGCTCTTGAGGGTAGTCCTTTTGCTCAAATTGAACCAGCTATGGCTTATCAATACGGGCTTCCTATTCTTCTTATACGAGAAGCTGGAGTAGAACAAAGTGGGATTTGGTCGTTTGGTATAGGTCCATTTTTAATTTTGGAGTGGGATCCTACAATGCCACTTGAAGACTTCTTTACAAGTAATGCGTGGCTAGAAATATTTCAAAATTGGATATCCCAAGTAAGAAACGGATTTTATCTTCAAACTCAGCCTGAATTCCAATATTCTTGTAATAACACTGATGTAAGGTAAATTAAAAATATTTCTTAGTTTTTATACTCCATTTAAAAGATCTAAAAAAAGCTGTTACATCACAAAGGAATTCTTTATGTAACAGCTCAACTTTTCTTTTAACTGACATTACAGTACTTTTTAAACACGATCTTAATTATTAATTATAATCCTTATTAATCCTACAAAAACTTCCACACGCTAAAAATCCCCATGATAATTTAATCTATCATGGGGATTAAACAAATACTAGTAGTATCTTAATTAACAAAATTAACAAATATCAATTAATATATATTTGATTCTTATTATTCTTCCTCTAAGATTTCTTCTACTTCCTCTACACTCAGCCCTGTGGCTTCTGCAATTTCATCAATTTCTTCAAAGCCCATTAAATCACGAGCTAATGAAATCATAAGCTTTTTCACATTTTCTTCAACACTTGGAGGAAGTTCAGACATATCAGTTAAATTTTCTGTTAAATCAAAATATTCTTCTCCATAAGACTCTTCTTCTTCTCCTTGTTCAAAAAGTCTTCTTTTCTTAGCTTTTTCTCTATCAAACTCGTTAAGATATACTAACTTACTATTGTTTACTTCTAAGTCTTCATCTGAAAATACAGTTATACCTTCATTCTCTAGTAAAAGAGCTGTAATTCCTTTGCCTTTTATCTTATTACCTGTAAAAGTTCCATCATAGACAAAGTTAGATCCACATGAAGGACTTCCTTCTTTCAATATAGCTTTTGTGGCTCCAAGTTCTTTTGCAATTTTTAATGTTTCATATGCACCATCTATAAATTGCTTAGTAACATCCTCACCTTTATTACTTAATGCTTTTCCATTCCCATCTAACACTTCACTTGCTGCACTATTTAGCTCAACAGGATTTCTTGGAGTTGGTAATCCGCCTAATTGTTCTGGACAAACTAGAACCGCTCTTCCTTCTCTAAATAATTTTAAACATCTATCATTTAGATTATTTTTACCACTATATTTACAATTAACTCCACACAAGCATGCACTTATTATGTACATATTATCACCTCTTATCTAACGTACACTTAACACTATAAAACAAAAACTTAAGAGAAACTTAATTATAGCTTTACTTAATTATACATTAATATTTGTATAATATTCTTACTAACAATAATTTTAATGATATTTTTAACTTAAATAAGTAAAAATATTAGGTATATGAAAAAATAACTACCCCTTAAGTTCTACCATAGTAACTCCGTCTCCACCTTCACCATATGCACCTAGTCTATATGATTTTACATGAGGATGTCTCTTAAGCATATCATTTATTGCTTTACGAAGTACTCCAGTTCCTTTACCATGAACTATTGTTACTTCTCCTAAGTTAGCCATATATGCATCATCTAAATATTTATCTGCTTTATAGCATGCTTCTTCTGCATCCAATCCTCTTAAGTCAACTCTGGATTCTACATTACTTAGATTAAGCTTTACTTCTCTTTTTCTTCTTACTTTTTCTTCTTTAGTAACTTGAGTTTTTCTTAAATCTTTAAGCTTAACATTTATTTTCATTATTCCAGCTTCAACTTGAACTTCGCCTCTGTTATCTGGCATAGAAACAATAATTACTTTTTGGTTTAATGAAGGAAGGTAAGCTTCCATACCAAGAGTCACATTAGTTATAGACTCCCCTTCATTTTCCTTCATATTGTGAATTCCTTTTTCTCTTTCTTCTAAGCTATCTTTAAGTTTCTTTCTTTCTTCTTCAAGCCTTTGCCTTCCACCGCCTGCTATTCCAAGCTTTTCAAGCTCTCTCATGGCTTTTAAAATATCATCTGCTTCATCTTTAGCATTCGCAATTATCTCTTTAGCCTCACGCCTAGCATCCATATAAGCTTTTTCCCTGGTATTTTCTAATTTTTCAAGCTTTTCCTCGTACTTCTTTTTAAGATCTTCTGCTTGATCTCTAATCATCTTAGCTTCTCTTGCTTCTTTTTTAGCTATTATACTTTTTTCTTGAAGTTCTCTGATTAGATTTTCAAATTGAAGATTTTCTTCAGACATGTATTCTTTTGCGCGTTTAATGACACCTTCTACAAGTCCTAATCTCTTAGAAATCTCAAAGGCATTTGATTTACCTGGAACACCAATTAATAATCTATAAGTTGGCCTCAAGGTTTCTATATCAAATTCAACAGAAGCATTTTCTACACCCTCTGTTTTTAATGCATAAGCCTTAAGTTCACTATAGTGAGTAGTTGCAATTAGCTTTGCGCCTCTATTTCTTAAAGTTTCTAATATTGATACTGCAAGAGCCGCTCCTTCTGCTGGATCTGTACCTGCACCAAGCTCATCGAATAAAGCTAATGACTTGTCATCCACATGCTTCATTATATTAACTATATTAGTCATATGAGATGAGAAAGTAGATAAGCTTTGCTCAATGCTTTGTTCATCACCTATATCTGCAAATATTTCTTTAAAGAATGCTATAGAGGAGTTATCTCTAGCTGGAATTAATAATCCGCTTAGTCCCATAATATGAAGTAACCCAACGGTTTTTATTGTAACAGTCTTACCTCCAGTATTTGGTCCTGTTATCATTAATGTTTGAAATTCTTCTCCTAGATATATATCTGATGGCACAACTTTATCACTTTCTATTAATGGATGCCTTCCAGATAATATGCTAAATGCTCCATCTTCTCTAACTATAGGCTTTATAGCATTTAATGCAGATGCATATTTTCCTTTCGCAAATATAAAGTCAAATTCAACAAGTACCTTTAAATTACTCAAACATGAGTCCCCATTAATTTTAACTTTCAGAGAAAGGTCAGAAAGTATTCTTTCTATTTCAGCTTTTTCTTTTAAAAACAATTCTCTTATTTCATTGTTTAAATTCACTAAGCTCATAGGCTCGATAAAAAACGTTGCTCCAGTTGAACTTTGATCGTGTACAAGCCCTGGAACTTGACTTTTATATTCTGATTTTACAGGAAGCACGTATCTATCGCCTCTCATAGTATATAAATCATCCTGTAAATATTTTGAGTTACTTCTAACAATAGAACTTATTTTTTCCCTAACTGAAGAATTCTTTTCTTTTAAGCTTCGTCTGATATTATAAAGAGTTTGGCTAGCTTTATCACTAATTTCATCCTCTGATACTATAGCTCTTTCTATTTCGTCTTCTAACGCTTTTACTGGAGCTAATATGTAAGCTAAATCTTCAAGTTTTGGATATGACTTTTCAACTTCTTCTCTTTTAAAGAATTCCTTCATATTTCTCGTAGCTTTAAGCATTCCACCAACTTTTAATAATTGCCCTGGTGATAAGGTTCCTCCCTTTTTAGCTCTTTCTATACCTTCATGTATATCAGCTAATCCTTCAAGTGGTGGATTCCCCTTTGATATTAAGATTTCAAGAGCCTCGTTTGTCTCCTCTAACTTATTATTTATTTCATATAAATTATCATAAGGCTCAAGAGCCTCAACTTTTGCTTTAGCAGCATTTGTTCTTGCATATTTCTTAATTTTTTCTTTTATCTTATTAAACTCTAAAATTCTTAGAGATCTTTCATTCATATATCCCACATCCTAACAATCAATCAACAATTGACAGCATATAAGAGATAACTAAGACTTTATACTTATAAAACTTAAAATAATTTCTTACTAACAAGTTTCAATGTTATTCTACATCTTAATTATCAATTACAAGCCGTCAACTATTTCTTGGTATTATTCTACTCCACGTTTGTAGTGGCCCTTAGTATACTTATTATTTTCGTTTTTTGCTTTATTCGCAATTTGATTTAAAACATCTTTTACTTCATCATAGCTTTCATCTTTAAAGTCTACTCTAAAATTTGAAATATTAAAAGACTTAAGTTCTTCCATTTCATCAATTAAATTGGTAGCTATTGAATTTAAAATATAACTTCTACAGCTATTATCACCTAAAACAGTAAAACTTTCATTCATTCTATCTATTAGCTTAAAGTTATCTTTCATACACACACCACTACATTCTTTTTTAGATGACTTATTACCAAAAGTACTTCCCATAGGACAATATTCACTAATCATAAGCTCAGTTTTCCCATAAATGTTCATTCCCAGGTTGCAGTTAGTGTTCTTCATTAATTCTTTTATTTCTTTTCGATTTAGTTCAAGACTTAAGAATGGAATATCAACGTCTTGCGCATAAAATTCAGCCGCATCTTTATTAAATATATTTAACTTATAATCTCCTATTATAAATAGTTTATCTTTATAGATTTTTATTATTCCAGCATTAGATGTAATTATTCCCTTTATATAAGGTTTTAGTTCATCTATTATCTTTACTATACTATTAAATTCCTGCTTAATAATACTTGGAACTTTTAAATATATATTTTTATCTTTTGAAGTCTCATATAAATTCTTTAAGTCATTTTTATTCAATGCATGTTTTTGCCTGCTGAAAAATATATCTAACGCTATATTTTGAGCTTTATTATCCTCAAGTAGTGCCTTTAGTTGATCTTTTGTAATACAACTATAAATATAGCCTAAGTTTTCCTTACATTTTGCATTCCATTCTTTAATAGGTCCTTCTGTTCTTTTCCTTCTATATGAACTTACTTCTTCTTTTAAAATCTTTTCAAATAATTCTCTTCTTAAATTATTTATAGCTGAAATTCTTATAAATCCATCATCAAAAATATCGAAAAATATCTTGTCAAATTTATATGGAATTTCTCCTGATTTTCTTAAAGCTTCCTCAACTCTTTCTCTTGTTAATGGTTTGTTAGTTGCTTCTTCAACCATTTCTCCATAAACTCTATATTCTTTTTTATTGTATTTTGCTTTAATACAAAGAGGTGCATTAACTTTAAATTCAATCTCTCCAGTTAAATTTATCTTCCTTTTATAAGGTTTTAAATAATCATTTAACTCATCATAAAGTTTTTTATCAGACATCTTATATAGCTTATATCCCTTTTTGTATCCCCCAGTTGGAAATAATTTTACTGTTTCACCCTTAAAAGCTTCTTTAACTTCATTATTATTATTTAAAATTTTACTTAAAGTAAATCCATCGTCATTAAACCTTATACCATCGCCCAAAGATACGCTGGCTTCTAGTTTAACTTCTCCACTGTTAGATACCTGGCCTATATATACACCCGTATTTTTAGGGTAATTATAGCTCATCATATCTTTTCCTACATTTTTATATAGATATGCTTTAGCAAAACCTTCTCTATTAAATAGTTGTGCTAATTCTTGTCTTCCCCTTTGTAAATCAAACTTTGTATTTACTAATACCTTATCAATAGCTTTTCTATAATTCCTTGTAACTCCAGCAACATATTCTGGCTTTTTCATTCTTCCTTCAACTTTTAATGACGAAGTTCCACTCTTTATAATAGCGTCCATATCATCAATAAAGCATGTATCTTTAGGACTTAAAAGATAAGCCTTTCTTTCTCCAAAATTTTCACCCTTTAAAGTATACTGCATTCTACAAGGTTGTGCACATCTTCCTCTATTTCCGCTTCTTCCGCCAATCATAGAGCTCATTAAGCATTGTCCTGAATAACATACACACAAAGCACCATGCACAAATATTTCTGTCTCAATTCCTAAATCTTTTGAAATGTACTTAATTTCATCTAATGTAAGTTCTCTAGATAAAACTATTCTCTGCATTCCTTTTTCTCTAAAGTATAAGGCTCCTTCTGCATTATGAATTGTCATTTGTGTAGATGCATGAAGTTCAAAATCAGGATACACATCTCTTATTAATTTTACTAACCCTAAATCTTGTATTATTATTGCATCTACTCCTATTTCATAAAGGTATCCTGCATATTTTAAAGCTTCCTTTAATTCACTTTGTTTTAAAATTGTATTTATAGTGACATATACTTTTACATTGTAGCTATGAGCATAATCAACAGCCTTCATCATTGTTTCATTATCAAAATTTGATGCATAAGCTCTAGCTGAAAATTTATTTCCGCCAAGATATATTGCATCTGCCCCATTATTTATAGCAGCAATTAAACTCTCCATGCTTCCTGCTGGAGCCAGTAATTCTATCTTATTCATATTTCTCCTTCATTGATTATCTTTTCTTTTTTACAATAGGACCTACTTGTTCTTTTTTAGCTCTTGCAATCTCTATTTCTTTGTTTATTATTTCTGCCTGTAGTTCAAATAACCTATTGTGAAAAGTTCTTGCTTCTTGATTAAGTTTATCATTTTCATTAGTTAATTCTTCTTTTTCTTTAGATAGTATTGACATCTTTCCTTGTAAATCATCTATTGATGCCTTACTTGTATTTAAGTCTTTTTCCTTAGCTTCTATTTCTTTTTTTAATTTTAGGAAAATTCCTTCTTTATCTTCTAATTCCTTTTCTAATCTAGCTAAGGCTCTCTCTCTACTTGCTAATTCTTCTTTAATTCTTCTTAAGTCATTTTCTTTACTCTCTAATGTATTACTTACTTCCTCAATCTCTTTTACCTTGATATTAACTTCTATTTCTTTTTCTTCATGAACTTCTTTAAGCTCACCTTTTAGCTTTTCATTATCATTTCTTGTTATTTTTAATTCCTCTTCTAATCTTTCTTTTTCTCTATCAGAATTCTCTATTTCTTGTGATAATTTATCGTTAGTATCATTTATATTTTTAATTTCATTATTTAAAATCTCTTGTTCCTTATTTAACTTATTGATTTCGCTTACTAAAGTATCCTTTTCTTCATTTAATAAATCAATTTGACTTATTAAAGCTTCATTTTCTTTATTTAGCTTGCTTAATTTTTGTTTACATTCTGTAATCTCTTTCTCCGATTCTTCAAATAAATCATTTAGCTGTTTATTAAGATCAGCTTTTTCCATATTATTATCTTGAATTTCTTTTGTTAATCTAACAGCATTATCTTTTTCAAGTTTTAAACTATTATTTAATTCCTGCTCTCTCTCAAGTAATTTTTTAATTTTCTTATTTAATTCTTCTTCACTTAATAACAATTCTGTAATTTTATTTTTTAGTATTTCTTTTTCTTCTCTAGCTTTAGAAGTTATTGCATTATTAGTCGTAATTTGATTTTCTAACTTTTCCTTATACTCTGCAAGTTCTTTAGTACATTTATGATGATCCTCATTTAGTTTTTCTAAATTCCCTTTGCATAAAGTATATTCTTTATTTATAACCTCTTTATTATTAATTTCATGTTTTAAATTTTCGTTTGCTTTTTTTAACTCCTCACAAACATTATTATAATCAGCTTCTAACGAGATATTCTTTTCTTGTAATAGAAGCATCTTATTTTCTAAATTTAACTTAGTTTGAGTAAGTTCTTTTATTTGTTTATCTAACTCAAAATTTACGGCAGTCATTTCATTTAATTGTTCAGTTACCATATCTTTTTCTTTATTGACTTTAGTAAGTTCGCTAGTTAAACTACTTACTTGTTCATTAGCTTGTTGCACTTGCTTATTTAATCTATGCTCTTTGTTTTTAGCCTCATCTATCTTCTTATAAAGAATCTTGCTCTTCTCTTTATAGTCTGAAATATCTTTTGTTAAGGCTTCATTACTATTCTTATTTCTCTTATTCTCATCAATTATTAATTTATTTTCTTTTTTCAGCTTTTCATTTTCAATTTTCAGTTTATTAATTTCGTCACTTAACGAACTATATTTTACTTCTACATTATTATATTTCCCATGTAGTTCTTCTTCTTTCTTCTGAAAATTATTTTGAAGTTCTGATTTTTCTTTACTTATATTTTCTAACTGCGAGCTAAGCTCGTCTACTTTCTTCTTTAACGAAGAGTTTTCACTACTAATAGCTTCTTTTATTTTAATTGCTTTATCTAATTCTAAATCACACTCGTAAAGTTCATCTGCTATATTTACCGCCGCCAAAACAGAAGCATCTGTTGTACTAAAGCTAGCTTTCTTAGACAGAATTTCTTTAATTCTTGTATCAACAAAATTTGCTACCCCAAGCAAATATTTTTCGTCTTTTTCCCCTTTTAAGTTATAATTCATACCATTTATATTAACTGTTACCCTAATCATAATAATAGCACCTCGTAAAATTCTTTATTACTTCTAATTATATGGTATATTCACTAATAAAACAATTATGTTAGGTTAACTGAACCTTGAATTCTTGCACTTTTTCTCTAAATTTACGAAAAACAACCTATATATGTTCAATTGCTAAAAAAGTTTTCGTACTTCTTAAATTTTATGCTATACTTATTTTGATTATTTTATTGTTTAATTGTATAAAAATGATTAATATTACTTTATTGTGTTAATCATTCTTATATATAACTAGAATTGGGCGGTGAGTGAAATTAATATTAAATCTATTTTAAGCATATTACTATCAAAAATTACTGCATTTTCTGCAAAACACATTGTAAAAGGTGGAAGTAATTTTCCTGGTAAGATAGCTTTAAAAATTGATAAATCAATCTTAAAACATGTTAGTAAGGGATACAAGGTAATTCTAGTTACTGGAACTAACGGAAAAACAACAACTACAAGCATGATTTACAATATCCTAAAGGAAAATAAATTACACGTTATAACAAATAGCACTGGAGCCAATTTATACCCAGGTATCGTAGCTTGTTTTATTTCCAACTACTCTTTTTTTAAGAAAAAAGAAAATCCTTATGCGGTAATAGAAGTTGATGAGGCTAATGTAAAATTCATTACAGAACATATAAGCCCTGAAATAATAACTGTAACTAATTTATTTAGGGATCAGCTAGATAGATATGGAGAGGTTTATACAACTCTCGTTAAAATTTTAGAAGGTGTGACTAAAGTTCCTGAATCAAAACTAGTTTTGAATGGGGATGAATCTTTACTCGGAAAGTTAGATGTAAAAAATCCAGTAGTATATTATGGTTTTAATACACCTATAAAAGAAAATACTACATTGGAAATAAATGCTGATGCAAAGTTTTGTAAGTTCTGTAAGGCACCTTATTCATATAACCTAGTTACTTATAATCACTTAGGTGATTTTTACTGTCCTGAATGTGGTTACAAGCGTTCCGAACTTGATTATGCTGTAAATAAAATTTTTGATTTGACGCCTGAAAACTCTTCTGTATTAATTAATGACACTGAAGTTTTCATAAGTCAATCTGGTGCTTATAACATTTATAACGCCTTATGTGCATTTGCCATTTCAAAAGAACTTGGAGTAGAAGACTCAGTAATTAAAGCCTCTCTTCAAAATCAAAGTTCAAGCTTTGGCAGACAAGAGCAAATATCTATTGGTAATAAAGATGTACAAATTATATTAGTAAAAAATCCTGCTGGATATAACCAAGCTTTAGATACCCTTGCTCTTAATACAAGTGAATTTTCAGCAGTTTTCATGTTAAATGATAATTACGCTGACGGACGCGATGTCTCTTGGATTTGGGATGTAGACTTCGAAAAAATATCTAGTTTAAAAATAGAAGATATTTTTATATCAGGAATTAGAATGTATGATATGGCAGTAAGATTAAAGGTTGCTGGATTAAATGTAGATAAATTTATTTTAAAAGAAGATTATGAAGAGCTTACAGATAAAATTAAGCAATCTGCTTCTAAAAAAATATATATTTTAGCAACTTATACTGCAATGATTAATTATAGAAAATATCTTCATTCAAAAGGTTATATAAAAAAACTTTGGTAAGATAAGGAGAATAATATTATGGAATTAACTATTTGTCATTTATATCCGGATTTACTAAATGTATATGGTGACGTAGGTAATGTACTCATTTTAAAACATAGAGCGGCCCTTAGAGGTATTGATGTAGATATAATAAATACTTCAATAGGTGAAAATATAGATAAAGAAAATGTGGACATCATCTTCTTCGGTGGTGGCCAAGATTATGAACAATCTATAGTCTCTAATGATTTAAATGAGATAAAGAAAGACGCTTTAACAAGTTATATTGAAGATGGCAAAGTTATGCTAGCTATATGCGGTGGATATCAATTATTAGGTAAATACTATACTGCCCCAAATGGGGAAAAAATAGATGGACTTGGTATTTTAAATCTATATACCGAAGGCGGAGATACTAGATTTATTGGAAATACAGAAATATTTAACGAAGAATTTAATGAAACTTATGTTGGATTTGAAAATCATTCTGGCAGGACATATATAAATGACCATACTCCCCTTGGAAAATGCATTCACGGATATGGCAATAATGGTGAAGATGGATATGAAGGATGTATCTATAAAAATACATTTGGTTCGTATTTTCATGGCTCTTTTCTTTCAAAAAATCCAGAATTTGCAGATAGGCTTCTAACATTAGCTTTGAAGAACAAATACGGAGAAGATGTAAAATTAGAAAACTTGAATGATAATTTCGAATTAAAAGCAAAAAATTCTATAATACAAAGACTAAAGTAAATATTACAAAATTGTAAATTCTCATATATTGTTTGTAACTTTTTACATAGCATTTATTGTTATAGCATTACATAAATGTTATACTTAAAATGTTTTATTATACTTAAGGCATGTTAAAAAAGATTATTATTTTATATATGTTTAAAAGAAGTGGAGAGATTTGACTTGAAAAAAAATTTAATTTTAAAAGCATTTGCATTAACCCTTTCTCTTTCTTTATTTAGTCCATTAAGTATGGCAAGTTATGCAGCAAGCAATTCTGCAAAACCTAATACTGAAACTTCATCAGAGAACTTACCAAACATTAAAGCTGAAGCTGCTTTAACTATGGATTTAGAAACAGGAGAGATAATTTATTGCAAGGATGCTGACAGCAAGAGATATCCTGCTAGTACAACAAAACTTTTAACTGGCTTATTATTAGCTGAAAGCAAAGACAAAGCAGATCAGCTTGAATATACTAAATCTGCAAAGGAACAACCTGAATACTCTTTAAATTTAAATTATATGCATAATACTATGCAGCCTGGTGACAAAGTAACTGCCGATGATATAATGAAGGGCTTACTACTTTTTTCCGGTAATGATACTGCATACGTAATAGCAGACAATATTTCCGGAGATGTTAAATCATTTGCTGAATTAATGAATAAAAAAGCAAAAGAACTTGGAGCTAATAATAGTAACTTTGTTACTCCTAATGGACTTCATGATCCAAATCATTATACTACAGCATATGACCTTTCAATGATCATGAAGGCAGCTTTTGCAAATCCTTGGGAAAGAGAAACAATGGAACTTGAAAAAGCTCCTATAAATTTAAAAAATTCTAGAATAATTTTAGAAAATAGAAACTTAACACTTGGTAAAAATGGTAACCTCGCTGGTAAAACTGGTACAACTAATGAAGCTGGCGGTTGTTTAGCAACTGTCTATGAAAGAGATGGGCGTCAGTTAATTGGTATTGTTCTTAAAAGTAGACAAATTGATAATGCAGATATGACTAAATTTAATGATATGGATGCTATTATGGATTATAGCTATGCTGCTGAAAAAGAAGTTTATAAATCAAACGGTGAAAGTGTTGGAACTGCTGATGTAAAGTATAAGCCATTTATATTATTTGGGCCTACAAAAACCATTTCTGTTCCAATTAAATTGACTCAAGATGTAAATTATTATAAAAATGCAATAAACGATTCTGAATCTCAGATTGCTTATAAAGGAACAGATTCTACTGCATGGAGTTTACTATTTAATAAAAATACTAAACTTACTTATAGCACACGAAATCATTCTGAAGAAGTTACAGGTTCAGTTGATATTTCGCTAGGTTCAATAATTAAAGATAATTTAATCATCTACATTTCTACTTTAGTAGGTTTGGCTATTATCGTAACTCTTATTGCTCTTATTAAAAATGCTGCATCTAATTCAAGACGCAAAAATAAAAATTACTATAGCCGTTCTAACAGAAGAAGAAGATAATTAAATAACCTTACTTAATTTCTATAATATATCTTAAGCATCTTCAAAAATAGGTTGTATTCTTCCTAGGTATTTGAAGATGCTTTTATTTAAGGAGTAATTAACATGAATAAATTGAATTTTAAAGGCAGTGTTATGCTTAATCCTACACCTGTAGTACTTGTCACATCAAAAAACAAAGATGATAAAGTTAATGTCTTTACAGTTGGCTGGGTAAGTACTGTTTGCACTAAAGAACCTATAATAGCTATGGGAATAAGACCTGAGAGATTATCTTATGATTACATAAAAGAAAGTGGTGAATGCGTTATTAATTTGCCAAGTAGGGAAATGGTTAAGATTGTTGATTATTGTGGCGTTCGCTCTGGAAAGAAAGAAGATAAAATTAAACATTTTGGTTTGCAACTTAATAAAGGCGAAAGTATATCCACACCTTCATTGCAAAAATCGCCGATAGCTTTAGAATGTAAATTAAAATCAATTACACCTTTAGGTACACATGATCTATTCCTGTTTGAAGTAATAAATGTAAAGGTCGACGAAGACTTAATTGATTCAAATGGTAAGATATGCTTTAATAAGGCTAACTTGATTTGTTATAGCCATGGTGAATATTATGGCTTAAATGCTAAACCATTGGGCACATTTGGATACTCGGTAAAAAAGAAGAAAAAAATACATAAAAAATAATAATCTTCGATTTATTTTTATATTTATATGTTGCAATTCACAATGCACAATTTCAGCTAAAATTCTTGCGATATTTTTAGAATTATAATGAAGACTTATTTTGCAATATATATATTTAAATTTAAAGCAGTTACATTGTCTTTCGCTATGTAGCTGCTTTCTTATTTATTTAATATATTTTCAATATAGAATAAATTTAATATTAAAAGACAATCTAATAATAAATATCACAATTTTAAATTGTCATATGGAGGATTGAAATGAGAATATTAAAAAAGATACTATCGCTCATAATTATATTAGCTATTATACCTACTTTTAATCTTAAAACTGCTTTATATGCAAATGCACAAGTTCTTCCAAAGAATCCAGTAAAAGTAGCTACACTATTATTTGCTTTCGATGACCCTTATATCTCTTTAGTGAGAAATAGCTTGGAGGAAATTCAAAATAAAAACAAAGATTCTGTTAGCTTTACTTTTTTGGATGGCAGAAGAAATCAAGGTATACAAAATGCTTTATTAGATTCAGCTCTCCAAAGCGACTACGATCTTTTATTGATAAATTTAGTTAGCTTAGATAGAAATACTGTGGAATCAGTTGTTAGAAAAGCGAAACAAAAAAATATTCCTGTGATTTTATTTAATACAGTACCTTTTGAAACTGAGCCTATTAAATCTTATAAGAGAGCTCTTGTTGTATCAACAGATGCTGATCAATCGGGAATTTTGCAAGGAAATTTAATTATTAAAGAATGGAATTCTAATAAAAAAACTATGGATAGAAATGGTGATAACGTATTACAATATTTTATGTTAAAAGGCCCAAATAATAGTACTGTAACAAATGCAAGAAGCACATACTCTATATCAACTATTAATGATGCTGGAATTAAAACACAAGAAATTTTATCTAAATTCTGTTATTGGGATGAAATATGCGCTAAGGATTCTACTGAATTACTATTTTTAAGATATGGGGATAAAATCGAAGCAATAATTTCAAATAATGATGCCATGGCTATAGGCGCCATTGAAGCATTGCAGAAATACGGATACAATAAAGAAGATAAATCAAAATATATACCTGTTTTCGGAATTGATGGCATACCAGCAGCTAAAGACCTAATTAATAAAGGTGTTATGACAGGTACTGTTTTCCAAGATCCTAATCAAACAGCTGAAGCCCTTTACTCTATAGGAATGAACTTAGTTGCTAATAAAAATCCTCTTGAAAATACAAATTATAAATTTGATGAAACAGGAGTTACAATACAAATGCCCTATCAGGAATATACTCCTCAAAAATAACACTATACACATTCTATTAATTAATAAGGCTGTTTTAAAATAATTAAGATATATACATACCTAATTAATTTAAAACAGCCTTATTGTATGTAGCCAAAAGCCGAAATCTACAAATTAAAATAACCCAGCTCATCTATGCCCGCCAAGTAAATAATTAATGTAATTTTATGAACTTACTTTACTTATAGTATAAAATGTTTTTCTAATTCTTCAATCATTTTAGATTTAAAATCAATAAATTTATTATTATATTTACAAATTACTTTTTCATGCTTCTTGTCATATACAACTAGGGAAATATAAACAGTATCATTGTCATAAGAAAGTAAATATCCTAGTTCTGAATTTTCTTCTAAATCTATTTTTTTATACTCATTGGATACTATTTGATATAAATTATTTTCCTTTTTTTCTAAAATAACATATTGTGATCTGTTCTCATCATTTTCATTGATACTACAATATCTTTCATCACTTAAATTTATAAAAATATTATCATCATTATATTTCCCAAATGGAAGATACAAATACCTCTTCTCTTTAATGAAAGAAATAACAGAATCTTTTATTTCGTCTTTTCTCCCCTTGTATTTTCTTCCATCCTTGTTGATTGAGAACATTAAATCCGTATACTTCCCATCCCATTTAAAATATTTCCTTTGCCATTCCTCAAGGAACAATAACATGTTCAAGAAATCTAATTCACTGTACTTCTTTTTTATTAAATAGTCATTCTTAAGTAAATTCTCTAACTGCTCTCCTACATTTTTATCTATTTCTTCTAAAATAGTAGCTTGTCCTTGCTTACTCAAAAAATCTCCAAATTCATCTCCAAAACTACTTGTTAAAATTATCTTAAGAATCATTTTGTTATACTTCAAGGATTTTTCTTTAATATTCTTAGCGTATGTATTTTCACTACAACTATCTAAATATTCTTTAATCAAAGTTGAATCTTTTTGAATATACCCTTCTTTTCTCAGCCTCATCTGGCTTAGATCCTTTTTTACATACTCATCCATAAGGTGATCCTGCTTGTCCACATCTTTGGCTTTTATTGATGTAATTATAGGTATAGTCTTTGATACTTTTTCTTCTAAAACTTCTTCCACATTAGTTAAGTAGCTTTTGGGAAATTTTAAAGCACATTTACTATCTAACTTTTCTTTAAATTTGTTAACTATATTTATTTCCTCCATGATATCCACTTCTTTTTTGGATACAACTTTTTCCTCAACTTCAGATATAATAAGCAATTTACTTCTTTCAAAAGCATACCCTAGTCCATAAGTTATAAGAACTTCATCATCGTGAGCCATATTTAATCTTCTCCTACACCAGTATTAATTTTTTAATATCATAAACTATCATTTTTTTAAATTATTCATAATTACTCTATCTTAAATAATTATAATTTGCTTTTCTTCCTATAATCAACAAGTAAATATTACTAAACCTCTTTTATAGTCCCATTATTTATAATATACATGTATAAATATATTTTTTGTAAATTCTAATACTTATATTTACCTTATAATCTGCCTATTCCACTTCATATATTGCCACTTATAAGAAAATAACGGATTATTTCTAAATAATTTCTTTAGAATAACCCGTTATTTTTAATGTTCACCTTTAATGGTATTTTTAAGCTTTTATTTTATTATATGATATATGTATAATGCTAAATTATATACTAACGGAGCAATTATCACTGTCATTATTCCTGCAATGCCAATTGACAGACTGCTCATTGCCCCTTCTACTTCTCCAAGCTCTAAAGCCTTACTAGTGCCAACTGCATGAGATGCAGTTCCTATGGATACACCAACTGCAACCTTATCTTTTATCTTAAAAATTTTACATATAGTCGGCCCAAATACAGCACCAATTATACCTGTAATTATAATTGCAAGGACTGTTATTGGAACAACTCCTCCTAATTGACTGCTTATTGATATTCCTATAGGGGTTGTTACTGATTTTGGAACTAATGATTTTATTACACTTGCATTAAGTCCAACTAGATACGATATTCCTATTATGGAAATTATCCCCATAGCGCTACCAACAAATATCCCTGTTAAAATAGCCTTAGCATTCTTTTTCAAAAGATCCAGCTGTTTATATAAAGGTACTGCAAGTACAACAGTTGATGGTCCAAGAAACATATTTATAAATTGACCACCTTTATTATATGTATCAAAATCAATATTAAATGCAAACAAAAAACATATTATAATTCCTATTGCAATTAGTAGTGGATTTAAAATTGGTATTCTTGTATTTCTGTTAATGAATATACCAACTTCAAAAGCCGCAAGTGAAAGTACTAGTCCAAATAAAACATTGTTTGTTAATATTTGCATATATTCTCCTCTTTTCTTATCACTTTATCTGTACGTAAACTAAATGTTTTTCCTTGGCTTTCTTGAAACAGCCTGCACGACAATACCAGTCACTCCAATTACTATTATAGTCGTCAATATACATACTAATAATAATTGCCACCATGTCGCTTTTATTATTCCAAGCGACGTCATTAGACCAACTCCTGCTGGAATAAAGAAAAACGCCAGATGGTCTAGTAAAAAATTTGTTATATTTGAAATACTCTCCACTTTAATTACCTTTGTGCATAATAATATAAATAATATTATCATTCCTAATATATTTCCTGGTATCGGTAGATGAAACATTGATGATATAAGTTCTCCTAATAGATAAATTCCAAATATAATTAGTGCTTCTCTAAATAACTTCAATTTTATCACACTCCAATTATTTAAGCATATTTGTTAAAAAACCAACTTCTCTCTATTCTTAATATGACCTTTACAATTTAATTTACCATCATTACATGGATAAGTAAAATTCCTTTACACTTTAAGTAAAGGTTACCTTTTTGTTAAATATCCTTATATTTTCAGTATTATATATTAATTGCACTTTAAATATAAGTTTCTAAAAATATGTTTAATTTTATTCATTATAAAAATTAAAACGACTTATTTATTATATAAATAAGTCGTTTTAAGAGAGTATTTGTAGAGTTTAATAGTATACTTTTAGCTTCTATCCTTTACTAGTTTATTTTCTACTATTGCAACCACCTCATACATGATAAATGCAATTGCTGATAATATTACAATGCTCATCATTACCATATCTAACTGAGCCACTTGTCCTCCATATACTATCAAAAATCCAAGACCATTCTTCGCTACTAAAAATTCTCCCATTATTACTCCAACCCAAGATAAACCAACATTTATCTTTAGAGCTGATATGAGGATAGGAACAGAGTATGGAAATATTAAATATCTTAATATCTGTATTTTTGTCGCTCTAAAAGTATTCATAAGCATAATTTTCTCTTTATCTATTTCATTAAATCCAGTCAACACACTTATAATTGTTGTTATTACTGATATTAAAAGAGCAATCACTATTATTGCTGGAATACCATTTCCAATCCAAAATATTATTATTGGAGCCAAAGCAACTTTAGGAAGTGCATTTAAAACTACTAAATATGGATCTAGTATTTTTGATACAAAAGGACTCCACCATAAGATCACTGCAATCAGTGAGCCTAGGATTGTTCCTAAAGAAAATCCTAAGATAGTTTCATAGCATGTGACTGCGATATGCTTAATTAAACCTCCACCTTCATATAAAGATACAAATGATTCAATTACTCTAGTTGGACTAGAAGTAAGAAACGGATCGATCCACTTAAGATTTGCAGCTATTTGCCATAGGGCTATGAAAATAACCAAAATAAGAATTCTAGTAATTAAAATTTTTCTTTTTATTTTCTTTACCTTATTCAAATATATTTCATGTTCCTTAGACATATTATTTGCTTCACTAACATTTACACTTTTCTTAGCCATTTCCATCATTCAACTCCTTCCATAACATGTTAAAATAGTCACTAAACTCTGGAGCTCTTCTCTTTTGGAAAGGAGTTAATTCTTCATCGCTAAAATGTATAGGAATTTCTGCCCTCACACTAGATGGTCTCTTAGATAATACTATTACTTTTTCAGACAAAGAAATCGCTTCTGCTATATCATGTGTCACCATTATTGCTGTCTTTTTTTCTGTTTTTATTATCTTATAAACATCGTCACATACTAAAAGTCTCGATTGATAATCTAGTGCTGAAAATGGTTCATCTAAAAAGAGTATCTCTGGATTTAGCGCTAAAGTCCTTATGAGCGCAACTCTTTGCCTCATACCACCTGAAAGTTCACTAGGATGATGGTTCTTAAATCTCGTTAGCCCATAGGCATCTAGCAATCCACTTACTCTTTCCTTTGATTCATTGTTTAGCTGCTTTTTTATCTTTAATCCTAAGATTACATTTTCCCAAACTGTATTCCATTCAAATAAATGATCCTTTTGAAACATATATCCTATTTTATCTAAGTTCTTTTTTACATCTTCACCCTTGTATAGAACGCTACCATTAGATGGTTCTAACAATCCGCTCATTATATTTAATAATGTAGATTTTCCACATCCTGACGGACCTAAAATAGAAATAAACTTACCATCATCTACTTGAAAATTAACATTATTTAACGCTTGTGTTTCACCTTTAATAGAATGATAATTCATTGATATATTTGATATTTCTAACAAGCTCAAATAAAATCACCACCTTTTCATCTTTATGTGACCTTTATTTAGCTGCTTTTTCAGCAAAAGAATTATCTACAATCTTGCTAAATTCAGGTCTTTGCGGCATTAAGCTTGAATCATAATCAGTAATTATATCCATAAGTCTATTTAAATTTTCTTCTTTAATTTCAGGTGTATGAGCTATAGCATCAATCTTTTTATAGTTATCTACAACTGTCATAATTGTATCTTTATCTGTACCTGGGAAATAGTCAATTATGCTATCTGCAACTTCCTCTGTACTATGACTAAAAAACCACTGCTGACCTTTATAGATAGCATTTGTAAACCCTTGTATTACTTGTGGATTTTTATCCATATAAGATTTTGTTGTAAAATAACAAGTATAAGGAATTAATCCTGATTCTTCACCAACAGATGCAAGAATATATCCAGTTCCTTCTTTCTGAATTGCAGAAGCTGTAGGTTCAAAGAGAGCCACATAATCACCTGTACCGCCTTTAAATGCACCTGCAGTTGCAGCAAAATCTATATTATTTACCATATTGACATCTGTTTTAGGATTAATATTATTGTGTTTCATAGCATACTCAAAAGCCATTTCAGGAACACCACCCGGTCTTCCTCCTATAATATTTTTCCCTTTAATATTTTGCCACTTAAAATTGTCTTCCTTAGTTCGTCCAACCACGAAGGAACCATCTTTTTGGGTAAGCTGTCCAAAAAGTATCGGGTAATCTTCTCTTCCTTGATTATTAATGTAAATAGTTTGTTCTGGTCCACAAAAACCAATGTCTGCCGATTTGCTTAAAACAGCCTGCATAGTTTTATCAGCACCTTGTCCTGTTTGCAAATCAATTTCGATTCCATTCTCTGCAAAATATCCTTCTTTCATTGCAACATACATAGGAGCGTAAAAAACTGAACGTGTAACTTCATTTAAACGTACAGTTACTTTACCTTCCTTAGTTTTATTATTACTACTACAGCCAAACATAGATATGGCAGTTACACTCGAAATCAATAAAGCAGTTAACACTTTTAACTTTTTCTTCATTAAATAAAGCATCTCCTAATACTGTTTTATGATGTATCATATGATATTTAATCAAAGATTGTTCTAATATCTGTTTGCAGCACATGAATAATTAACTGTTAAAATTTTATTATTTACCCTTCATTATTTAGTTATTTTCATCTTTCAAATTATGATTAAATAACAAAAAAGCTATTACAAAATAAATAGACCACTACAATATATTGATTTTATAATTATAAAATCAATATATTGTATCAAGAATTTATTTTGTGACAGCTTCAATAATATATTAGTTTTCACATATAGTTTACTGCTACAATTATATTTATATAAGAGTTCTAAACATATCTAGAATTGTGAAAAAAATATTTTTACGATTCTATACTTTTTTAAAGCACTACTAAAGTTTGATTTCAAGTTTATATGTTAAATTTGAAATTCTAAAGTATATATTATCCGAACCTAAGTGCTAGTTCCTCACCATTTCTATTAAGATTTCTTCTGTTTCTTAATTCTCGTGCAGGAGTTCCCACCACTACAGTATTTCTCCTTACATCTCTATTCACTAGTGAGCATGCTCCTACTATACCTTGCTTCTCAATTGTTACTCCTCCTAATATAGTTACGCTTGAATATATCTTAGCATAATCTTCTATTATTACTGGTTCATAAGTCCTTATAGAATGATCATGTTCTGCATGAGAGTGAGTAAATATCATAGCTCTTTCACCTATTCCAACAGAGTTACCAATTACTACCCCACCTTTTGAATCAATGTACGTTCCTCTGTTTATAAAAACATTATCACCTATTTCTATATTATCAGGAACATTAAAACGTACATTTTCCTCTGCTACAAAGTTCTTTCCACAGGACTTAAACAACCTTTTTGCTAATATTTGTCTATAATAAATAGCAAAATTAGCTACTAGACACATTGGAGACTTATCTAATACATCCCATAAAAAGTGAACATATCTCTTTTCATCCGAAAATCCCAATTCTCTATTTTTAGGTAAATAATCACCATATAATTTAATCTCGTTTAATATCTCAAAAGGAAAAGGACATTTTATAAAATTCAATATTTCTATTACTACTTCTTTATTTACTCCTTTATCCAACCTAGATTCTATTTTTGCTAACAATTCATCTATCTTATCCATGCTTCATATGATTACTAAAACTATAAAAGTAATCTTTTCCCTCCTTTTTTTTCACAATTTTAAAAATATTTCATTATTATATATACAAATTAATAATTAAAATCTTTTTCAATAAAATAATTATGCCTATAACTAATTATTTTTAATCTGATTCCAATTTTTATTATTTAGATTGTTACATTGATGTTATTCAATATATTACTTTTTATATAATTATTGCATCTTTTGTATGCATATTCAACATAATAAACTAAATTTACTTCAAAATATAGAAAATTTTTCATAATCCTTACTCAATATACATAAATATTCCTTGTAATCTACTAAGCTTTATTATTTTCAAGTAAATATTATCGTAATAATGTTCTTAATGTTTAGGTTTTAGTATTAATTCAAAAATATTGTGCAAATCATACTATCTTTTTAATTAATTTGTTCTTTTTCAAATAATATGATAATATATCCTTATTATTTTTATTAAAAATTAATTATACATAATTCTTTTACTAGCATTATTATTTTGTATATTATGAAAGGGGAATTTAATATGAAACTATGGTCCATTATAGCAATAGGAGTATATTTACTTATTTTGCTTACAATAGGATACTACTCTTACAGAAAAACATCTAATCTTTCAGATTATATGATAGGAGGAAGGGGACTCGGACCTCTTGTTACAGCATTATCAGCAGGCGCAAGTGATATGAGCGGTTGGATGCTTATGGGACTTCCTGGAGCAGTTTACCTAACTGGTATATCTAACATTTGGATAGGAATTGGTTTAACCGTAGGTGCGTACTTTAACTACCTTCTACTGGCTCCAAGATTTAGAGTCTACACAGAAATTGCAAATGACTCTATGACAATTCCAGACTACTTAGAAAATCGTTTTAAAGACAAATCGAACATACTTAGACTCGTATCTGGTATAGTAATACTTGTTTTCTTTATTCTTTATGTTTCATCAGGCCTTGTAGCTGGAGGAAAATTATTCGTTGATACATATAAGCTAACTTATACAATGGGTGTAGTCGTTACTCTATCTGTTGTTGTTCTTTATACGTATTATGGTGGATTCTTAGCGGTTAGTCTTACTGACTTCTTCCAAGGAACTTTAATGTTTATATGTTTAGTTACAGTTCCAGTTGTAGCATATATGAATATAGGTGTAGATCCAGGCACATTTGTTAATAAAGTAAAAGCCATTGATCCTAAATTATTTGATATATTTAGAGGGACTAGTATAGCTAGTATTATTAGCCTTCTAGCCTGGGGGTTAGGGTATTTTGGACAGCCACACATTATCGTTCGTTTCATGGCAATAAAATCTGCAAAAGAGTTAAAGTCAGCGAGAAGAATTGGTATTGGATGGATGGCAATAGGTCTTTTAGGCGCTGTTGTAAGTGGTATTATAGGTCTTGTATATTTTACTGAACATAACACTCCATTAAGCGATCCTGAAACAGTATTTCTTCGCCTTGGTGATATATTGTTTCATCCATTTATTACAGGAATTATATTATCTGCAGTACTAGCTGCTATTATGAGTACTATCTCATCTCAGCTTTTAGTTTGTTCAAGTTCTATTACAAAAGATTTTTATCTAGCTTTCTTTAATAAAGAAGCTTCCGAAAAACAACAAATGGTAATAGGTAAATTAGCTGTATTAGTCGTAGCAGCATTTGCCACAGTACTTGCATACCTTCCAAATAAGACTATTTTAGATATTGTTGGCCAAGCATGGGCTGGTTTTGGTTCATCTTTTGGTCCAGTTCTTCTATTAAGTCTATACTGGAAAAGAATGACTAAATGGGGTGCTTTATCTGGAATGATTGTTGGTGGTGTAACAGTTATTTTATGGATTGTTTTAGGCTTATCTAGTTTTCTATATGAAATGATTCCAGGCTTTTCATTATCACTTCTATCTGTAATTATTGTTAGTCTTTTAACTAAAAAGCCAGATAGTGATATTAGTAACCAGTTTAATAAAATGAAAAATATATTAACAGATATGAAATAATATATGTGTTTTCTAAAAGGTATAGTATTAATTAATCTTATACTTTTAACTTATAAAAAAATCGCAGGCAAAAAATTTCTTTTAAAAATACCGAAGCTATTCAATCAAACTTTTTAAGTTATCCGCAGATTTTAATGGAATATAAATTTCTAAATAATAAAAAAATAACAGTAAGACTAATAATTCTAGGGTCTTACTGTTATTTTTTATCCTTATTTGCTTATTTTAAATCTAGATACTAACTCATTTAATCTATGAGCCAATTTCGCTAATTGATTAGCTGAATCTCCTATTTCGTCCATAGTAACAGCCTGTTCTTCAGCAGATGCTGATACCTCTTCTGTTGCTGATGCTGTATGTTCTGATATAATTGATGTTTCTTGCATTTCTGCCACTGTATCTTTTGCTGTTTTAATCATAGATTCCGTAGAATTATATACATCTCGAACTACATCAAAAATGTTTCTTATTGCTTTTTCTATATTATCAAAATGAGTTTCAGCCTTTAATGCCGTTTCCATACCAACAGTAATTTCCTGAGAACCTTCATCCATACTATTACTAATAGTCTCAATTTGATTTTGTATTCCACTTATTAAAGCCGAAATCTGACTAGCAGCAGTAGCAGATTGTTCCGCAAGGGTTCTTACTTCATCTGCAACTACGGCAAATCCCTTTCCTTGCTCTCCTGCTCTAGCAGCTTCTATTGCTGCATTTAAAGCAAGTAAATTAGTCTGACTTGCAATGTTAGTTATAACTTCAACAATCTTACCAATTTCATTTGATCTCTCAAGTAACATTTTACTTTCTTCTAAATTGGTTTTATTGTTTTCAACAATTAACTTCATACTTTCAACAGCTTTATCCACAGCTTCAAAAGCAACCGCACTTATGTTATGTGATTCTTCAGCTGTTTCAAGCATATCATTACATTTATTAACAACAACTCTACTTACTTCTTCCATTTCAATTGTTTTCTCGCTAGCTAAAGTCACTTGTCTTGACTGCTCAGTTGTATTTTCTGCTATCACTTGTATTGCTTTAGCAACTTCTCCAGTAACCTTAATGCTATCATCACATGAATTTGCAAGATTAGTTGAAACTTCATTTACCTTTGATGATTCATTATTTATATCTGTAATTATGCCTCTTAATGCTTCTATTGTATGATTAAACGCTGTAGCAAGATTTCCAAATTCATCTTTGGATTTTACTTCTATTGAACCACTTAAGTCTCCAGTAGATATAACTTCCGCGAACTCATTAAGGCGTACTAAAGGTTTGATCAACTTAGTTGCTGCTGTAAATATAGCTGCTGATAAAATTACGATAATGGCTATAACTATCCCAATCATAATTAGTATCAAATGATTAGATGAAGCAAAAAGTTCATCCTCATAAACAACATTTATAACTGTCCACCCAGAAATCGGTGACTTTGCATAGAATGCAATTTTTTTCTCAGATCCACTTCCAAATTTAAAAACTCCTGGTTTATCACCTTGAATGGCTTCATTAAGTTTAGTAAGATCTGAATCGTTAACTGTATTTATTTTCTCTTTCATGGCCCAATCTTTATTTGGATGAACTATAAAAGTTCCGTCACTTCCTAATAA
Source organism: Candidatus Clostridium helianthi (assembly GCF_045310795.1). NCBI lineage: Bacteria > Bacillati > Bacillota > Clostridia > Eubacteriales > Clostridiaceae > Clostridium > Candidatus Clostridium helianthi. The sequence continues at coordinate 408,104 of NZ_JBJIAB010000001.1, forward strand.
TATTCCGTAACCTTTTTGACCATATTTTAGATTTTTCACTTGATTTTCTACTGCTTCAATAGCCAAACTTGAGGCAGCTCCTGCTGTAACTTTTCCTTGTGCATCTTTATTCCATGCAACCATCATTACAACATTCTTATCATAAGCTTCAGAATATGTAGGCTTAAATATTGCATCATAAGGAACGCCATTTGTCTTTGAATATCTTTCTGAAGCTTCTGTTGCAGCACCTTTAGCCCAATTAGCAGTTGCAAATTTTCCATTGCTTACATTATAAAATCTCGCTTGTAGCTTATTCAAACTATCAGCGTTACTCCATTCACTAGGCTCTAGGCTATTTAGTATATGCACTGCTGCATATTCGTCTGGATATGTATTTTTAATAAAATTAAATCTTGATAAATTTAAATCATCTATTATGTTTAATGATCCATCTGTGCTATTTAAATTTAAACCAGGATTTTTTTCCAAAACTTGCTTAAGCACTGGGCTTTGAGCTGTTTCTTGAACTTCTGCCATTCTACTCGTCAGCCATGTATTAATATGACCAGTTGCTTCTGTTGTTCTTAATGACATGGAATTCACTAATTCGCTTTCTATGATGCTCCTAAAATTAATATATGCAAATCCTGTCAGCGATAGCAATCCAACTATTACTAGCGGCAATATTATTACCATTAACTTTGATTTAAATGATATTCTCATGATTAATCATTTCCTCCTTAAGGTGTACAAATTTTTTAATCTTGAAACTCACCGTTATGCAACCATATATGTTTTAATTCTTCCTGATTTCTATCTAATGTTTTTCTCTCTCTCATAGCCTTTGCTGGTATACCCGCTACCAACTCATTTTTTTCAACATTTTTACCGACTAAAGAACAAGCTGCTACTATTCCTTGTTTTTCAATTGTTACTCCAGGCAATATAGTTGAATTAGAATATATTTTAGCGTAATCTTTAATTACTACTTTTGCATATGTCCTTAATTCATGTTCATGCTCCTCATGAGAATGAGTAAAAATTGTAACGCCTTCGCCAATTCCTACTGAGTTACCTATTGTTATTCCACCTTTTGAATCTAGGAAAGCACCTTTGTTCATAAATACGTTATCTCCTATTTCTATATTGTCAGGAACATTGAAACGTACATTTTCTTCAGCTATAAAATTCTTTCCGCATGACTTAAATAATTTTTTTGCTAATATCTGTCTATAAGGAATAGCAAAATTGGCAATTAAGCACATAGGTGATTTATCTAGTACATCCCATAAAAAATGAAGATATCTTTTTTCTTCTGAAAATTCTAATTCATTATTTTTAGGTAAATAGTCCCCATATAATTTCATTTCATCTAATATTTCGTATGGAAAATAACATTTTAGAGAATTTAAAATTTCTATTACGCCCTCTTTATTTATCCCTTGTTTTACTATAACTTCTATTTCATTTAATAATTCGTCTATTTTACTCATATCGTTTCAGATTATTAAAACCGCAAAAAATAATCTTCTCGCCTCCTTTATAGTCAAAATTTTAATGCGATTTTATAAACAACATTAAGTTTAACTGTTTGTCCAACTTATTTTAGTTTTGCTACTAATTACCATGATTATATTTTATTAGCCTTCTCCACTCCCCTTCTAATCCTTTAATATTATTTATAATTCAAACTTCGAATCTCTAGCAGCAAATACTTTGCACATGAAAAAAATAATAAAAATATCTTTCTTATTGTAAGTTTTAAGAGCACAAAAATGGTGTCTACATAATTGTGGACACCAAAATTAAAATATAAAATTTATTATTCATAGATACATTTTGGCAACCTGACAATCATAGAAAATTAAATTTCTCCTTAGACTCATAGCTTTGCGACCCTATTTTTCAATAAGTGTGCCTATTGATATTATATTTTTTCATTTTTATTCTATTATTACATCTTTTACAACATTTTTCAACTTATATATAGTAAATTTAGGTTATAATATTGTAAAAATGGATATTATTTAATCGTATAATTCAATATAATTCCATTTATTCTATAATATATATTCATAAATTAAAATATATTATAAATTTTTTTCTTATCACTATGAGAATAAATTCACTTAAAAATCAATAAATTTTGCGGTTCTATACATATACTGACTCATGAAAATATATCTCCTAAAATTATTTTTTATAAAGTTTACTTTTTAAGTTCTTTATCAAACTCTCTTCTTGTCCAAGTTTTAAAATCAGCTGGATTCTCTTCATTGATTAAAAATACTCTTGCACCACGAGGAATTTTATCATCTCCATATCCTCCATAGCCAGTATATCCTGCATACCCAATCTTGACCTCATCTAAAACAGCACAGTAATTATTAAAATGATCATGCCCTACAAATATACCTTTCACATCACCAATTTTAACTATTTTGTTAAATAGGCATAAATTTATCTTGGCACAGCTCTCATCTTCAAGCCTTTCACCATTTACTAATCCAGTCTCCCATGCCTTTTTAAACTTCTTTAAAGGTATGTGAAAGAACATAAGCGCTGGTATTAATCTTTTATATTTTTTCTTCAAATTTATTGCTGTTTTTTTATACCACCATATTTGAGTAAGTTTTATCCAATCATATCCTCCAATAATGGCAGGAGCGTATTTTCCTGAATCCATCATATATATATTAAATTTAGGAGTTTTATCTTTTGAACTTTCTACAATAAGATTATAATTACCTATCCTATCAAAAGTTTTATACCCCACTTGACTCAGATTATGTTCAAAGCTCATATATAAATTCATCATTTCTTCTTTTGTCATCATATTATGTTCATCATCATGATTACCAAAAACTATACACCAAGGTACATTTCTATTTTCCATTGGCTCCGCTATATGATTTATAGCTTTTTTTACATCTTCTGCTGTTTGACATTTTCCATCAATAATATCTCCTGATAATATAACCATATTGGGTTTTTCGTAATCTAATATCTTATTCATAAGATTTATTGATTTGTCTCTGCTTGGTCCTTCGTGTATATCCGTAAATTGAACGATTTTAAACTTGCCATTAGTATCAAACCTAAGGTTATTTTTCATACATACTCACCTTTCTTAAAATATAACATTATATGAAACCTAAGTTGTATATGACACTAACTATTTGCTAATTAAACCTTGTTTTTAATTATAAAAGGACCATTGCATTTTGCAACAATCCTTTATATTTCATTAAACATTAAATATATATTTTGTAATTGAGTTTCTACATTTGCCTATTAATTTATCACTTTGCTAACTAGAATTTTAAATGCAAATTTATTATTGCAACATATATATTGCAAGAGTTTTAGCCGTAATTGTGAATTGTAAAATGTGCATTGGCATTACAACATGTATATCATAATGATTTTATATTCTTATAGCTTGAATTCTTCTATCTTTTCTTTTAATTCCTCAGCCATATCTTTTAGATTATTAAAATTATCAACAAAGCTATCTGTTGATGCTGTCACTTCTTGTACTGTCGCTGAAACTTCCTCTGTTCCCGATGCTGTTTCTTCTAATATCGCTGATAAGTTTTCTACTTTTTCAACTACATCATCCTTCATATTATTTATGGTGCTCACACCTTCAGCTATTTTACTCACCTTTTCTGTTAAACTTTCTATAGCTGTTACTATTTCTGTAAATATCACTTCTGATTCTTTAACTGCATGCTCTTGATCATCTACTGTTCCACTTGTTTCTAATACCCTGTCAACTGCTAATTCTGATTTACTTTTTATTTCTTTTATTATTTCATCTATTTGTTTGGCTGAAACTGATGTCTCTTCTGCAAGCTTTCTTATTTCATCAGCGACTACTGCAAATCCCTTTCCTGCTTCTCCTGCTCTAGCTGCTTCTATTGCTGCATTTAAGGCTAAAAGATTTGTTTGCTCTGTAATCGCACTTATTGCCTTATTCATGGTGCCTATTTTCATTATACTTTCCGAAACTTCACTTACAACATCTTTTACTGATTCAGTACTTTTTTTAGTTTCATATGATTTATTTATAACGGTCTTTACAATCTTTATTCCATCTTTACCTAAATCATTTGCTTTTATTGCCATACCATTTACACTTTCAGTCGCTTCTTCTATCTTATTCATAGATTGAGATAGTAAGTCCATGCTGTGTGATATCATTTCTAAATTGTTAGAAGACTCCATAGTTCCACTTGATATTTGATTTATTGTCTCACTTACCTGATTCATCGACATTGCTACTTCTTTGCTCATACTAACTGAATTTATAGCATTTTTATTAACATTTATTGCCGAATTATCAACACTCTTAATTAATTTTGCAATATTTTTCTGCATTTTATTAAAACTATTTTCTAGAATTATAAATTCGCGAATATGATTATTTATAATAATTTCTTTGTTAAATTCTCCATTCGCAGTTCTTTCCATTCCATCTTTTAAGGAATTTACTCCTTTACTTATTCTTCTAGCAATAGCCATAGTTATAATTAATGTAATTACCGCTATTGCAAATATAATTATAATTGATGCTATAGTTGAATCATTTTCTGATTTCCTTAGCTCACTAGATGGGATTTTTAGTATTAACTTCCATCCAGTAAGTTCCGAGGTCTCAAAATACCCCTCATATGTACTATTATTATAATTGAATTTGATTTTACCTTTATCACCAGTTGATATCTGATTCCAGCAATTGTATTCAGTTGGCTCTGTTCCAGCAATTTTAGTTTTGTCATTGTCAGAAATAACTACACCATCTTTATCAGTAATAATAAACTCTCCGGTTTGTCCGTATTTTATACTTGATAACTGATCTGCTAGTTCACTTAGCTCTACATCTATAGCCATAACGCCTACCGGTACATTATTTTTAATCACAGCCTTATATATTGTTATTGCGCTTTTTCCAGTTATTTTATCTTGATAAGGACTATGAATAATATATTTATTCGGATTCTCTATAGTCTCTTTAAACCAGGATTTTTCTGTAGCGTTATAATCATCTGGCAATTTACTATCAAGTATTTGAAATACTTTTCCAGTGTTGTCTGAATAATATATATTTAAAATACTTTCATCAGTCTTCTTAATTAATTTCATATCTCCATTCAATTTATTATATGGTGATTCTTCAATATTAAAATTATTATTCTCAATTAATGTTTTCAATGTATCTTCATAATATGTAATCTTATTATTTATTATTTCCTGTCCTATATTTGAGAGTAAAGTTCTATTTTCATCAAAACTCTTTTCATTACTCCTCCTTGATGTCGTTGTAGAAATGATACCTAAAATAACTACTGGTATTATTGCTAACATAGCAATTGTAATCAGTAAGTATAACCTTATACTTACTGATTTAATTTGACTTTGTGCTTTATGCATATTTTCCCCCACCTCATAATTAACTTCAACTCATATTATATCGCAAAATATGCCAAAATATCTCATTTTATATTCTTTTTATGAAACTATGCTCAAAAATGATATTTTTTGACATTAGTCATATTTATTAGCAATATTTTAATAAATCTTCTTATTTATTATCACATTCTCATTTAAATTGACAAATTTATATTTATTTTTGATAGAAAAAATTAAAAATCAACCTTTTTAGGTTATACCCTCAATTTTACTGGAATATAAATTCCTAAAGAAGAACAAAAGTGGCTGCGCCACGCTCTTTCTTTATACCATTTTTTACAGGTCAATATCCTTATACCCCATTGGTATCACTGGCTTTCAAAATCAAAAAATTCTATACTTTCCTAGACAATAAAAAAGTGGCTGCGCCACGCTCCTTCGGAGAAATATATTAAAATATAAATCAAAACTATAGAGATTTACTTTTC